>JAEDGK010000005.1 GCA_016297555.1 Clostridiaceae bacterium
ATAATGATAAAACGAAACTTTTAAGGAGGATAAAAGATATGGATATACATAGTGTGCGAACTCAGTTGAAATCAAAAAGCATATATGAAATTCCTCTAAGGGTAACATACTATGCCCGTGTTTCGTCGGAAAGTGATGAGCAGTTAAATTCACTCGGCAATCAGATAAGCTATTATGAAAATCTTATCAAAAAGAATCGTGCGTGGACTTTTGTGCCGGGATATATTGACGAGGGTTTGTCGGGCATATCTGTTAAGAAAAGAGAAAATTTCAACAGAATGATTGATGATGCGGCAGACGGAAAATTTGATTTTGTTATAACAAAAGAAATCTCCAGATTTGCGAGAAATACTCTCGATTCGATTCAGTTTACCCGTCAGCTTCTTGGCTACGGCGTTGGCGTTTTCTTTCAGAACGATAACATCAACACGCTCGATGAGGATAGTGAACTCAGACTTTCGATTATGTCGTCAATCGCTCAGGATGAACTCCGCAAGCTTTCAAGCCGAGTCAAATTCGGTCATCAGCAGGCGATAAAATCAAACGTTGTACTCGGTAACAGCAATATTTTCGGCTACACAAAGGTTGATAAGAAGCTTGTTATTGATGAAGAACAGGCAGCTATGGTCAGAGAGCTTTTTGAACTTTATGCTACCGACCAATACAGCATGAAGCAGATTGAAACAATCTTTTGGGACAAAGGATACCGAAACAGTAAGGGCAATAAAATTGCTCATTCAACGATGTCAAATATGATTTCAAATCCGAAATACAAGGGGTATTATGTCGGTAACAAGGTTCGTGTTGTTGATATGTTCACCAAAAAGCAGAAATTCCTGCCGCCCGAAGAATGGGTAATGTTCAAGGATGAAACGGGCGAAATAGTGCCTGCAATTGTTTCGGAAGAACTGTGGGATAAGGCAAACGAAATTCTGAAAAGACGAAGTGATGATGTAAAAGCACGTCAGGGAATTTGCAACCACGCAAATCTGCTGACGGGAAAGCTTTTCTGTACCGACTGCGGAACGGCATATTACCGCCGTGAATCCAAGGATAAAAGCGGAAAGAAAAACAGCAAGTGGATTTGCTCGGGAAAAATCAAAGGCGGCTCGGATTCCTGTTCGTCGTTTGCAATTTATGAAGAAGAAATCAAACCGATTCTGTTTGAGGTATTTCGTGATACAAAAGCGGATGCAGATGCACTTGTTGCCGAATATGTGCGTATGTACTCCGAAATGACCGATAACGGTAAACTCCCGCAAAAGATATCGGAGCAGGAAAAGGTTATTGACTTTGCTTTACAGAAGAAATCCAAGTTACTTCAGTATAATGTTGCAGGTCAGATTACGGACAGAGATTTCATTGAGATGACCGAGCAATGCAACCGTGAAATAGCAGAAGCGGAAAAGACGATTGCGGAGCTTAATGAAGCACTTGAATCCAGCGAAGATTTCAAAAGGCATATTTCAGCAGTCCGTGCGGCAATATCGGCTGCACAGAACGATGCAAGGAAAGGCACGATTTCCAAAGAATTTGTTGATACCTATATTGATAAGATTTTTGTTACTCCGCTTGATGACGGCAGTATGAGGCTAAGCATAAAGATTTTTACGGGAGAATCAACCGAAAAGTTTCTCGGAAAGCTCAAACGTCGTGCGGGACAGATTAACCCGTCATCTGACAACCTGACAGAAAATCAAAGCGTATCAACGGATACAGATATATCTGTTTCTATGGGTCAAACGTTCAAAAAGATGATCGAGGCTTATGAAAACGGTATCAAATAAGTAAATTCCAAGCAATAGTAACGGCGGGGATAGGGGCAGTTAATGCCTGAATATATCCGCTGAAAGCAGAAAAGCCTTGCTCTCGGATTGGGAGCAAGGCTTGAATTTTTGGCTGAAAGAATCCCCGAAAAATGAGAGGGGATTGCACAAGGTTTTAATTTTTGCTTGTTTTTTTGCAAAGCTTTCCGATTTTATTAACCGCAACGCAGATTACGAGAGTTATTGCCATATCCGGCAGGGTACTGCCCAGAATGAAATCAACCTTCATAAGCAGGCGGTAAATAACAAAGCCGATAAGCCAGATGATAAGATTTTGAATATCAAACGATTTTTCGGCGCTGTCTTTCTTTAAAATAAAGAAATCCGCAATTTGAATTGCAATCATCGGAGCGAATACCGAGCCGATGAAATACAGAAAATCGGTTATATCGTAAAGAGGCAGGAAAATTGCTCCTGCAATGCCTATTGCCGTAACGGCAACGGCAATCCACTTGCCGTTTATTTTTGATGAAATCGACTCGCTCGAAACGCCTGCGCCGACGGAGTCAAAAACAACGGGGTGATTTAATTCATTGGCTTTTTTACCCGCGGCAAGCATTTTACCCGCCGTATTCTTTCATTCCGTTTATGGTTTCAACAAGCTTTTCGCGCGATGAGGTGTTGACCGTGTAGGTAAAGCCGTTGTAATAAAATGTGCTCTGGAAAACACCGGGGGTTTTCATTGTGTAGCAGGTTCTTCCGCCGATTTCTTCAACCGTCATATTATGTGAAGCGGATTTTATCGAATTGATAAGCTCCGGGTCTGTGTTTGCGGTTACGGTTGTGACTTTATCATCGGCATGATAAAGGATTTCAACATAATCGGCGTTTGAATAGGACGGGCTGATATAAATGCCAATCAGCTTTGCGCCGTCGGGAAGAACGGCGGGGTAGAGTGCATCGTAATCCTCATTTGTAAAGAAATCATCGATTGAAAAATAGCTTACCGTGTTTCCTTGCTTGATAATCGTCATATTGTCAATATCTAACCGTTCACCGTCCGCCATTTTAGGCTCATATTCGGAGAAATACTTAAACAGCGCGTATTCGGTGCCGCCCAAAGAAACGGCAATGATATTTGCAATGAGCAAAGCCATAATAAGGCAGGCGGCTATGAGCATTGCCCGTAAGCTGCGCCTTTTGATAGCTTTTTTGTGTGAGGCGGAAAGAATTTCCGAAACACGGGAATCAATTTCACTCTGAGAGAGGCGCTTCATACCTTCAAGCTCAGCAAGAAAGTCGGCGCACTCGCTTATCAGATAGGAATCGATTGAGTCAATCGGCTTTTCTGCTTCAAGATACATAATGGCTCTGATTTTGTCGGCAAGCGGATTTCCTGTGCCGCAGGCGGCTTGTTCCAACTCCATAAACAGTCGCTCCTTTTTGTTTATATATGCTGACCGCGCGCTTTTGCGCAGACGACATTTCGGCTATACAATTTTCAGCTTTATCAAAACGAATACGAATGCGGTAAAAGCAAGCTCCGCCATTTTTTGGATTTTGCGCTTGAGCCTGAAACTGCGCAGGGCAACGGCGTTTTCCGTTATTCCCATTGACTGAGCAATGCTGCTGTATTTCATCCGTCTTTGATAGATGTCAATGAAAAGCTCAAGCTCCTCGGGCGACAGGCGGCTGAGAATTTTTGCCTTGGCTTTCTCAATCTCGTCATCATCGGGATTAATGTCTTCAAAATTGTTAAGCCCGTCAGGGTCGGTTACGGTGTATTTATCGCAATCGTCAAGAGAAACTAATTTTGAGCGGATGATTTGCTCACGCAGGCTTTCTTTGATTTTTATTTCGGCAGTCGAGAAAAGCCACGCACGGATATTTTCGTTGTCAAGCTCGCGGTATTTTTCGAGGAATAAAACGAAAACCTCATGAGTTAAATCGTCTGCCGCGTCTTGGTCTTTAAGATGCATTCGGCAGAAAGTGTATAAAGTGTTGTACTGCTGCCTAACAATGTTTTCGGCTTCTTCACGGCTTATCAAAAAGGATCACCCGCCTTGCTGCTGACGGAAATTCACCGCCAAATAAATTTTATAATATATAAACAAAAATTGCAATGCTAAATTGGAAATAAAAACAGAAATTTTTTGAAATAAATATTAATTTTCGGGAACTAAGCCTTTATAATGGGTGCGGCAAGTATGCCGACATCGCGCAGAACATATTCATAGCTCCATTCGCAGCCTGTTGACCTCCACGCTCCGGGACCCTGCCACGATTCCTTTTCGTTGCTCAGGTGAACGGGACCGAAGCAGTTAAATCTGTTTCCGAAAAGCGTTATGTCAATTTTGTGGTTGCCGTCAGCAAGGCCGCTGATTACCGTGCGGTAAGGCGGATAAACGATTTTAGCTTTTTCCTCGCCGTCGACGGCAACGCTTATCAGCGCGCCGCGGTATCTTGTGGTTTCTATTTCAAATGCATTTCCGCTTGCTTCAAGATGATAGGTTATATTGCCGCCGTAGAAAGCAAGCCCCTGATTTACTATCGAGTCAAACGCAATTCTTTCGGGCAGAGAGGTTACGGTTTTGCTTCTGCCTGCCTTGCGAACACCGAAATCTCCGAGAATGTAGCACCATTCGGTGTTGGTTGAGGTGCCGATAGGCAGGGTTATTTCAAGAATATTTTCGCCCTTTATGATGTCGGGGAGCGATACGGTTTTAATATCCTTGTCGGTAAACCAGCCGTTGATTTCGGATTTTACGGGTGCGCCGTTAAAGACTATGCTTGCTTTTTCGGCGTCTTCAAGCGCAAGCTTTGCACCTGAATAATCAATTTCGCTGTTAATTCTGAAACGCAGGGTAACGCAATGCGCGGGAGCTTCCGCCTTAACCGACCAGGGCTGTGCTATCTGACCGCCTCTTTCGCGAATTCCGAGCTTTCTTCTGCAAATGTTATCAAGGCGGAGAATTTCTTCTTCGGGCATAAATTCGCCGCCGTCTATTGCAAATTCCGCCGTGTCAAGCAAAAGCACATTAGGCTCCGAGAGAGAATAGGGGACGAGAGCGGGAACGGCAACGGGCGTTGTAAGCTCGGGCTTTTTGGGTTCGCCGACAGATTTGCCTTTGCCGTCATTGAGCCTGAGAAGCAGGCTGTCATATTCATAGAGCTTTTTGGGAATTACGGTAAAGCCGTTTTTGTATTCACATTCTGTGGGGCGGATTTCTCCCGTCAGAGTGTCATAAATAACGGGAGTAAACTCGCCTTTAACGCTTATCCGCAAATTGCTGCTGCGGCATACATCCTTGTTATAAGGCTCACGGCAGCGGCTTATAAACAGCCAGCAGCCGTCGCCGTCGCGGCGAAGCTGATAGATAAAGCCGTCGGAAAGCCTGCCGTTTGCAAGGCGGAGAGTTACGGTGCGGTTATCCTCAAGAGCATTAAGAAGCTGAGCTCTGTCAAACGAAATTGAGGTGCAGGAGTCATAAAGCGCCTTTCCTCTGCCGCTCGGCGCGCCGTCCTCAAGGGTGGGCGCACTGCCCATAAATATAAGCTTTCCTCCGCTGCGGGCAAAGGCTTCAAGCCGCTCGAGCGTTGAGCTGCGGAGAGTTTCGCAGTCGGGCACAATAACGGCGTCATATTCCATTTCACCGACCCTCAGCGGAGCAGAGCCCTCTTTGCAGAGCGAGGGGAGCAGAGATTCGCTGATGAAGTTGAAATCTATGCTGCCTTTAAGCAGCCATTCGGTGAGGTCGCTGAATTTTTTATCCATGTTTTCGCGTATAAGAGCCGTTTTGTCGTTGGGTCCCCAATGAAGCCAAAAGCTTTCAACGGGATGAATAACGCCGACCTTAACAACGGGCTTGCCGCGCGTCATTGCGGAGTTGACTCTTGCAAAATGGTTTTCAAGATAGGAAAACTCTTTATACCAAGGGGACTGATAGTGAATTGAGGCGGGGTAATCCTCTTTGCCTCGCCGCCCATGGCATACCATGAAAGGTGGGGAACTCTGACCGTCACGCCGAGGCACGCCTGCCAGTCTCCGTGGAGCTTATAGCCTCTGAAATCATATTCCCAGCCCGTAACGCCGTAAAGCTCCGAGAGCATACCCTCTCTGCCGAACTGATGCACGGCGGACTGCGCCTGCTTTGCGGTGGTGAATTCAAAATTGGCGCAGAGCATATCGATGCCGGGAATGTCAAAGCCGCGGTAAGAACGCATGGCTTCGCCCAGAGCCGCAGTCTGGCTTTGAAGCGACGGTTCCTCCATCATGTGCCCCGTCAGAGCTATCCCGTTTTTGCGGCACCAAGAGCCGCAGACATCGGCAAACGCCTGAGCAAAACGCTCCGCAATGTGGTCGTGATAATGATAACGGGTCAGAGAAACCCTTCCGTCAGGCAGCTCCCAAAAGATTTCGGGCAGGCTTGCAAGAATGTCCTCGCCGTATTGCGCCTTATATGTTTCGGGCAGGTCGTCCGTCCACGGCATAACTATGTCGCTCTTGTCGTCGGAATTATCAAGCAGCTTTTTGCGGGTGAACTGCGGTTCATCGGTGAAAATCGCGGGGATTATCTCTCCGAAATGCTCGCCGACGGCTTCCTTATATCTCTCGTGAGTTACCTCAACAAAGCGTTCAATGGCTTTCGGGTTGAGGGTGTCAACATAGGTCTGATTGTTATACCACGGCGACGGAGCGTGGATTTTGATATATGCATACCATTTTGTGCCGCGCGCGGCGTCATCGGGAGAAATTATTCTGTAATCTTTGAGATAACCGTTTTCGTCAAGCTCAATATCGTAGCAGCAAATAAGGCTGCCTTTTCCGTCTCTGCTGCCCTCTGCTCTTGAATCTATGAATTTGGAGTCGGCTGCTCCAATGTCGGAGCAGGGGACTGTTGTCAGCAGCAGACAGCGTGCTCGGTATTCCTCGTCTTTTGTAACAAGTCCGCCCGCCGCGCCCGAGGGCCATCTGTCCTCATCGTAGAGCCAGGCAAGCATATTTTCTTTATCGGCTTTTTCCGTGCAGCATTTTACAAGCTCCATAAATTCATCCGAAAGATAGCTTGTTGCCATTCCGGTGCGAACGTGCATATGAAAGCCGCCCAGCCCCATTTCCTTGAAAACATCTATTTGGCGGCAAAGCTCCTGCGCGTCAAGGCGGCTGTTCCAAGCCCAGAAGGGAGTGCCTCGGTATTCGCAGGTGGGGTTTTTAAAAAGCTCATCGGTAAGGGATGGCGCGGTATTTTTTTTGTAAAGCATAGTTTTGTCTCCTTCCATTTATTCGGGATGCTTGCAGAGCGGTCTGTCCTCGCTCGGCGTGTTCCAGTTTATAAAATTATTACGCTCGGCGTAATACCATTCCATTTCAAACATTTTTGCGCTTTCATCAACGGGAATAAACAGTTGACCGTCAAGAAAATACGGCTCGGCGCTCATTTCAACCGTTCCGAGGTCGGTTTTTGCAAATCGGCTGCCGACGGTGAAAACGGCTCTGTGACCGTAAGCCTCCGCCGAAACGGAGTCCTTTTCCTTGATGACTTTTCCGCCGATGGCCTGTATAAGAACTCCAAACGGAGCGAACCAAATTCCGCCTTTCTTTTCGGGGAAAAGCCCTCTTGCGGAAAGCTCAAGCATTCTGCCCTTGAAAGCCATTTTTGTGCGGTCATATACGGGCGCAAGCGCGGGAGGATAAACCGTATCTCGCTCTTTATCAACCGAAAACAAATCAACAATTCTGCCGTCGGTCAGATAAGCTGTTGCGGTGAGCCTGCCGCCGTCAATTTCAACCACGGTATAAAATCCGAGATGCTCCTCCTGCGGGAAAAAGCAGGAATGCCAAACCTTCTGGCAGTTGGAGTGATAAATGTTTCCGCCGCCGTTGCCCGCTATATAGTGGATTGTTCCCTGCGACGGGCGGTCAAAAAGCTCGTCGCCCTTTGTCGGGAATGTTCTTGCAAAGGAATGTTCGTGCCCTGCAAAGAGAATATCGAGTCTGCCTTCCTCAATCGGCTTTCTGAGCCAAGGATAGCCGTCGTTATTCTGCCCCTCGGGCATAACCGGGTAAATCGGGAAATGATATGTGCCGAGCTTCCATTTCTTGGAGCTGCTTTGCAAATCTTCATAAGCCCAGTCCGCAACCTTTTCGGGTGCGTTTATTCCCATTATGAGAAAATGGGCGTTTCCGTAATCAAAAGAGTAGTTTTCGGTTTCATAGCCCTCGGGTCCGTTTTGGGGATAAGCGTCACGGAACTGAAAATCAAAAAAGTCCGCGTGTTCAAGGTAAAACTTGCCCGTCGGCTCGGGGAAATATGTAATAAATCCGCGGTTATCGTGATTGCCCGTCGTCATCATATACGGTATACTCTCGATTATGCCGCGCAGACCCTCAAACATTCCGTTCCATTGAAGCTCGTTTTGTCCGTTGTCGCAGTTGTCGCCTGCGGTGAGAATAAAACGGCATTCGGGGTGCTCTTTGAGAGCCTTTCTGAGCATATCGCCGACTACGGTATAATCGGGCAGATGGCACGGGCTGCCCTTTTGATGGTCGGCAATAACAAGAAAACTGAATTTTTCTGTGTTTTCAGCTTCGGTTTCAAATGAAAAAACCTCGCTTCGGTTTTCATTGGAGCCTACGGTATAAAAATACTTTGTGCCCGGCTCAAGCCCGCAAAGCCTGACGGAGTGATAGTTGCTGATATCGATATCGGTTTGAGCGGTCTTAAAAGCCGATTCGGCTTTCAGCCAATCCGAGTTGCCGTCTTTGCGGTAAAGAATATAACCGTTTTCAACATCCGTGCTTGTTCTCCAGCTTACTGCGATTTCCGTTTTGGGATCGCCGCAGAATGAAAGCATAATGTGGTCGGGCACTGCCGATGAGCCGCGCTCGGGTTTGTAAAAATTGCCGTTTAAGTCAAACATAATATATCTCCTGAAAAACGACGAAAATTCTTTTGCCTTGATTAACAAAATAATTTTAGTTATTTCATACAGTTTTGTCAATAAATATCAAACAAATTTTAACATTATTTACTCAACTATTGACTTTCATACAAAAAATAATGTATAATTACAATATATCGATTTCAGGGGGGACTGTATATGAAAA
Organism: Clostridiaceae bacterium; assembly: GCA_016297555.1. GTDB lineage: Bacteria > Bacillota > Clostridia > Oscillospirales > Acutalibacteraceae > CAG-177. The sequence continues at coordinate 8,875 of JAEDGK010000005.1, forward strand.
GACTGAAAAAAGTAATCGCCTCGCTTCTCGTGATGCTGATTGCCGTGCCTTTTGCAGCAGCTTTCGGCGCACAGGCTGAGGGTTACCTCACAATTCAAAGCAGCGGCAGCTATGCCGTTGTCAAAAAATGCGTAACGGGCGCTTCGGGAGCGATTGACATTCCCGCAGAATACGCAGGCGTTCCCGTTACTCAGATTGCTCAGAGCGCTTTCAGCGGATGCAATATGATAACGCAGGTTAATATTCCCGCAAGCGTAACCTCTGTCGGCAGCAATGCTTTTGACGGCTGCACGATGCTTAAAACGGTTAATTTTGCGGGAGAAGATTGCACCGTGGGCTTGGCTGCATTCCGTTATTGCACCGTGCTTGAAAGCGTTTCTTTGCCTGCAAGGCTGTCAGAGATTCCTGCGGAAATGTTTTCCTACTGCACATCTCTTTCCGATGTTTCAATCCCGTCCGCCGTTAAGCTGATAGGGGAAAGGGCTTTTGAAGCATGCAGCAGTCTGACCGCCGTTAACATTCCCGCTTCGGTTAACTCAATAGGCAAAAACGCTTTTCTCGGCTGCACAGCCGTTGCCGAATTCCGCGTTGCAAGCGGAAATTCGCTCTATTCATCGGTTGACGGCGTTCTTTACGGCCCGTTTGAAAGCCCCAATGACCCCGAAATTTCAAACCCCGTAACGGATAAGGCGCTTATACAATATCCCGCCGCAAAAGCTGCGACAGATGTAACCGTTGCCGCAGGTACTCTGATAATAGCAAATGACGCCTTCATCGGCAATGAACATATTGAAAAAGTCACCTTGCCGTCAGGCATCAAGACTATCGGCGATTTTGCATTCAACAAGTGCGAAAAGCTTGCACAAATCAATATTCCGTCATCGGTTGAAGCAATCGGTTCAAGAGCCTTTGCGGAGTGCCCTCAGCTCAAAACTTTGACGGTGTTCGGAAATGTCGGGGATTTTGCTTTTGCAGACTCGGGACTGACGAGCATTGTTATTTCAAGCGGGGCTGAAACAATCGGAATAAGAAGCTTTGAAAACTGCACGGCACTTAAAAGTGCGGATATTCCCGAAAGCGTTGAAACGATAGGCTTAGGTGCTTTCAACGGCTGCACCGGTCTGACCCTTATCGTTGACAGCGGCTCTGCCGCTCAGAGCTATGCGGAAACAAACGGAATTCGTTACAGGCTCAGAAATCAGCCTGCGGAAAAGACGATTGAATCAATCGCGGTACGCACCCTGCCGAACAAAACAAGCTATATCTACAAAGAAAGTCTTGATACAACGGGTCTTACGCTGACTGTGAATTATACCGACGGCAGCAGCGAAACCGTTACCGACGGATTTAAAGCAAGCCCCGATAAATTCAATTCCGTCGGTTCAAAGACGGTTACGGTTACTTACAAAAACCACACAGCTCAATTCGGAGTTAAGGTTTCGTATGCTTGGTGGCAGTGGGTAATCAGAATTCTGCTTCTCGGCTTCCTCTGGTATTAAGCTGAAAATGCAGGAACTATTTTATCAAAATGCAAAAAACGCTTGAAATATTTACCGTAATGGTTTATAATAGCATTAATTGAATTTCCGCGGGTTGAAGCTTTCAGTTGCGGAATACATAACAGGAGGTAAATTATGAAGAAAAAATTAGCGGTAGTTCTTTCACTTATGCTTGTTTTTGCAGTAGTTTTCTGCACTGCCTGCGGCGGTAAAACCGACGGCAACGGCGGCACAACCGCTGCACCCGGCAATTCCGCGTCAGACGCAATCGCAAAGATTAAAGTCGGCACGGGCGGAAACACAGGCACATATTATGCTTTCACCACGGCTGCCTGCCAGATTCTCGCAACCGACGCTTACAGCTTTGAGGTTCTCTCAACCGGCGGCTCACAGGCGAATATTGAGGGCATTGAGGACGGAGACTATCAGATGGCTATTGTTCAGAACGATGTTATGAACTACGCTTATGAAGGCTCAAACGGCTTTAACGAAAAAATACAGTCCTTCTCCGCAATCGGCTGCGTTTATCCCGAGGTTTGCCAGATAATCGCCACAAAGGCTTCCGGCATAAAGACTGTTGCCGACCTTAAAGGCAAAAATGTTGCCGTTGGCGATGCAGGCTCAGGCGTTTATTATAACGCAACTCAGATACTTGCCGCAGCAGGCATTGATATTGAAAAGGATATCAATAAGACCGCCGCTTCCTTCGGCGATTCCGCAACTCAGCTTAAAGACGGCTCCATTGACGCCGCTTTCATCACAGCGGGCACTCCCACAACAGCTATCACAGAGCTTGCAACCTCAACTGATGTTGTTGCTGTTGACCTTGGCGATGAAATCATTGCAAAGCTTACTGCCGAGCATCCTTTCTATGCTAAGTATGAGATGACAAGCAAGGATTACGCTTTTGTAACCGAGCCTGTCAGCACCGTTGCAATTATGGCTACATTCGTTGTAACAAACGATATGCCCGAGGATCAGGCTTATCAGATTACCAAGGACCTTTGGGAGAAGCAGTCGGAGATTGCTGCGGCTCATGCAAAGGGCAAGGAAATGGATACGGCGATAGCTGTAAGCGCAATCGGCGATGTTCCTCTTCATCCCGGCGCAGCCAAGTATTATAAAGAGGCGGGTATAATCGCATAATTTTTACATCGGTATATTAAAGAAATGCCGCGATTTAAAAATTGCGGCATTTTTTGTATAAATCCAAGGTATTCTCAAATTAAGAAACTAAACTATTATGAAAGGGGGAAATGCTGTGGATGAGATAAAAAATGAAGAGCTGGAGTTTGATGCCGTTGATTCCGATGCGATAATGCAGGAATTTGACAGGGAGAGCAATGTCAGAGTTTTCACGGGTTGGAGAAAAAATGTCATCACGGGAATTATGGCGGCTTTCAGCGTTTATATGATTTCCATGGCTCTGCTTTTCCCGACGGCCACCAAATACACAAAGCTTACCACCTTTATGGCGTTTATAGCTTTCATAGGATTTCTCATATTCCCCGCATATAAAACACAGACCAAAAAGATAAATTATGTTCCGATTTATGATATTGCCCTTTCGCTTCTCAGCTCGGGCTGCTTCCTCTACTATGCGATTTTTCAGGAAGATATCATAATGATGAGCAAGCGTATCGGCACTTTGCAGATAGTAATTGCTCTTGCGGCAATTATTCTTTTGGTTGAGCTTGTGCGGCGCGCGGTCGGCTTGCCGATAATCTTTGTTGCAGGAGCTTTTGTGGCTTATGCGGCGATAAAAGCTTATACGGATAATCCCAATACTGCGCTCAGAAACCTGATGTACGGTTTGTTTTACGATGTTTCAAACGGACTTTTCTCAACTCCCGTTTATGTTTGCACAACCTTTATTGTTCTGTTTATCATTCTCGGCGCTCTGCTTGAAAAAACAGGAATAGGCACATTTTTCGTTGACCTTGCAAATTCCGTTGCAGGCTCCTCCGTGGGCGGTCCCGCAAAGGTTGCGGTTATTTCCAGCGCGCTCGAGGGAATGTATTCCGGTTCTTCCGTTGCCAACACGGTCGGCAGCGGCTCGATAACCATCCCGATGATGAAAAAGACGGGCTATAAGCCCGAGTTTGCCGCCGCAGTTGAAGCGGCTGCGTCAACGGGAGGTCAGATAATGCCTCCGATTATGGGCGCCGCGGCTTTCCTGATGTCAGAGATGACGGAGGTGCCTTATTCAAAAATAGCGGTTGCGGCAATTCTTCCCGCGGCTCTTTATTTTATGGGCATTTTCCTTATGATTCATTTTGAGGCAAAGAAGCTCGGTCTTAAAGGACTTCCCAAAGAGTCAATTCCCAATTTCTTCAAGCTTGTTTTGAAAAACGGCTATCTTCTTTTGCCCATAGTTGTGCTTGTTATATGCATGAATTATTTCAGCGCAGGCGTTTCGGCTTGCTTTGCAATCCTTGTTTCACTTGTTGTAAGCCTTGTGCCCCATCACATAAACAAAAAGACGGCGTGGCGTTTGCTTGTTCCGCTGATTCCCGTTGCAGTAACTCTCGGCATATGGCTGCCCTTCGGCGCAAAGAATATGCAGCTTGCCGTTTTTGCGGGCATGGCCGTCTGCGCCTTGCTTTCGTTTATTTCAAAGGGACATGCGCCGCTTAACCCCGCCACGGTTATCGGCTCTCTTGAAAACGGAGCCAAAAACACCGTCGGCGTTGCGGCGGCGTGCGGAATGGCAGGTTTGATTTCGGGTGTTGTTACAATGACCGCTCTTGGTCAGCTCCTTATCAATACGCTCGTTCCCATCGCTCAGAACAGCACCTTCCTTGCGCTGGTTCTTACAATGCTTTGCTGCATCGTGCTCGGAATGGGCGTTCCTACAACGGCAAACTATGTTATTATGGCAACGATAACTGCTCCCATTATTATAAAGATGGGTATTCCGATGCTGGCGGCTCATATGTTTGTTTTCTATTTCGGAATTGTTGCGGATATCACGCCTCCCGTTGCTCTTGCGGCTTATGCAGGCTCGGCAATCGCAAAGTCAAATCCGCTCAAAACGGGCGTTACTGCAACCCGCCTTGCAATCACGGCGTTTATCGTTCCCTATATCTTTGCTTACAGCCCGCAGATGCTTATCGGCATTGACACGGGCGTGCACACACCGTGGTACAGCGTTGTGCTTCTCGTTATAACGGCTCTTGCGGGCAGCTATATTATATCGGCAGGCATGGAGGGCTATATGTTTAAGCATATGCCTTGGTGGGAGAGAATAGCGGCTCTCGCAAGCGGACTGCTTATGATAATTCCCGGCGGCAAAACCGATATCATAGGCTTTGCAATTCTGGTTGCGATTATTATTCTCCAGAAAGTCGGTCAGAAAAGAGAAAAGCACGCGGCGGCTGAAAAAGCGGCTTAACTTAATAAGATGAAAAACCACCGGGGTCAATCGACTTCGGTGGTTTTAATTTTATCAAGATATTCTTTGTCTTTCTTGGAAAGCTCCGCTTTTTCGAGCAAATCAGGTCGCCGCTCCAAGGTGCGTTTAAGGCTTTGCTCGCGCTGCCATTTTTCTATGTTTGCATGGTGACCCGAAATCAAAACCTCGGGCACTTTTTCGCCGTGCCATTCAAACGGACGGGTGTATTGCGGATATTCGAGCAAGCCCGAATAATGGCTTTCAAGAGTAAAGGCGTCCTCATTCGCAAGCACGCCGGGTAACATTCTTGAAATGCTGTCCGCAAGAATAAGAGCGGGCAGCTCGCCGCCCGTTAAAACATAATCGCCGATTGAGATTTCCTCATCAACGATTTCGTCAATCACTCTTTGGTCAACGCCCTCGTAGTGACCGCACAGCAGCGCAATGTTATCAAGCTTTGAAAGCTCCTTAACGCGCTCCTGAGTGAGAACCTTGCCCTGCGGCGAAAGATATATCAGGTGAGGTCTGACGCCGATTTCGGCGCACAGAGCGGAAAAACAGTCATATATCGGCTGGGTCTGCATTATCATTCCCGTGCCTCCGCCGTAGGGAGAATCGTCAACCCTGTTATGCTTATCGGCGGTATATTCTCTGATATTTCGGCAGTTTATTTCAACAAAGCCGTTAGCCCGCGCTCTGCCGATAATGCTTTCGCTTAAAACACTTTCGCACATTTCGGGGAAAAGCGTTAAAATATCAATCCTCATCGTCAAAAATACCTTTCAGGGGTCTGATAACAATACGGTCATTTGCAACATCCGTTTCAATAACCACATCGGGAATGGCGGGAATAAGATATTCTCTGCCCGTGCCGTCGGTTATGTGCCAAACATCGTTTGCGCCCGTCGCGCTGACATCGCTGAGCGTGCCGTAGCATTTTTGCGGCTCGTCCGCATCAAAGACAGAGCAACCCGTAAGCTCGGCGATGAAATATCTGCCTTCGGGCAGCTTTGCATCGGTGCGCTTCATATAAAGAATTTTTCCGCGCATTTTCTGCGCCTGCTCAACAGAGTCAATGCCCGCAATTCTGAGCAAAACAATGTTGCCGTGCGGCCTTGCAGATTTAATCTGCGCCGCACAGCTTCCATTGCTGTCATAATAAAGAGTTTTAAAACGGGATACAAAATCGGGCGAGTCGCACCACGGATTGAGCCGCAGCTCGCCGTGCACGCCGTGAGTGCCGACTATTTCACCGATTTCAAGATATTCCTTAATCAATTTCTACAACTACCCTTGAATTCTGACGGGTTGCCGCCGCGCGCATAACCGTGCGGATGGCTTTGGCGATTCTGCCCTGCTTGCCGATAACTCTGCCCATATCCTCTTCTCCTACATGGAGATGATAAACAACGGTGCCGTCCTCGGCGGGCTCGTCAACGGTAACGCTGACCGCTGACGGATCGTCAACAAGACCCTGTGCAATGCTGACAAGTAAATCTTTCATAATTGACCTCTTAGTTTAACGGAATTAAAGAATGCCTTCTTTTTTAAGAAGAGCCTTAACGGTATCGGTGGGCTGAGCGCCGTTAGCAATCCACTGCTTTGCCTTCTCAGCGTCAACCTTAACCTCTGAGGGAGTTACAACAGGGTTGTAGGTTCCGATTTCCTCAATGAATCTGCCGTCGCGGGGATATCTTGAATCCGCAACAACGATACGGTAAAAAGGTGCTTTCTTTGCGCCCATGCGGCGAAGTCTGATTTTAACTGCCATAATGATTTTCCTCCAATATTATATCAATAAAAATTATTTATAATGTATCAGCTTTTGCTGGATTACATTCCTAACTGTGACGGGTCAAATCCCGGGGGAAGCCTGAACTGCTGCTTTCTGCGGCGTTTGCCGCCTTTTTTGCCGCCGAACTGTTTGAATATCTTTTGCATCTGCTTAAACTGGTTGAGGAGCTTATTGACATCTTCAACGCTCTGACCGCAGCCTGCGGCAATTCTCTTTTTGCGCGAGGGATTGATGATATCGGGATTAACGCGCTCTTTTTCAGTCATTGAAAGGATAATTGCTTTCGTTCTGTCAAACTGACGCTCGTCCACCTCAATATCCTTTGCCTTGTTGCCGATGCCGGGGAGCATTGAGAGCATCTCCTGAATGGAGCCCATTTTGCGGATTTGCTCGAATTGGTCAAGCAAATCGTTGAGGTCAAACTTATTTTGCATAAGCTTTTTCTCAAGCTCTGCGGCTTTCTTCTCATCGATTGCGGTCTCTGCCTTTTCAATGAGTGAAAGGACATCGCCCATGCCGAGGATTCTTGAAGCCATTCTGTCGGGATGGAAAACATCGAGGTTTTCGAGCTTTTCACCCGTGCCTACAAACTTTATCGGCTTGCCCGTGACCGCTCTTGCAGAGAGCGCCGCGCCGCCTCTTGTGTCGCCGTCAAGTTTTGTAAGAATAAGTCCGTCAATGCCGAGAGCCTCATCAAATGCGGTTGCAACATTTACGGCGTCCTGACCTGTCATTGCGTCAACAACAAGCAGAATTTCGTGGGGCTTTACTTCGCTCTTGACTGCTTTAAGCTCGTTCATAAGTTCCTCGTCAACATGAAGTCTGCCCGCAGTATCAAGGATAACATAGTCGTAACCGTGCTCCTTTGAATAGGCAACGGCTTCCTTGGCGATGGCTACGGGGTTTGTCTGACCCATCTCAAAAACGGGAACTCCGACCTGCTCGCCGACAACCTGAAGCTGCTTGATAGCGGCGGGTCTGTAAATATCGCACGCAACGAGCAGCGGGCGGTGATCCTGCTTTTTAAGCATAAGCGCAAGCTTTGCGCAGTGAGTTGTTTTACCTGAGCCCTGCAAGCCGCACATAAGAATGATTGTAGGCGGGTGGGTTGCATAGGCAAGGCGGCTTTTGGTTCCGCCCATAAGGCTTACAAGCTCCTCTCTGACAATCTTGATGACCATCTGAGAGGGGGTAAGGCTTTCCATAACCTTTTCACCGATTGCCTTTTCGGTTACGGCGTTTGTGAAATCCTTGGCTACCTTATAGTTGACATCCGCTTCGAGCAAAGCCATACGAACCTCGCGCATTGCGCTGCGAACATCAGCCTCCGTGAGGCTTCCTTTACTGCGGAGATTTTTAAACGCGGCTTCAAGCCTGTCGGAAAGACCTTCAAATGCCAATTTTTTCACCTCTTATTTCTTGTTATATTATAATGTATAATTGCGTAATCAGCTTTCAAGCAAGGTCATTGCCGCGGCTTTGATACGCACGCTGTAATCGTTAATTTCTTTGGAAAGGCTGTGCCTGAGATTATATTCTGCAATCTGATTGGAGCACTCTATTATCTCATTAAGACCGTTTCGCATTTCTTCAAATCGCTTTGCCATGCCCAAACGGTTTTCCATTTCCTGAAGCTGGGTTTCGGCACGCTTGATAGCGTCCCTGACGCCTTGGCGGGTTATGCCTTCGTTTTCTGCTATTTCGGAGAGAGAAAGGTCGTCGTTATAGTAATATTCCAAAAAATCACGCTGCTTTGCCGTGAGCATTTCGCCGTAAAAATCAATTAACACGGCAATCTCATAATTCTTTGCCACATTGACCCTCCTTTCTCAACTTAATACGCCGCCGGAACCGAATTTCGGGCTGAAATCTGCCCGTTTAACAGAATAAAAGACGGTTTCTTCTTTGCGGCTTGACGCAGCAAAAAGAACCGACCTGTAAAGTGCCTTTGCTTTACAGGTCGATATTATACTAAAAATATCAGCAAATGTCAAGAGAAATTTTAGCGCGTTTTTCGCGCGTTTTCCACTTTTTTCTCACTTTTTTTGCAAAACAGAGTGGAAATCTCTATAATTTGTGTGCAAAACACGCTTTAACCACAGCATATATCCACTTTTTCACGCGCAAAAAGTGGAAAACTTTTTTGAGGCAGCTTAAAAACTCAAAGAGTAAAGGTGATAGGCTTTACAAAATCATTTCAGGGTAACGATTGTAACGCCGTCCTCGCCCTCGCCGTAAACGCCGAGTCTGCTTGTCTTGACATAGGGTGAAGCTTTAAGATAGCGGGTTACGGCGCTTCTGAGAGCGCCCGTTCCCTTGCCGTGAACTATCGTGAATTCGTTAAGCCCCGTGCGAAGCCCCTGATCGATAAATCTGTCAAGCTCGATAAGGCAGTCGTCAACGGTCATTCCTCTCAGATCAAGCCTTGTTGACGGCGTCATATTAAGGCGGCTCTCGACTTGGAGCTTTGCGGTGGATTTTTTCTCCTGCTTCTTGGGTGCGTTTTCGCAAAGGCGGAGATTGGCAAGCTTTACCCTTGTTTTGATTGAGCCTGCCTGAACCTCAACATTTCCGTTTTTATCGGCGGGCGAAAGAACCTTTGCGCTCTTGCCGATATCGCGGATAATAACCGTGTCACCCGTTTTAAGGGGACGGGGGAGAACATAGTCGCCGTCATCATTGTCAATGCCGATAACGGGGTCGGCGGCGGAATCAATGGCTTCAATGCCCTTTTTAACCATAGCCTTTGCCCGCCTTGCAAGCTCGGCGGCGTCTTTGGTTTTCTGCTGTTCTTTTTTCAGCTTGTCAAGCTCCTGAAGCAGAGAATATGCCTCGCGCTTTGCCTGCTCGACTATCCGCAGCGCCTGTGAACGGGCTTTGTCCGCCTCCTGCTCGCGCAGCTTTGAAATCTCTTCACGCAGCTTTTCGGCGGCAGTTCTTTCTTTATCTGCATTTTCGGAAAGCTGTTTTGCTCTCTCGTATTCGTCCTCCATGCGGCGGCGGGTTTCTTCAAGGCGGTCAACAACATTTTCAAAAGCTTTGTTCTCGCTTGAAACAAGCTCGCTTGCCCGCTTGATAACGGAGGCGTCAAGCCCGAGCCTTTCGCTGATTGCAAGGGCGTTTGATTTGCCCGGAACGCCTATCAGCAGGCGATAGGTCGGGCGAAGGGTGGATATATCAAATTCACAGCAGCCGTTTTCAACTCTCGGAGTTTCAAGCGCATAGGCTTTAAGCTCCGCATAGTGAGTGGTTGCGGCAATCTTGGCTCCTTTAAAATGCAGAGCCTCAAGAATTGCTATTGCAAGAGCCGCGCCCTCAACGGGGTCTGTTCCCGCGCCCAGCTCATCTATAAGAATAAGGCTGTGTTCGTCCGCTTCGTTGAATATACTTATTATATTTGTCATATGAGCGGAGAAGGTTGAAAGCGACTGCTCTATGGACTGCTCGTCGCCTATATCGGAAAGAATGCTGTTGAAAACGGAAATTTCGCTTCTGTCGCCCGCGGGAATCATCAGACCGCACATTGCCATCATTGTGAGCAAACCGAGAGTTTTAATTGAAACGGTTTTACCGCCGGTGTTGGGACCCGTTATGACTAAGGTATCAAAATCTCCGCCGAGCATTATATCAACGGGAACAACCTTTTTCGGGTCAATCAGCGGATGCCTTGCCGCGCGAAGATTGATTATACCCTTGTCGTTGAGAACGGGCGGACAGCCTTTGATTTTATAGGCGTATTGCGCCTTTGCAAAAATAAGGTTTAATTCGAGCGCACATTCGTAGCTGTCCTTTATGCTTTGGGCAAATTCACCCGCTTCGGCAGAAAGCTCGGCGAGGATACGCTCGATTTCTTCGCGCTCCTTGGTTTGGAGAACTCTTATCTCGTTGTTCGCTTCAACAACCGCCATCGGCTCAATGAAAACGGTTGCTCCGCTCGACGAGGTGTCGTGAACAAGACCGGGAATTTCTCCTCTATGCTCGCTTTTGACGGGAACAACATATCTGCCGTTGCGCTGAGTGATTATATTTTCCTGCAAATATTTTGAATATGTCTGAGAGCGTGAAAACTTTTCAAGCTGATCTCTGACCTTTGATTCCTGAATACGGATTTTTCGCCTGATGTCCGCAAGGGCTGGCGAGGCATTGTCCGAAATCTCATCTTCCGATGTAATGGCGTTGTAAATTGCGCTTTCAAGATATTTATTGGGTGAGAGTGCGCTGAAAAGCGGGTCAAGCACGCTCTGAACACCTGAGTTTGAATCTCTCCATTGCGAAAGGGTGCGGATAACGCGAAGCACTCCGCCGATATCGAGAAGCTCTCTTGTGTTCAGCACGCCGCCTGCGTTGGCACGGCTTAAAGCGTTGTTGACATTTTTCAGACCGCCGAAGGACGGACCGCCGAAACGGGCAAGCAGCATATGCGCGTCGGCAGTCTGATTAAGCAGAGCTCTCGCAAGCCCCAAATCCGTTTCGGGCTTCAGATGCAGGGCGTTGAAGCGGGCGTCCTCACAGCTTGTGAAATCCGCAAGCTTTTCAAGCACCTTGTCAAATTCAAGAGCTTTTGCGTGTTTATCGAATGAATTCATTTATAATTCTCCTTGCTTTTATTCTGCAAGACCCTCCGCAAGTCCGAGAGCGGCAATGCCGAGCATAACTATTGCAACGGCAACATATTGCTTTGCCGAAAGCTTTTCTTTGAGGAATATCCTTGAAAGAATGAGAGAAACGATGCTGTAAGACGCAATCATCGGAGCGGCAACCACAGCCATTCCGCTCATTGCATAAACATAGGTTGCCTGACCCGCAGTTTCAAAAAGTGCGGCGGCGGCTCTGTCCTTCTGAGCAAACAGACCGAATTTTTCTTTCTTGATAAATTTGATATAGATAAAGAGGATTATTCCGCAAAGGAGGAAGGTCAGTTCGTAGGAAATGTTTGCAACATCCTCAAAGTTATCCGCAGTTGCTCCGACGAGTGGGGTTGTTGCGAAATCGTCAAGATAATATGCGTCAAAGAAGGTTCCGAGGGAGTCAATAATGCAGTAGAGAATGGGCATAAGGAAAGCCACAAAGCCTATTTTGTATTTTTTATCGTGTTCGGCGACATAAGCGTTCTGCTTTTGCTTTTCAAAAACTCCGAGCAGGAAAACGCCGAGGCAGATTGCAATGACTGCGGCGGCGGAAACTGCGTCCATTTTCTGCCCGAGGAAAATAAGGCAGAGCAGGCAGCAAACCGCACCCGATGAATTCTGAATGGGGGAGGATATGGACAGTTCAAGATAGCGAAGTCCGAAATATCCGAAAATCATTGAAATAATATACATCAATGAAACCGGCAGATAAACCAGCATATTTATCGGGTTGTAATCGATATCTTTTGTAATCAGGGTAATTATGGCGTGAATTCCCATAACCGCGCCGACCATTATCGCTGTTTTAAGGTGCGTATATTTCTCGGAGTCGTCAGCTCCTTTTTTATAAAACAAATCTGCAATTCCCCATGCAAGGGTTGTGATAAGGGCATAAACAAACCACATAATTTTTACCTCAATAAATAAATTTTATACTTCTTCGCCGCTGTATTCTTCATCCTCGGAGGCGGCTTCATCCGAGGTCTGTTCTTCTTCGGTAACGGGTTCGCCGTTTTCATCGGTCATAGGCTCGGTAGTTCCTGCCTCGCTTGTTTCGGGCGGTGCGCTCACGGGCGGAGCCGTTGCGGGAACTGCCTGCGTGGGCGGAGCCGTTCCGATAACCTCCTGACCGTCTGCGGACTGGATTGACGAAACATACATTCCGCCGCTTCTCTCACGCAGAGTTATTTTCATATATTTATCGGGTTCGGGAGCGGAGTATTCTCCGTCGTCAATCTGAACCCACGCTTTGTTGCCGATGTAGCCGACGGTGAGCACAAGGGAGCTGCCTTGCTTGTCAATGTCATAAACCTTCGGCGTATATGCCGATTCAACGCCCGTGATGGGCAGAATGTAGCTTTTCAGAGCCGCGTCATAGGTTATGTCATATTCGCTCATATCGATTGAGGAATGCATTGACGCAATGTCGATTTCCGTTCCGAAAAGGCTGACAAAAAATTTCTCAATATCTGCCTGCGGAACGACAATTCCGAAGTTTTCACCCTCCGAATAAGGATATTTGTCCGCGCCGTCTTCGCTCATAAGCAGCGCCCAAACCGCGCTGTTGAGGAGCTGAGAAACATCTGCCTGAGTCAAATCGTCAAACGGGTCGGGGTCAAACATAACAACGGGAGTGAGCATCTCGGCATATTTTTTCTTATCGGCGGTGTTATCCGTCAGATTTTTGATGCTGTCCGTTGAAAACTTTATAACCGTAATAAGTCCGATAACGGCAAGAATGCTTGCAATTATGCCGAGCGGAAATGCAAGCTTATTTTTTTTGCCGCTTTTTTTATTTGATTTTGCCAATTTCAAGCTACCTCCGTAGATTATCTTATCTGACCGCTGCCGCTGATTACATATTTTGAGCTGACCATATGCTCAACTCCGAGCGGTCCGCGGGCGTGGAGCTTTTGAGTGGAAATGCCTATCTCCGCTCCGAAGCCGAATTCTCCGCCGTCCGTAAATCTCGTTGAAGCGTTAACATAAACGGCGGCGGCGTCAACACGCTGCTTGAATTTTTCGGCGGCGGCATAGCTGTCGGTAATTATCGCTTCGCTGTGCCCCGTGCCGTAGCGGGCGATATGAGCTATCGCCTCGTCAATGTCGGCAACCGTTTTAACGCTGATTATATAATCAAGATATTCCGTGCCCCAATCCTCGTCGGAGGCGGGAACGGCATAGGGAAGAATTTTGCACACATTTTCATCGCCGCGTATCTCAACGCCCTTTTCTTTGAGCCTTTCGCCAATTTCGGGCAGAGCCTTTTGAGCTATATCGCGGTGAATAAGCAGGCTTTCGCAAGCGTTGCATACCGAAACGCGCGAGGTCTTGGCGTTTACGGTTATATCAGCCGCCATTTTTATCTGTGCGTCGCGGTCAACATAAATATGGCAGTTGCCCACGCCCGTTTCGATAACGGGAACGGTTGCGTTTTCAACCACCGAGCGGATAAGCCCCGCTCCGCCTCTGGGAATCAGCAGGTCAACATATCCGTTCAGCCGCATAAGCTCGGCGGCTGATTGCCTTGAAGTGTTTTCTATCAGAATTATGCAGTCCTCGGGCAGACCCGCAGAGCCTATGGCACAGCGCATGGTTTCGGCAACGGCTTTGTTTGAATTAATAGCCTCCTTGCCGCCTCTGAGAATAACTGAATTGCCTGCTTTAAGGCAGATTGCGGCGGCGTCCGAGGTTACATTGGGTCTTGCCTCAAAAATAACGGCGATAACTCCGATGGGCACGGTAACTTTTTCTATTTTAAGTCCGTTGGGTCTTGTTTCGCCCCAAATAACTTTTCCGACGGGGTTTTCGTCGGCGGCTACCTTGCGTAAGCCGTCAGCCATTGAGGATATTCTTGACTGAGTGAGAGTCAGGCGGTCAATCATGGCGTCTGACATTCCGGAGTCACTCGCCTCTCGGATATCCTTGGCGTTTTCTTCAAGAATATAGTTTGCGTTTCTTTCAAGAGCCGCGGCGGCGGCATTCAGCGCGTTTTCAACAGCCGCTCCGCCCGCAGAGGCGAGAATTTGCTGCGCCTGCTTGGAGCGTATTCCTATGTTTAAAATATCGCTCATGTGCTTTGCCTCCGTTTCGCCTTGAACAGCGTTCCGATTTGTCTGCCGTCAAGGAGCTTATAGATATCTTCGGGATCCGCTCCGTTCATAACAACGGTGGGTATTCCGCTTTCCGCCGCGATTTTTGCGGCGTGGAGCTTGGTTATCATTCCGCCCGTGCCGCGGCTTGTTCCGCTGCCGCCCGCAAGCGCAAGAATATCGTCGGTTATGCTCTCAACACAGCGAATGAGCACGGCGTTTTCGTCCTCGGCGGGGTTTGCGCTGAAAAGCCCGTCGATATCCGACAGGATTATCAGAGCGTCCGCTCCGACTATTTCAGCCACATGAGCCGAAAGGCTGTCATTATCGCCGAAAACGATTTCGTCAACGGCAACGCTGTCATTTTCGTTGACTATCGGCAGAGCGCCGTATTCAAACAGCTTCATAAAAGCGTTGTGGAGATTTTTGTGGCGTTCCTCGTCCTCAAAGTCGTCTTTTGTTACAAGGAGCTGACCCGTTATGTTGCCGTATTCGCCGAAAAACTTATCATAAAGGAACATCAGCTCGCATTGACCGACGGTTGCCGCTGCCTGCCTGCCCGGGGTGTCCTTGGGTCTTTCTTTAAGCCCGAGCTTGCCTACGCCTACTCCGATTGCTCCCGAGGTGACGAGAGCCACCTCAGTGCCCGAATTTTTCAGGTCGCTGAGAACCTGAGCAAGCTTTGACATTCGGCGGATATTTATTTTACCCGTGTCATAGGTCAGAGTGGAGGTTCCGACCTTGACTACTATTCTTTTTGCATTTTTTAAGTCTGACATATTTAAACTCCCTATAAATCAGTTAATTCCGAGCAGCTTTGCATATGCGCTTTTGCTTTTGACCTTTCCCGCGGCGCAGAAGGAGATTTTTGAAAGGTCGAGCATACTGCGCGCCGTTTCGCAAAGCTGTGGCAGAGTGATTGCACGGATTTGATTAACCACTTCATCTTCGGGAATGATTTTGCCGTAGAGCAGTATGCTTCTTCCGTTCCTTGCGGCGCAGGAGGAAACGCTTTCAAGGCTCATAATAAATCCCGAAACGGTTTGTTCCTTTGCAACGGCAAGTTCGCGTTCCGTAACGCTATTAGGAAAATCGGAAATTATTTTAAGCGTTTCTTCAATCGCCTGCTTTTCCGATTTTTCGCCAAGACCCATACAAACCGTGAAAACTCCCGTGTTCAGATGGGAAACTCCGGCGCAGTCAACCGAATAGACCAAGCCGAGCTCCTCTCTTATGCGCTGAAAAAGCCGTGAGGAGGACGCCGAGCCGAGAATTGAAGCAATCAGCGAAGCGGCGTGCCGTCTGCTGTCGGTGAGCGAAACTCCCGGAAAGCCTATGATAAGCTGATTTTGCATAAAATCTTTTTTTACGCAGGTAATGCCGGGCGTGTATTCGGCAGGCGGGGCATTAACCCTGAAACCTGTATTTTTCAAACCCGAAAAATGTTTTTTGCATATTTCAATCGCGGCGGCTTTATTGAATTTTCCGCATATGCTGACAACCGTTCTTTCGGGCACATAGAATTTTTTCATATGGGCGCAGAGGCTTTCCCGCGTAACGGAATCAACGGTTTTTGCCGTGCCGAGAATGTTGCTGCCGAGCATACTGCCTTTCCAGACATTTTCATAGTAAACATCGGCGCAAAGATCCTCGGGGCTGTCCTCATACATTGCGATTTCTTCTTTAATAACGCCCTTTTCGAGAGCTATATCCTCCTCGCTGAGCAGAGGATTCATTATCATATCGCATATCAGGTCAAGAGCCTTTTCCATATGCTCTGAAAGAGTGTGAGCATAAAAGCAGGTCATTTCCTTTGCGGTATATGCGTTCATAACCCCGCCCATTTCGTCCGTTTCAACGGCGATATCGAGAGCGGAGCGGGTTTTTGTGCCTCTGAAAAGCATATGCTCGATAAAATGAGAGGTTCCTGCCGTTTCGGGGGTTTCAAAGCATGAGCCGCTTGCCACCCAAACGCCGAGAGAGCAGGTCTTTGCGCCCTCTTTTTCCTGCGCAACTATGCGAAGCCCGTTATTTAATGTTATGATTTCAGTTTTATCAGCCATTTGTCAACCCTGCTTGTTATCAAAAATAAGAGTTATGCTGCCGAGAGTTATTTTATCTCCAGTTTTCAAAAATTCTTTTTTCTCAATCTTTTTCCCGTTTATCACAACGCCCGAATCGGAGCGTATACCCGTGATATACCATCCGTTTTTGGCGCAGACTATAACGGCGTGCAGCCTTGAAACCGTTGAATAATTAAGAATAATATCGCAGTTTTTTTGGCGACCTATGGAGGTTTCACGGCTCACGAGCGGAAAAACATCGCCGTTTGCGGTGTTGATAAGCTTTGCTTTGCCGAGGGACGGCGCACGCCTTTTGAGCAGAGCGGAAAGGCAGAGGATAAGCACTGCCGCGGCAAGCACGGGCAGAGCATAGTGCGATATCCGCAAAACAAAATCCAGCATATATTCCTCCATTATAAATATATTTAGTTAATGATATCATTATACTTTTAAAAAGTCAATGAGTAATATATGAATATTATCCATACAGAATTTAAAGTCAATAATAATAAAAAATCGTTAAAATATCTGTTATTTGTAGTGACTTTTACGAAAAAGCGTGTTATAATAAACAATAATTACGGATTTTTGATAATTCGGGTCTGTCAGAGGTGACCTTATGTTTGAGCAGATAATAAATGTTGACAGAATGGAGCAGGCGGTGAGCCTTTTCGGAAGCTTTGATGAAAACATCAAGCAGATAGAAAAGGAATTTTCCGTTTCGGTTATCAGCCGAGGCTCGGAGCTTAAAGTAACGGGCGAGGCGGATAATGTTCAAAAGGGAGTGCGCGCAATAAACGGACTGCTGACTCTCATTAACCGCGGCGAATCGCTCAGCGACCAGAATGTGCGCTATGTTCTGTCGCTCGTCAACGACGGCAACGAGGATAAGCTTGAGCATATGGCGGCGGACTGCGTTTGCATAACATCAAAGGGCAAGCCCGTTAAGCCGAAAACTCTCGGGCAGAAGAAATATATTGAAACGATAAGAAACAACACCATAACTTTCGGCATCGGCCCTGCGGGCACGGGCAAAACCTATCTTGCTGTTGCAATGGCGGTAACGGCATTCAGAGCTAAGGAGATTAACCGCATTGTTTTGACAAGACCCGCAGTTGAAGCAGGCGAAAAGCTCGGCTTTCTGCCGGGCGATTTGCAGTCGAAGGTTGACCCTTATTTAAGACCGCTTTACGACGCGCTTTTTGATATGCTCGGAGCCGAGAATTTCCAGAAGCATCAGGAGCGCGGAGATATTGAGGTTGCGCCGCTTGCATATATGCGCGGCAGAACGCTTGACGACAGCTTCATAATTCTTGACGAAGCGCAGAATACTACCGCAGAGCAGATGAAAATGTTTCTTACCCGCCTCGGCTTTAATTCCAAAATGGTTGTTACGGGCGATATTACTCAGATTGATTTGCCCGACGGAAAGCGCTCGGGTCTTAAAGAAGCGGTAAAAATTCTAAAAAACATTGAAGATATAGGAACAGTCAGGTTCAGCGAAAAGGATGTTGTGCGCCACAGGCTGGTGCAGGATATAATTAAGGCTTACGAAAAGCAGGACGAGGAGCGAAAAAGGAAATGACCGGTAAAGTAAAAGTTATTATATCAAACGAACAGAACGAGATAAGAATACCCGCCGGTGTTCGCTTGCTTGTGCGCCGCTGCTGCACGGCTGTGCTCGTGCAGGAGGAATTTGACGGGGCGGCGGAAATCAGCGTTACCTTTGTTGATGATGAAGCAATCAGAAAGCTTAACAGAGAATACAGACATATTGACAGGTCAACCGATGTTCTTTCTTTCCCTCTGGGAGAAAACGGAGTTTATGACATAAACAACGATACGGGCGCAAAAATGCTCGGCGACATCGTTATCTCGCTTCAGCACGCCGTTGACCAGGCGGAAAGATACGGTCATTCTCTCCAGAGAGAAATCGGATTTCTGACCGTTCATTCAATGCTGCATCTGCTCGGCTATGACCACGTGAACGGCGGAATTGAAAGCGTCAGAATGAGAGAAAAGGAAGAAACGGTGCTCACAAAGCTCGGGCTTAAAAGAAATTCAAGCTACTATATGGATGATGACAACATATGAAAGGATTGGCAAAGAGCTTTGTTTATGCCTTTCGGGGATTGAAATACTGCATAGTTAATGAGCGCAATATGCGAATTCACATCTGCTTTGCGGCTTATATGTTCGGCTTTTTGACGGTTCACGATTTCTTTGAGGTCAGCCGAACACAGCTTGCCGTGCTTTTTGCGGTCTGCGCCCTTGTTATAGCTCTTGAAGCTGTCAATACGGCTGTTGAAAGAGCGGTTGACCTTTCAGCCAAAGAAAGAAATTCGGCGGCAGGAGCGGCAAAGGACGCGGCGGCGGGCGCGGTGCTTGCGGCGGCTGTCGGCTCGGTTGCAGTCGGGCTTGCGATTCTTTATCAGCCGCAGGCTTTTGCAAAAATGGCGGAGTATTATAAAGCACATACTCCCGTGCTCGCCGTGCTGATTGTAAGCGTTGCGGCAAGCCTTGTTTTCGTTTTTGCCGGACCTTGCAAAATTAAAGATTTTTTCATAAAACGCAATAAAAATTAAGGAGCATAAAATGACAAAAACCGCTTTTGTTGCCATAGTCGGCTGCCCGAATGTAGGCAAATCCTCGCTTCTGAACCGTATGCTCGGTCAGAAGGTGGCTATTGTTACTCAAAAGCCGCAGACGACGAGAACAAAGATTATGGGCGTTTTGACCGAGGGTGAAACTCAGCTTGTTTTCACCGACACTCCCGGCTATCACCGCCCCAAAACCAAGCTCGGCGAAAAGATGATTAAAGCCGTTGGCGACGGAATAACGGGCGTTGACGCCTGCCTTTTTGTAACCGAGCCCGAGGGTGAAATCAAAGATACGGAGCTTGAACTGCTCAAACGCCTTAAATCTGAGGGCGCGCCCGTTGTGCTTGCAATCAATAAGACCGATACGGTAAAGCAAAAGGAGCAGCTAATGGAGCGCATTGCCCGCTTTACCGCCGTTTACGATTTTGAAGCGGTGGTTCCCGTCAGCGCGCTCAAAAACGAAAATATCGATATTCTTAAAGACGAGCTTAAAAAGCTTGCCTATGAGTCGGTTCACTTCTTCCCCGACGATACCCTGACGGATCAGCCCGAAAGAGTTATTGCAGGGGAGATAATAAGAGAAAAAATGCTGCTTTTGCTCGATAAGGAAGTGCCTCACGGCGTTGCGGTCAGCATAGAAAAGATGCGCGAGCGTCCCGCAGGCGGAATAATGGATATTGAAGCCGTTATTTACTGCGAAAAGGAAAGCCACAAAGGCATAATTATCGGCAAAAAAGGCGAAATGCTAAAAAAGATTTCAAGCCGTGCAAGGGTTGATATGGAAAGCTTCTTTCAATGCAAAATCAATCTGCAATGCTGGGTCAAGGTGAAAGAAGGCTGGCGAAACAGAGAGGGTCTTATTCACAATTTCGGCCTTGATTGATTTTTCAAAATCTTCCGTTTATAACTTCCCGATATCGGGTTAATTTATTAACGGAGGGCGATGAAAATGGACGACAAAGAAAAGGCTTGGAGAAAATTTTCAAAATCCGGTTCCGTCGGCGATTATCTTGAATTCAGAAACTGCGTTTACGGCGGAGCCTCGGGAGCAAAGCAAAATGAGAATGAATACCGACGCTCTGGTGCTCAAGGTAACGGATACGGGGGAAAGTGACCGCCTTGTTACCCTGCTGACCTCGGAATACGGCGTTATCAGAGCGTTTGCAAACAGAGCTAAAAAAATCAACAGCCGTATGCTCGGCGCAACGCAGTCCCTTTGCTATGCCGATTTTTCGGTTTATAAGAGCAGGGACAGCTACATAATCGATGATGCGCAGGCGAAAGAAGTTTTTTTCGGCTTGCGAAACAATATTGAAAGCCTTGCGCTTGCCCAATATATCTGCGCTCTTGCCGCGGAGCTTGCGCCCGAGATGGAGCCTGCAAGAGATTTTTTGAGAGTTGCGCTCAATTCTCTGCATCTGCTTGAAACGGGGCGGCGCTCAAACAGCTTTATAAAGGCTGTTACGGAGCTTAAATTTATGGTTTTTGCGGGCTTTATGCCTGATTTGACGGTCTGCCCGAATTGCGGCGGCGAGCTTGCGGACGGCTCGTTTTTCAATGCCGAGGACGGCTGCGTCTATTGCGCCCGTGACGGCAGGGGAGGAGAAAAAATCAGCTCCTCCGTGCTGGCGGCAATGCGCCATGTGTGCGCAAATCCCATTGAAAGAATGTATTCTTTTTCTCTCCCCGAGCAGGATGAGCGGCTTTTTGCAAAGGTTTGCGAAAAGTTTCTTCTTGTGCAAACCCGGAGGTCTTTTAAGACTCTGGATTTCTATAAATCGCTGATTTGAGCAAAATCGGCAATTTCATTAAAATACGAAAGGATTTCAGAGATGGAACAAAAGAGTTTTTTACACAAGCTTTTCGGCACAACGCCGGGCAAAGGCGTTCAGCCTAAAGAAGCAATCGCTTACAGCGTTGCGGGCTTCGGTCAGAATTTTATCTGCACCATCATCGGCTCGTATCTCACGATTTTTCTTACCGACGCGCTGCTTTTCGGTGCAGACGGAGTAACGGTCGGCGCAATCAGCGGCTCCATGGCGGTTGCTTATCTGATGCTCGGCACACGAGTTTTTGACGCTCTCAACGACCCCATTATGGGCAGTATTGTTGACAGGACGAGGACTAAGTGGGGCAAGTGCCGCCCTTATCTTAAATGGATGGCAATTCCCATCGGCATTATGACCGTGCTCTGCTTTATGCCTTTCCTGCCCGCAAAGGCAACTTCAACATTTGCCACGGTTGCAGTCATTTATGTTATCTGGAGCGTTGTTTATACCATTGCCGATGTTCCTTATTGGGGACTTTCCACCTGCCTTACCAACAACACGGTTGTCAGAGGAAACATCCTCACGGTTGCAAGGCTTGTTTGCACGCTCGGCGCGGGCATAGTAACCGTTTTTGTTCCGATTATCACAAACGGCGTTACAGCCAAGTTTAAATATACCGCCTCCGATATCGCTCTTATCCTTTCAGATAAGGCGGATGCAATAGCAAAAATGGTTGAGAGCCAGGGCATAACAGCCGAGGCTGCGGCTCAGTCATTTGTCGGCACGGTAAGAGCCGGTCAGGAGCTTGCAAACGCCGATATGCTCAAGATTACATATTTTATCTGCGCGGTTGTGCTCGTTGCCGCCGCCATTCCGATGTTCTTCTACGGCTTCAAGAACACAAAGGAACGCTTCACGGCAACCGACAATCCTCCCTCGCTCGGTCACAATTTAAAGCTTCTCTTTAAGAATAAACAGCTTCTTCTTATAGTTATTTCGGGTGTTCTCGGCGGTGCAAGAATGGTTTATTCTTACACGGGCGGGCTCTATTTTGCAAAATATGTTCTTCAGAACGAGGGCTTTTACAGCCTGATAACTCTGCTTGTTGTTCCCGGCGGACTTGTTGCCTCCGTGCTTGTTCCGTGGATGTCAAAGAAGTTTACAAAGAAGTGGTCTTACATTGCCGTTCATCTTTTCGGCGGCGTTGTAATGGCTGTTATGTATTTTGTCGGCTACGACGCTCCTTGGAAGCTTGTTATTGCGGCAATCGGTCTTGTATTGCTCGGTATTCCTCAGGGCGTTAACAACATCATAACCTACGCTATGATAGGCGACACGGTAGATTATCTTGAATGGAAAACAGGCGAAAGAGGCGAGGGCATCTGCTTCGCCATGCAGACTCTTATCAACAAAATCGGTATGGCTGTCGGCGCTTTCATAGGCGTTATCTCCTTCTCTGCCGCGGGCATCAATTCCGAAACAGGCTTTATTTCCGCACAGGGCGCGGATACTCTTTGGAATATGCTTGTTCTTTCAGGCGTTATCAGTATGTTTGCCTGCGCGGTTCCGATGTTCTTCTACAAGATAACGGAGAAAAAGCAGGCTGAAATGGTCGCCGAGGTTGAAGCAAGAAAAGCTCAGGCGGAAAAAGCCGAAATAACTCAATAAAGCATTTTAACAGCGCGGCAAAAACCGCGCTGTTTTTTTGCTTTTTTATATTGAGATTTTTTTAAAACGGTGTTATACTAAACAAGAAAAATTCAAAAGGTGATAGTATATAATGAAAAACAGGCAGGCTGTTTATCAAATAATTTCCGTCATTCTGTCTGCTCTGATTGTTTTTGCGGCTTATCTTTATGTCGCAGGCGGAGAACCTATTTTCAAGGGAGTAACAGAGGGCGAAACGATTAAATGCCGCGTTATCAGAGTGACCGATGTCAAAACAAGCAATGTCAGCGGAGAAAATGAGGTTGTAACCGTGCTGTTCAAGGCGCAGGCTCTCAATACCGCTCTGCGCGGCAAAACGCTCGATGTTATTCAGGAAATAGATATGGCTTATGCGTTCAGACCGCGCCAAGTGGAGCAGGGAGATAAAATCCTTGTTGAGGGCTATACTCAGAGCGGAGAACACAGCTATTATTTCGGCGATTTTGTGAGAATAACTCCGCTGCTGTGGCTGCTTGCGATATTCTGCGTGCTCGTTATCGTATTTTCAAGGGTGCAGGGCGTAAAAACCGTTGTTTCGCTTTTGTTTACCTGCCTTTCTGTTTTTGTGGTTTTAATTCCCGCCATTCTGAACGGGCACAATATTTATCTTTGGTCGATACTCGTCTGCGCGTTCATAACTGTTATGACCCTGAGCATTATCAGCGGGTTTAATATGAAAGCGCTCTGCGCGGGGATAG
Organism: Clostridiaceae bacterium; assembly: GCA_016297555.1. Taxonomy (GTDB): domain Bacteria; phylum Bacillota; class Clostridia; order Oscillospirales; family Acutalibacteraceae; genus CAG-177. The sequence goes on from JAEDGK010000005.1 coordinate 32,120, forward strand.
GCTGCATATGCGGAGTGCTCTGCTCGGGGCTGATTGTGCTGATGACCGACGCGTTTCTCAATATGACAGGGCTTTTGGAGGAGGAGTCGATATATCTTTATCAGCTTTATCCCGATAATCCCATTAATCTTAAAGCAATAATATTTGCAATGATAATCGTCGGTGCGCTCGGAGCGGTTATGGATGTTTCAATGTCAATTTCATCTTCGCTTTATGAGCTCAGAATCAAGTCGCCGAATATCCGCCCGCGCGAGCTGATGAAATCGGGTTTCACCATTGGCAGAGATATGATGGGCACGATGGCAAACACCCTTGTTTTGGCTTATATAGGCAGCTCGCTGACCTGCGTTCTGCTGCTCGTGGCTTATAACGCAAGCATAGAGCAGGTTGTCAATAAGGAGCTTATTGTTGCCGAAATTCTTCAGGCGTTGGCGGGCAGCATGGGAATGCTTTTAACCCTGCCGCTCACAAGCGCGGTTTGCGCCGCAATGTATTATAACAGAAAATCCGAGGAGGAAGATAAAGATGCCGCTGGTTAATATGGCTCCGCTGCTCAAAGACGCAAGAAGCGGCGGTTATGCCGTAGGCAGTTTCAGCGTTGCCAATATGGAAATGGTTTTAGGCGTTCTTAAAGCCGTTGAGGAAACCAAGAGCCCCGCAATTATTCAGATAGCCGAGGTCAGGCTGAATTATTCTCCGCTTGAGCTTATCGGACCTCTGATGGTTGCCGCAGCAAAAAACAGCCCGATGCCCGTGGCGGTTCACTTTGACCACGGCAAAGCCGCCGAAAAGATTAAGCAGGCTTTGGATATCGGCTTCACAAGCGTTATGTTTGACGGCTCACATCTTCCTTTTGAGGAAAATTCGCGGATAACCGCCGAAATAAAGAAAACTGCGGCGGCTTACGGTGCGGACTGCGAGGGAGAAATCGGCTGCGTCGGCGGCAGTGAGGACGGCAGCGAGGATATTGCAATCAACTGCACCTCTCCCGCACAGGCGCTTGAATTTTATAATAAAACGGGCGTTGATGCGCTTGCCGTTGCAATCGGCAATGCTCATGGCAACTATAAGCAGGCGCCCAAGCTCAGATTTGATATTCTGGAACAGACGGCAGGGCTCGTCCCCGTGCCGCTCGTTCTCCACGGAGGAACGGGAATTTTGCCCGACGATTTCAGAAGGTGCATAAAGCTCGGAATAAACAAAATAAATATTGCCACGGCAACCTTTGACAGCGTTGAGCAAAGCGCAAGGGAAGCCTATGCAAATCAGGCGGTCAAGGGCTATTATGATTTGCAGACCGCCGAGGTTGAGGGCGCATATCGCAATGCGTTGAAACATATAGAAATATTCGGCTGTGCCGGTAAAGCATGAAAGGATGAAATAAATTGAGTTACATTGAATTTGATAAGAGCAAGCCGCTCGATGTTATCCCCATAGGCAGAATTGCAATCGACTTTAACCCCACCGATATGAATATGCCGCTTTCTCAGAGCAGCAATTTCAATAAGTATGTCGGCGGTTCCCCTGCAAATATCGCTGTCGGTCTTGCAAGGCTCGGCGCAAAGTGCGGCTTTATTGCAAGAGTTTCGGACGATCAGTTCGGCGATTATGTTGAGAATTATTTTAAGAATGACGGCATAGATGTTTCTCATGTTTTCAGATGTGAAAACGGCGAAAATCTCGGCTTGACTTTCACCGAAATTCTCAGCCCCACCCAGAGCAGTATTCTTATGTACCGTGACGGCGTTGCGGATTTGCAGGTTTGCGTTGACGATGTTGACGAGGAATACATAAAGCAGGCAAAGGCAGTTGTTATTTCCGGCACGGCTCTGTGTGCCAGCCCGTCAAGAGAGGCGGCTCTCAAAACACTTTTCCTTGCCAAGAAAAACGGCGTGGTTGTAATTTTTGATATTGATTACAGAAGCTACACATGGAAAAACAAGGACGAGATTTCAATTTATTACTCGATTGCCGCGAAAAACAGCGACATTATTCTCGGCTCGAGAGAAGAATTTGATTTGACCGAGGCGGTTGAGGGTGTTTGCGCGAGCGATGAGGAATCGGCAGAGCGTTGGTTCTCTTACGGAAATAAGATTGTTATAATCAAGCACGGCAAGGAAGGCTCGGTTGCTTATCTGAACGACGGCTCGGCTTATAAGGTTAAGCCTTTCCCCGTAAAGATGCTTAAAGGCTTCGGCGGCGGAGACGGCTATGCTTCCGCATTCATTTATTCGCTCCTCAACGGAAAGAGCGTGCCCGATGCGCTTGAATTTGCAACAGCTTCAGCGTCAATGCTTGTTTCCGCTCACAGCTGCTCGGCGGCAATGCCCTCGGCACAGGCTGTTCAGGAATTTATCGATAAAACAAAGCCGACATCAGGCGAGGTTATCGAAAAGATTAAGTAAAAAATCGGGGCAGGGTGTGTAATATGCACACCCTGCCTGCCTTGACATTTTATCTGTTTTAGTGTATATTTGTTTCCGCAAATAAAATATTTCCGTCCGTGGCGCAGTTGGATAACGCAGCAGATTCCGATTCTGAAGATCGGGGGTTCGAATCCCTTCGGGCGGGCCAATAAAAAATGACGGTCGCAGACCGTCGTTTTTTATTGGAACAAATAGCATCCGAAGGGATTCGAAGGACGAGCGGCACAGAGCAACGCT
>JAEDGK010000096.1 GCA_016297555.1 Clostridiaceae bacterium
GGTTCGGGCTCGGGCTCGGCGGCGGGAGTCTGCGGAGATGCATTTGATTGCTGACCGCCGTTTCCGGAGGGATTTGCGGGCGTTGTGCCGCCGTTGGGATTTTCGGGTGCAACAGAGCCGAACTGACCGCTCATTATTGCGGAAAGCATTTTCAGCTTTGTTTCCTTATCCATCATCTGGAGTATCGAATAAGCCTGCTGACCGGTGACTGTTCCCATTCCCTCGATTTGCTGACCTGCAAGCATTTCGTCAAGATAGCCGATAAGCTCCTCGCGCTCGCTTCTTGAAAGCGTTGTTTTGAGCATAAGCTCAACCGTGCGCTTCATCTTAGCCGCCTCATCGCCGCTGTAAGTCTTATCAATCGCGGCGTAAATCTCATCCTCGCTGACGGCAGGCATACTGCTGAAATCGGGCATTCCCGTTGTTGCCAAAGCCGTGGCGGCGGGTGCGCCCGATGCAAGCTGCATTGTGCTCAGCGTGGGAGCGGGAATTGCCGCGGAATAATTTTCGGGTGTTGCGAGTGAAACTCCGCTTGCTTTTGCTTCCGATGCCTGAGAGCCTGCCGAAGCCTGCTCTTCCGTCTTAAAGGGAATCCCCGTAAATACATCGGTTTTCGGGTCAGCCTTTTGCTGCTTTACTATTTCACATTCGTTGGTTGCATTTACAACATATTCGGTCAAAGCGCTTGTATATCCGATAGCGCCCATGGTGGTTACCATTATTGAATTATCGGCGGGCTTGACAATGCCGACAATCTTGATTTCCTGACCGTTTTCGATAAGCTTGCCGACATATTCATCATCGCCGTGCATATCGTCCCAGGTTTTGGTTTCCTCGTTATATCTGAAATAATCAGGCTCAAGCACTATTTTAAAAGTCATTCCGAGAATATCGTCGTATTCAAGCTCATATGAATCCGCCTTATATTCCTCACCGCTCTGAATAGCCATAAACGCTTTCATCATATCGGCGGCTGTGGTTATGCCCAAGCCCTGAATTGCAAGGTCGCTTATTTCATTGTTTTTATCAACAATAAGCACAACCTCGTTATAAGCCTGAGGCCAGTTGCCCTTGACTATCTCATACTGCTCTTCGAGCATCTGCTGATTGTTTATAAGCTCCTGCCATGAATTATAGTATTTCTCAAAAGAAGCCATCATTGAGGAGTCAATCGACATTCCTCCGATGTTGACGCTGCCCATCATGGACTGCATCATTGATATCATGGGGCTGGGATAAACCTGATTTATGCCGTTGGCGGTATTTGAAGAATAAATATTAAGCTTTCCGCCGTAGGTATATTGAATACTGCTGGCGTAATCGGCTATATTGCACTCGTCGCTTTCGAGGTATTCCTTAAACTTTGTAAGATTGTTTGACCAGATTTCGGAGGTCAGAGATTCCATCATACTTGAAGTCAGGGTGTTGGAATAAACCTTGTCAAGCCCGTGATTAACCTCGCCGACGGGTACGCCTGCAACATTGCCGAGCATTGAATTCATATCCATCGCCGTCTGCTCAACCATTATGGGATAAGAGGTCAGCGTTTCTTTCTGAATGGAGTCAATATAAGCCTGGAAGCCGCTTGAAAGAGAAAGAATCAGCGCAATGCCGATAATTCCTATACTTCCTGCAAAAGAAGTAAGGAAGGTTCTCATCTTCTTGGTCATCAGGTTGTTGAGCGAGAGCGAAAGAGCCGTAAAGAAAGACATTGAGGGGTTTTGGTTTGCTTTCTTATCTTTCTTTTTTTCTTTCTTTGTCTTTTTCTCCGCCTGTGCGGGCTGCTCCGCTTCCTCAGACTCATAAGGGTCGGTATCGTCAACGATTTTTCCGTCAACAAGTCTGATTATCCTTGTTGAATACTGCTCGGCAAGCTCGGGATTATGAGTAACCATAATAACAAGCTTATCCTTTGAAATCTCTTTGAGCAGCTCCATTATCTGAACGCTTGTTTCGGAGTCAAGCGCGCCCGTCGGCTCGTCGGCAAGCAGAATTTCGGGATTGTTGACAAGCGCTCTTGCGATTGCAACTCTCTGCATCTGACCGCCCGACATCTGATTGGGCTTTTTATCAAGCTGATCGCCCAAGCCGACCTTTTCAAGCGCCGCCTTCGCTCTCTCTTTTCTTTCGGATTTTGAAACGCCCGAAAGAGTCAGAGCAAGCTCAACATTTGACAGCACCGTCTGATGCGGAATTAAATTATAGCTTTGAAAAACGAAGCCTATGGAATGATTTCTGTAATTATCCCATTCTCCGTCCTTGAAATCCTTTGTTGATTTTCCTTCGATTATCAGGTCGCCCGTTGTGTATTGGTCAAGCCCGCCGATGATGTTGAGCAAAGTGGTTTTGCCGCAGCCCGAATGACCGAGGATTGAAACAAATTCACTCTTGCGGAACTCAACGCTGACGCCTTTAAGGGCAACAACCTTTGAATCGCCTGTGGGATATTCTTTAACAATGTTTTTCAGCTTAAGCACAAAAATTACCCCTTGACAAATATTTTGAGCGGTGTTACACTTGTAACGGTTACAATTGTAACATCGGTTTGTGAACAAATCATCAACAAACCATATTATTTTTAATAGGTGTTACAAATTGGGGGGATTTGTAATGGAGAAAATTAACGAGGCAAACGCACTCACCAAAGAATGTATTGTCACCGCCCTGCTCAGGCTGATGGAAATCAAAAGCTATTCAAGCATTTCCATAACCGATATAACAAGCCTTGCGGGCGTTTCAAGAATGGCATATTACCGCAATTACAAAAGCAAGGACGAAATATTGATAAATCACCTGCTTGACCGAGAAAGACAGCTCATTGATGAAATTCACGGAGAAAGAGCGCCCGACCTGCGCGGAATTATTATATATGTTTCCGGTTTTTTCCAAGAAAATTCAGCGGTTATCAAAGCTGTTTACGAAGCGGGTCTTTCCCATCTGCTGACCGATATGCTCGGCGAAAGAATTAACAGCTACTTTCCCGCAGCCGCAGCCGCACGCTCGGGTAAATACGCCGTTCATTTCTATGTGGGCGCAATTCTCTCGGTTTTCAGGCTTTGGCTTGACAACGGAATGAAAGAATCCGTTGAAGAAATATCCGATATTATATGTATGCTGATAAACAAAGATGACGCAATGGATTTTCTTGTAATACCCGAAGAGAAATAAAAAACAAAGAGGAAGCAAAACTTCCTCTTTATTTTTTAATCCGAATTATAATTCCGTCGCGCCCTCTGAGGATTATTCCCGAGCCGTCCGACATTTTCTTTTTGAATTGCAGCGATTTAATAAAAATCCGCTCGCCCTCCGTCGGCTCAAAGCCGAGCAGCTCCGTGTTAAGCTCGGGGTGAACAACTGCGGTATGCTGTGAAAAATTGAACATACATATAAGAGCGGCGTCCTCTTTAACATAAACCGTTGCTTTTACGGAGTCATTATTGGTTTTAACGGGATTTTTGCTGTGCCACCAGCCGCGCATTTCGCTTTGCTCTATTCCGAAATCATCCCACACCGCATACATATTCTGAGCCGTGCACGCGCCCTGACCGTAACGGTTGGTCATTCCGCAGAGCATCGCCATATATTCGTTGGCACACACCGTCTGAGCAGTCTGCCCGTAAGGAATTCCCGAAATCTCGGTTAACAGATATTCGGGTGAAATATCGTCAAGCGGATATCCGTCACCCGCAAGCAGACTGTCAAAGAACGGAAACAGCTCAGTATAAAGATTTGCGCTGCTTATTCTTCCGCCGCGCGGATTTTCATGATTCCACATACCCAAATCCATAAGTCCGCCGTTTTGCATCAAAGCTTTTTTGGCGCGCTCTGCCGTCGTTCTGTCGAAAGCGGCGTCATCAACATATATACCCTTGATGCCCATATTCTTAATCAGCCAATCGAGACCCTCGATGTAGTAATTATCAAGCCTCGAATCGGGGCGCACGATAAACGAAATATCCGATTCAACTTTATATTTCGAGTCTCCGTAGCGCTCACGCCACGCGGGAATTATTCTTTCGCCGAAATATTCATAAAGTCTCTTGCTGTGCCCCTTGCCGACGCCTTTTCTCCGCAGTATTATTTCACTGCCGAGAGCTTTATAAGCAAAGACCTCCGCCATATAGAAGCTGTGCTCGCGCAGGGTATAATATATTTTAATTCCCATTTGCTTTTGCCGCGCATATTCGCACAGGCTCGCAAGCCTCTGCGGCTCAACAAACGGATAATTAATAACGGGGTTGATTATGCTGCCGCTGCCGACTATTCCGTGGGTCATTCCGAGCTCGGCGGCGCGGTCGCTCTCCCTGATTTCGTTTTTGCCGTTGTCAAAAAGAGCATATCTGACCGAATAATGCTTTTTAAAATCAATCGGCTTAAAGGGAGTGAAATGCATTTCAAAATCAAAGCTGCGGCTTTCGCCCTCTCTCATAAGAAACGCCGAGGTTGACGCTTTCAGAGCCGAAAATCCGTCGCAAACCGAAAAATCGATTCCGCCCTTGCCCGCATTATCCCAAGTGGATTCGGGAATATTTATAGGCAGATATCTGTAATACATATTCACAAGCGGTCTGCGGTAATTCTCCGCCTTCCATTTCACTCTGACTCCGCCGTTGACATTGCCGATATAAAGACAGTCCCAATGCCTTTCGGGATTCCACGAAAACTCAATATCGTGAGCCTTATCCCCGATGAACCCGAGTCCGTTTATATATTCGGCGCACTCGGAGTTGATTTGCATATTGAGAGAAATATCGTCAAAAGAAACATTTCTTTTGGCGGTCAGCTTAACCGAATAGGCTATGCTTCCCTCATAGTGAAGCTCGCCGCGCACGCTTACATCAAGATTTTCCGAGCTCCATTTGCAGGTTATGTAAACAGTGCCGTTATCCTGCGTAAGCTCGGGAGGGCTGCAAGCAAAGCTCTCGCCCGCCGCTTCAAAGCTGACCGGAGCATAAAGCAGCCGTCTGCACACGGTTTCGCTGAGCTGAACGCTCTCATCAAAATAATATTCAACCTGCTTGGGCAGACCGTTTTCTCCGATTTCAATATTGCGCCCGAGTATCTTGATTTTTTTATCATCAATTACGGGCGGCAAATAAGGCGAAACGGGCTTTGAATTCAAAAATTTGTTTGAATTGAGCCACGCAAGGCGTGAGAGCCGCCAAAGGTCGTTAAATCCCCCGTTTTCAACCCTTTCATCCGTATATGAAATGTCAAGATGCAGCTTTTGAGCTCCTATGTCGGTTGAAAACTCTATATCCGCCTGCGCGCTCCCGCCCGCCATTCCGGGCATTGCCGCAATGATAAAAAACATCGGCTGTATTTTTTCACTTTTCAGGTCAACGCTTCTTTCGTATTTTCTGCCGAATTTATCGCAAATCTGTGTATTTATGCAAGTGATTTCCGCGTCTCCCGTACATTCGACCGATTCAATTTTTCTTTCGCCCTCGGATAAAACCGCAAGCTGAAGCGCATAGTTTTCACTTGCGGGTATGCTCAGCGCAAGGCTCTCGACAGGCTCAAGCCCGTCAAGCACACTCAAATCATAAAACTTTTTAATTTGTATTTTTCTGTCAACAAAGAATAGCTTCATTTTCCCCTTATGCTCCGAACTTCGGCAAAACAGCCGTAACCAAATTTATGTTGCTCAATCGGCAAATATATGCTAATATATTCTTGAGATAATCTGTTTATTTTTAAATTTACCAATTATAATATAAAAATTACTCTCAAATCTCAATACACATATCGGAAATAATCATATAAATTTAAGAAATCAAAGAAGGCGTAGCAGGACAAATGTATATATCTGCATCTTTTTATAATCCCGAAAATCTTGTCGACGGGCAGGGAAATTCCGTGCTCGGCGCACGCACGGTTTCCGCAGACGAAAACTATCGCGCCGATATGACCAAAGACAAGCTTTCAGAAGAGGAGAATGTTTTCTGCTTCATCAGAACAATGGTCGGCGGCGGTGCTGTTGAAACCAAGAGCCAAAATTATTCGCTTGAAAAAGATTCTTTCATTACCCTTCGCCGCTCGGAAATAACCGCCGTTTATTCCGCCTGCAAAAATTGGTCATACCTGTGGATAGATTTTATTTCCTATTCTCCCGAGCAGACTTTTGCAGGTCAAAAGCATATTCTTGCTTTTTCGGAGCGTGAGCAAAACATCGTCGGAGAAATGCTTGAAACCGGAATTAATTTTCCCGAAGAAACGGATTACATCAGGAGCATTTTTCTGCACTACCGCAGTTTTCTGCTTTTCGGCATCGCTCACGGAAACAAAAAGAAAGGCAACTCTTCTCTTTTTGCCGAAATATGCGGCTATATCCAAAAGAAAATCTATACCAAACTGACCGTTGCGGAAATAGCCGATCTCTTCTATCTTTCTCCGCGCCGCCTGCATCAGATTTTCGTTGAAAACATAGGTATGTCGCCGAAAAAATACATTTCAACGCAAAAAACACTCAAAGCAAAATCGCTTTTGGAGAGCACTTCTCTGAGCGTTTCCGATATTGCCGACGCCCTTTGTTATGACAGCGCTTACCACTTTTCCTCTGCCTTTAAGGCGGCGGAGGGCTGCTCTCCGAGCGAATACAGAAAAAAGATTTAATGCAATTTTTCGGATTTTTTCCGATTCAACCAAAGAAAATGAAGGTGATAATGTGGCTGTAAAAATCAGCATCAACCCCCGCAAAGTGTTTCAGACAATGCAGGGCTTCGGCGTGAGCGGAGCGTGGTGGGCTCAGTATGTCGGAGGCGTTACGCAAACCGACCCCGAAAGCGGCAAGTCGGTCAGAGACAGGATTTCCGAGCTGCTTTTCAGCAAAGAAAACGGGCTTGGAATTCAAATCTACCGCTTCAATGTGGGCGCAGGCTCGGCTGACAGCGGCAACGGCAATATTGAAAACAAGCTCCGCAGAACCGAGTGCTTTGAAGTATCGCCCGGAAAATACGATTGGTCAAAGGATAAAAACGCGGTCTATATGATGAAAAAAGCCGTTGAGGACGGCGCAGACGAGGTTATTCTGTTTTTCAATTCTCCTCCCGAAAGGCTGACAAAGAACGGCAAGGCGCATCTTGATAAAATCTTTTTTGAAAACATAAGCCGCAAAAACTATGCCGAATTTGCCCGCTTCGGTGCCGACACGGCGTCTCATTTTGTGAGCGAGGGCGTTCCCGTTAAATATATTTCTCCCGTCAACGAGCCGATATGGATTTGGACGGGCGGTCAGGAGGGCTGCCACTATCACCCGTGGAATATGAAGCCCGTTTTCAAGGCCTTTGCGCTTGAGCTTGACAAACGCCCCGAGCTGAAAGATATTATGCTTTCAGGTCCCGAAAGCGGAGACCTGCGGTTTTTCAACAAATCATACATTCGCAGTATGCTCTCCGAGCCAACCGTCCGCCGCCGTATGGACTGCATTGACACCCATTCCTACTGCGCCCAAATAAACATTCCTCTCATTAAAAAGCCCCTTAACAACCGCGCCGCTTTTGTAAAGCGCTACGGAAAATGGGTGCAGAAAAAATACCCCGATATGGCTGTAAAAATGAGCGAATGGACTCATATGCAGGGCGGCAGAGACAGCGGAATGGCGTCCGCTCTTGAGCAGGCAAAAATTATGACCGAGGATATCGGGCTGATGAATGCAGCCTCATGGCAGCATTGGATTGCGGTTTCCGAGGTGGATTACTGCGACGGGCTTATTTACATCAATATCCCCGAAAACACCTTTGAGATTACAAAAAGATATTACGCTTTCGGAAATTTCACAAAATTTGTGCCCATCGGTGCAAAACGCATTGAAGCACAGTGCGGCGATAGTGACCTTTCCGTGCTTGCATTTGACTGCGGTGAATACACGGCGGTAATCGCGGTTAATTTTTCGGAAAGCCCGAAATCCTGTGATTTCGGCGCAGACGGCGGAAAAACAGTCACAACGGACGAAACGCATAATCTTGCAGAAACCGAATATGCAAGCCTTTCCGATGTTGTTATTCCTCCGCGCTCGGTTAATACAGTTATAATATAATTTTAAAAGGGGTTGTCGCAATAAGATGAAGAAGCCGTTTTCTTCCGACGACGGCGTATC
>JAEDGK010000006.1 GCA_016297555.1 Clostridiaceae bacterium
TTCGCAGAGCGGGTTGATTTTTGTAAATTACTGCTCTACAGCGTAAACGCTGACCTTCTTGCGATCCTTGCCCATACGCTCAAACTTAACGGTGCCGTCGATAAGAGCAAACAGAGTGTCGTCTGAACCGATGCCGACATTGTTGCCGGGATGGATGTGAGTTCCTCTCTGTCTTACAAGGATGTTGCCTGCAAGAACGAACTGACCGTCCGCTCTCTTTGCGCCGAGTCTCTTGGATTCGGAATCACGGCCGTTACGGGTTGAACCCATACCTTTTTTATGAGCGAAAAGCTGAACATTTATTTTAAGCATTCTTTACACCTCCGTAGATTATTTTGATGTGTTGCGGATACTGCTTTGAAAGCTCGGTCAAATGAAGCTCCAAGCCTCTGAGCACCGTTTCCGCCTGCGTGTTTGGCTCGTTAAGCGTCAGCACCATTGCGCCGTCCTCCGCCTGTGCTTTTGCATCGGCTCGGATTATCTCGGTTACCGTGTTGGCTGCCATATAAGCCGCCGAGGAAACCGCCGCGCAGATTATGTCTTTGCCGCTCTCGGCAAACAATGCGTGACCGCTGATTTCAAAGCCGTTTAGCTGTCTGTCTCCGACTGAAAACCTGACCTTTATCATAAAGGGTCAAAGCTTATGCGTTGATGGCTGAAATTTCAACCTTGGTGTAAGGCTGTCTGTGACCCATCTTGCGCTTTGCGTTCTTTTTGGGCTTGTAGGTCATAACGGTGATTTTCTTTGACTTGCCGTTCTTAACAACCTTTGCGGAAACGCTTGCGCCCGCAACATAGGGAGCGCCGACGGTGATGCCGTCATCGGTTCCGACAGCGATTACCTTATCAAAGGTGTATTCGCTTGCTTCTTCAGCGCCAAGCTTCTCGATGAAAATAACATCGCCGGCTTCTACCTTATACTGCTTGCCGCCGGTTTCGATAATTGCGTACATTCGGAATATCATTCCTTTTCTTTAAGACTCGCTATTCCGCAGCCGTTATATCTCGGCTGCCTGAGGCACAGACAAGCTGTTTTTGGGCATAACTGACCCGCCCCGAATATGCGGCATATAGGATTATAGCACAACAGTCAACCTTTGTCAAAGGTTTTTTGCTGTTTTTTTTAAAATTTTAATTAATCGCGGTTTTCATTGTAAGGCTCATAATTGCCGGGCTGAGGAGGCTGATTATCGGGATACTCCGGCTCCTGCGGAATAATGAGCACAAATATGAAATAGAGGATAATGGGGCTGCCGAGAATGAATATCGAGAGCAGCACATAGATTACCCTGAGAATGGTTGCGTCCATATCGAGATAATCCGCAAGTCCGCCGAGAACGCCGCAGAGAACCTTGTTGCTTCTGCTTCTGTAAAGTTTCTTTTTCATAAACACACAATCCTTTCAATAAATCAATCTATGTTGTTTTGCGCCTTTGCCGCCGTAAGAGTGTTCCGCATAAGCATTGCAATGGTCATGGGACCTACTCCGCCGGGCACGGGCGTTATCATGCCCGCCTTTTCCTTAACGGCTTCAAAATCGACATCGCCGCAAAGCTTGCCGTTTTCGTCCCTGTCCATGCCGACATCGAGAACTATTGCGCCGTCCTTAACCATATCAGCTTTAACGAACTTAGCAATACCGACCGCGGCAACGAGAATATCCGCCTGCTTTGTTATTTCGGCAAGGTTTCGGGTTTTTGAATGGCAGACGGTAACCGTTGCATTCCTTGCAAGCATAAGCATAGCCATGGGCTTGCCGACTATATCGCTTCTGCCGATGATTACGCAATGCTTGCCCGTGGGGTCAACGCCCTCATATTCGAGCATTTTAACCATTCCCATAGGCGTGCAGGGAACAAGACCGCCGTTTCCGATGCACAGCCTGCCGACATTCTCGGGGTGGAAGCAGTCGACATCCTTCTCGGGCAGAATTCTCTCGAGAACGGCATTTTTATCAATGTGCTTCGGCACGGGAAGCTGGCAGAGAATTCCGCTGACGCTGCTGTCGGAATTGAGCCTGTCAATCAGTTCAAGAAGCTCCGCGGTGGTTGTTTCCTCGGGCAGAGCAAATTCAAGCGACTTCATACCCGTTCTTTCGCACGCAGCCTTTTTGTTGTTGACATAAATGCGCGAAGCGGGGTCAGAGCCGACAATTATTACCGCGAGTGTGGGCACAACTCCCTTCGCTTTAAGCTCGGCAACCTGCGCCGATATTTTATCAAGGTTAAATTCCCTGATTGCCTTGCCGTCGATTATCTTAGCCATCGGAATCACTCTTTCCTTTATGATACATCATTTTGTTAATAGATTAATTTCGGATTTATTACAATTTTATTACATTGACTTGCTTTCAGCGGCAGCTTCCTGCTCTTTTTTCGTCCATTCCTCTACCCATTTTTCGGTTTTTGCAATATCTCCCTCACGCGCCTTAATGTCAAGCTCCGTGAAATAATCCACTCCGTCAATGGGCTTGGGGTTCTTTGTGTATTTTCTGAGCAAAACAATGAGCATAACCGCGCAGAAAATCACGAGCACCGCAGAAAGAGCCTGCGAAACCCTGATTGTTGTGCCTGCGATATAAAGGCTGTCGGTTCTCAATCCCTCAACAACCATTCTTTCCGCACCGTACCAAATGCCGTAGCACAGAGCAATCTGACCGCTGAATTTTCTTCCCTTGCGGCAAATCAAATAGAGCACAAAGAAGCCGAGCAGGCACCAGATTGACTCATAGAGGAAGGTGGGGTGAACATATTTCATCGGGTCAACCTCAAAGCCGTTTGCGGCGAAAAACGCCTGATTATCAATAATGTAATCGGCAACCTTTTCGCTCCACATTCCCCACGGCAAATCGGTATTTGTGCCGAAAGCCTCCTGATTTGTGAAATTGCCCCATCTGCCGATGCCCTGACCGATGAGAAAGCTCATCGTGGCAATATCAAGCAAATTCCAGAAATTCATTTTTCTTGCTTTGCATACAAAATACGCCGCCAAAACTCCTGCGATAAGTCCGCCGTAGATTGCAAGCCCGCCGTTCCAAATCTTCGGGATTTCCGAAAGATGGTTTCCGTAATAATCCCACTTTGAAAAAACATAGTAAAGCCTTGCCCCGATAATTGCCGCCACCGTTCCGTAAATAAGAACATCGACCATTTTATCAAGGCTCATCTTCCATTTATAAGCCATTCTGCCGCCGAAAAGCACCGCCAGCAAAAAGCCGAAAGCTATAATCGCTCCGTAAAATCTTATCTGAATATCAACGCCGAGAATTGAGAAATCAGCAAGCACGCTCGGGACGCTGAAGCCCCTGTCGATACCCGCAAAATACACAACCGTATAATCAGACATCTTCAATATCACCTTTCTTTAAGCAATGGGGCTTATAACCGAGAGCGCAGACGAGCCGTCTTTAAGCACGGCAAGCCTTTGCTGAGCTTTTTCAAGAGTCAGGGCTTTGCAGACTTCAAGCTCCGCAAACGGCTCATAGCCGTTAAAATGCAGGTTCATAAGCAGATTTGCCGTGTCGTCAATATCATTGTAGCCCATAACCATTCTGCCGTAAAGCTTACGCTTTGCTCTCTCAAAAGCGGCAGGGTCAATTCCGCTGCTTTGAATGTGCTTTATTTCTTTGCGAATGATATCCGCGGTTTTCTCGGGATCTGCGCTTGTGCCGCCCATCATCACGCAGGAAAAGCCGAAGCCGTTGAAAAGCTCCGTGCCGAAGCCCATATCAATAAGCTCCTCATCAAGCAGCTTTTTAAACAGAGGAGACGACTTGCCCGCAATCGCTTCAAGCATAACCTGCGAAGCAAGCTCATCTTCAAGGGCGAGCAAAGGCTCGGCTATATCTTCTTTATATCCGAGCAAAAACTGCTTCTGAGCAACGGAAAGATTTTCCTCAACATATTTTTTGACGGGCTTTGCGCTTTCCTTAACAAATTTTCTTTCGGAAGCCTCGCCCTTAACGGGCTTGACGCAGCGTTCAACGATATCAAACACTTCCTGCGGGTCAATGCCGCCCACAACGCTGAGCACCATATTTGCGGGGTTGTAAAAGCTGCCGTAAAGCCTGTAAAGCAGGTCGGCATCAATCTTTGCAATCGACTCCTGAGTGCCCGCAATGTCAATTCTGACGGGACTTGATTTATAAAGCGCTTTAAGCAGATTAAACATAACCTGCCAATCGGGCAAATCCTGATACATTCTTATCTCCTGCCCGATTATCCCCTGCTCCTTTTCAACCGTCTGCTGGGTGAAATAGGGGTTCTGAACAAAATCAAGCAGAATTTCAAGCGACTCTCCGATATTCTCCGAGCCTTTGAAAAGATAAGCCGTTTTTTCAAAGCTTGTGTAAGCGTTTGCGCTCGCGCCTGTTTTTGCAAAGCGCTCAAAGGCATTCAAATCCTCGCTCTCAAAGAGCTTGTGTTCGAGGAAATGCGCCGTTCCCTCGGGAATGGTTTCAAATTCACCCGAGTCATTTTTTACCGAAGTATCAATAGAGCCGTATTTAACGCCGAAAACCGCATAGGCAGAGGTGTAGCCCTCCTTGGGCAAAACTCTGACCTCTAAACCCGATGAGTGGCGGGCGCAGAAAACGGTTTCGCCAAGCCTTTCGTTGGTTATGCGCTTAATCTCCATCGTTTTCCGCCTCCTCTTCTTGCGCTTTAAGCATAAATATCGTGTCTATTGAGAGCTTTTTGGCGGCGTCGCAAACCTGCTCCATAGTAACTTCCGATATACCCTGAATCATATCATCGGCAGTCATAATTTCGTCCTCAAGAGTCTGCGACGCATACCACGAGCAAATATCCTCGGGGGTTGTAAATGTGTATCTTTCTTTAAGTGAACGCTTTGAAGATTCGAGCACCTCGGGGTCAGTTTTGCCGTTTCTTAAATCCGAAAGCTGGCTGAGCACCTCGGCGGAAACCTTCTTCTCTTTATCGGTGTCTATCCCCGCTTCTACAAGCACAAGACCCTTGCCGGCATTAAGCCTTGACCAGCAATAATATGCAAGGCTGAGCTTTTCTCTGACATTTACAAAAAGCTTGGAATAAGTGCCCATGCCGTAAATATCGTTCATAACGGTAACGGCGTGAATATTGTCGCGGCTGTTTTTTATTCCGGCTCTGAATCCGATAACAAGCTTGCCCTGAGTGACGGGGTAGCTTTCTTCATATCTGTTGAAGTGTCTGCCTCGCTGAATGAAAACGGTTTCGGGCTTTACGGGTCTGCGCTCGATTTTTGCGAAGTTCTTTTCAAAAATATCCGCAACCCTGTCCGTTCCCGCACCGCCGACAACGGTTATCTGAAACACGGCGGTTGCCAGCATATTTTCCCATGCGGAATAAACATCCTGTGCGCTGACCGCTTGGATTTCCTCAACCGTTCCGTATTTATCTTTTCCGAAAGCCTCATTCGAGCACATATGAGCAATACACTTATTGAAAGCATAGGTTCGCTTGTCGTTAAGCTTCTCCTCAATGCGCTGAACCATAAGCCTCTTTTCTGCGGCAAGGCTTTCCTCGCTGAATCTGCCGTTTTCACAGCAGGGGCTGAAAAGCATATTTGCCAGAAGCTCCGCGCTCTGCTCGGCAATGCTTTCATCCGTGAGCGCAAAGCGATCCTCAAGAAAGCTCATTGAAAGAGTCAGCGCCTGTGCCTCGCCCATCTTAATAACTCCCGCCGAAAGGCTCGCTCCGTAAAGCTCGTCAAGCTTTCCGTTGAGAAGCGAAAAATCGGGATACTCCTTGCATGAGCGTTTAAGAAGATATATCAGCAGCGAATTTGCCGCCATTCTTTCATCCATGGGCAAAGCTGCAGTAACTGTGATGCGCCCTGTTTTAAATCTTTCGGTCTGCTCCGAAACAAGGCGCACCCCGTCGGCTAACATTCTGACCTGAGGCATAGCGTCACTTCCTTAAAGATATAAGTTTTTTATATTATTCGCTGAATTTATTTAATCAAACATCACATTCGGTTATCTGCTCATAGGTTTCTCTCTTCACAACAACTCTTGCCTTTCCGTCCTTAACCATAATTACGGGAAGTCTCGGAATCCGGTTGTAATTTGAAGCCATAGAATAGTTATATGCTCCCGTTGAAAGCACGGCGATTATATCACCCGGCGCTACGGGCTGGATATGAGTCCATTCCTGAATAAGGTCGCCGCTCTCGCAGCATTTGCCCGCAACCGTAACGGTTGCTTCGCGCTTTTCGCTCGCCTTGTTGGCGCAGATAAGCTCGTAATGCGACTGATAGAGAGCATATCTCGGGTTATCGCCCATACCGCCGTCAATCGAAACATAGGTACGCACATCGGGGATTTTTTTAACTGCGCCTACTGTGTAAAGCGTCAGACCCGCCGCGCCGACAACCGACCTGCCCGGCTCAATGAGAATAAAGGGGGTTTTAAGCCCAAGCTCTGCGGAATATCTGTTGACAACATCCGAAACCTTTCTCATATAATCGCCGTAGGGACGCGGTCTGTCGCTTTTAAGATACTTGATTCCGAAGCCGCCGCCGAGATTAAGTTCCTCAAGCTCAACGCCCGTCTGCTCCTTAACCTCCTTGAAGAGGTCAAGCATAACCGTAGCCGCAAGCTCAAAGGGGTCAAGGTCAAAAATCTGAGAACCGATATGGCAGTGCAGACCTTTAAGCTTGATATGGGGCATTTCGAGAGCCTTTTTGATGCCCTCCATTGCCTCGCCCGTTTCAAGTGCAAAGCCGAATTTCGAGTCAATCTGACCCGTCTTAACAAAATCGTGAGTGTGAGCGTCAATGCCCGGCTTAATTCTCAGCATAATACCGACGGTTTTGCCGTGCTTCGCCGCAATTTCATTGAGCGTTTCAAGCTCAAAAACATTATCGACTATAACTCTGCCGACATCGTTTTGAACCGCCATTTCAAGCTCGTCACAGGTTTTGTTGTTGCCGTGGAAAACGATTTTATCGGTGGGGAAGCCTACGGAAAGAGCCGTGTAAAGCTCACCGCCCGAAACAACATCTATTCCCGTTCCCTCCTGCTCGCAAATGCGGCACATTTCCTTGCAGCAGAAAGCCTTGCTTGCATAAACCACAAGACCGTTACCGCCGTAATTGTCATCAATCGACTTTTTGAACTCTCTGAGATTTTTTCTTATCTCGTTCTCATCGTAGATATAAGCCGGAGTGCCGAACTGCTTGGCAAGCTCAACGGTATCATAGCTGCCGATGGTCAGATGACCTCTTTCATTTACCGAAATACAATCAGATACATACATAATTTTTCCTCCTATTTTAAAGCAACCGACGATTGAACCGCCGCCTTTATTTCATCAACGCCCGTGCCCTTAACCGCCGAAAACTCAACGGTCTTGATATCCGAATAATCCGCAAGCTCGGATATCAGGGCTTTTCTGCGCTCTTCGGTTTCGCTCTTGTTGAGCTTGTCGCATTTTGTGAGAGCGATTATGAACGGAATACCCGTTTCACGCAGGAAATTAAGCATTATCATATCATCCTGAGTGGGAGCGTGACGCATATCTATAAGCTGAATGACAAGAGCTATATTTCTGCCTGATTTAAAATAGCCCTCCATAAGCTCCGCCCAGCGCTTTTTTTCGCTCATTTCGCGCTTGGCATAGCCGTAGCCCGGCAAATCGACAAAATAAACGCCGTCTCCCTTAAAGAAATTGACCGTTATGGTTTTACCGGGTACGGAGCTGACTCTCGCAAGATTTTTGCGGTTAAAAACCTTGTTAATCAACGAGGATTTTCCGACATTGGATCTGCCCGAAAAAACTATTTCCGCTTCATTTGAGGGCGGAAGCTGCGCGGCTGTGCCGTAAGCCGCCGTGAAATCAATTTTATCAAATCTCATTTTGCATCCGTCCTTTACTGCGCTATTGAAGCTCTCGAGCCTTTCCGAACCTCAATGGCTTTCATCTTGGCTTCGGCAGGCTCGGCTTCTTTTTCAAGCGCGATATCCCACACCGCCTCAACGGTTTTCACGGGCTTAAAGGTGATTTTTTCCTTGACCGCGGGGTCAACCTCGTCAAGGTCGGAAAGATTGTCATAAGGAATAACAACCGTCTTTATTCCCGCCCTGTAAGCCGCCATTGATTTTTCTTTAAGTCCGCCTATCGGGAGCACTCTGCCGCGCAGAGTAATCTCGCCCGTCATTGCAACATCCTTGCGAACCTTTCTGCCCGAAAGAGCCGAAACAAGAGAGGTGGCAATGGTAACGCCCGCCGACGGACCGTCCTTGGGAGTTGCCCCCTCGGGAACATGAATATGAATGTCGGAATCTTTATAGAAGCTGCCGTTTATCGGCAGAGAATCCGCTTTTGAACGAATGTAGCTGACAGCCGCCTTTGCGCTCTCCTGCATAACATCGCCGAGAGAGCCCGTCAGCTCCAGCTTGCCCGTACCTTTGAGCACGGCGGTTTCGATTTCAAGCATATCGCCGCCCACGCTCGTCCACGCAAGTCCGTTGACAACGCCGACCTCGTTTTCACGCACAAAGGAATCCTCTTTGAATTTGCGTGTTCCGAGAAAGCTTTCAACATCCTCGGGCTTTACGGAAATCTTTTCCGCGCCGTCCTCAACTATTTTTGCGGCAGCCTTGCGGCATATGGCGGCAATCTGCTGCTCGAGCGCTCTGACGCCCGCCTCGCGGGTGTAGCCGTCGATAATGAGCCTTATCGCCTTGTCGCTTATTCTAAGACGGCTCGCAGTTAAGCCGTGGCGCTTTATCTGCTTGGGGATAAGATGCTTTTTGGCAATGTGGAATTTTTCCTCCGCCGTGTAGCTGCCAAGCTCGATAATTTCCATTCTGTCAATCAGGGGCGCGGGTATGTTTGACTCAACATTGGCGGTTGTGATAAACATAACCCTGCTGAGGTCAAACGGCATTTCAATATAGTGGTCTCTGAATGTTGAATTCTGCTCGGGGTCGAGCACTTCAAGCAGAGCGGAGGTCGGGTCGCCCTTATAATCGGACGAAAGCTTGTCAACCTCGTCAAGCAAAATCAACGGGTTGCTTGTTCCCGCCTGCTGCATGGCGCTGATTATTCTGCCGGGCATTGAGCCGATATAGGTTTTTCTGTGACCTCTTATTTCCGCTTCGTCCTTAACGCCGCCGAGAGATATTCTGACATACTCTCTGCCCGTTGCTCTCGCAATCGAGCGGGCAACCGAGGTTTTTCCAACACCCGGAGGACCTACAAGGCAGATTATCTGTCCCTTGATTTCGGGTGCAAGCACGCGCACCGAAAGATATTCAAGAATTCTTTTCTTGATTTTTTCAAGCCCGTAATGGTCGTTTTCAAGAATTTTGCGCGATTTTGCAATGTCGGTATTTTCGGGCTTTATATTGTTCCACGGTAAGGATATGCAGGTTTCAATATAGTTTCTGCTGACCGCCGCTTCGGGCGACTGTGATGAATATTTTTCAAGTCTGTCGCACTCTCTGAAAAGCTTTTCCTTAATCTCGTCGGGGGCGTTCAACTCAAAAATCGCCTGACGGAAGCCGTCAAGCTCCTCCTCCTGAGAAACTCCGCCGCCCAGCTCCTCGGAAATAACCTTGAGCTGCTCACGAAGATAGTATTCGCGCTGATTTTTATCAATCTGCTCCTGAACCTTTTCGCTGATATCCGCTTCAATCGAAAGCAGATTGCCCTCGCTGGCAAGCAGAACGCACATTTCTTCAAGCCTCTTAATGGGATTTACCGTTGAGAGAATTCTCTGCCTGTCCTCATATTCAAGCATTATGTTGCCCGCGATATAATCCGCAAGCTCGCCCGCGCCGCTTTTCTGCATAACTCCCGCGATAAGGTCGGCGGGCATCTGCGGCGCACAGTCGGAATACTCTGCGAAAACATCCTTTGTGTGGCGCACAAGCGCCCTTTCATAGTCCTTATTCTCGCTTCTGACGGCAGGCTCATCAATCGCAAAAACCATAGCCCTCAGATAATCCGTCTTGCCCTCAACGCCTTGGATAATTCTCGCTCTGAAAAGCCCCTCCACGGCAACTCTGACATTTCCGCTTTTGCCCGGAAGCTTCAGAACCTGCTTAACATTTGCCACAACTCCGATTTCGTAAAGCCCGTCAAAGCCCGGGTCATCTTCACTTATATCCTTTTGAGTTACAAGAAAAATCTTCTGGTCGGTATCCATAGCCTGTTTGAGCGCATTTATCGATTTCTCTCTGCCGACATCAAAATGGATAAACATATCGGGAAAAACAACCAGCCCGCGAAGCGCAACGGTCGGCATAAGCTTTATATTTTCATCTTTAATCATAATCTGACTCCTTTTCGCCGCCGAAAAACCTGCGGCAGGGTACGAAAAAACAAATTTATCAAAACTTTCTTAGCTTAATATTATATAATATAAAGGCAAAATCGTCAACAGTAATAAATAAACAAAACATTATAAAATTGAAAAAGATATGTTAACAATATACTTCAAAATTACAAAAAGCCGCCGATTCACAGACTGAACCGACAGCTTTTATGCAATTATTCATTTTCAGTTGAGGACATAAATCTTTACGCCTCTGTTGCCCCAATCCCTGCACATCTGCTCGTTATCCATATAAAGGTCGATATCCGTGTTACCCATGGAAACGAAGCCGCCCGTGTCAGCCGCGATGCAGTAGCCGTAAACATAGCTGCCGTCTGCGGAAACAACATAAAGCTCGGTGCCGTAAGGGAATTCCTTGGGGTCAACCGCAATGTGACCGGGCATAGGCTTTCTGCCCGATGCAGTTGCAGGGTCGCCCGTGTAAGCGGTCGCCTTGCCTTCAACGCAGTAAGCATAATCAACGGGGATACCGTTTTTATCAAGCTTTACATCTGCGGGGAGCGCAATATCGGAAATCGGGGCGTCGGTATTCTTAAAAGCGGCAAGAGTTTCTCTTTTCTTAGTGCCGACTTTTTTTACCTCGGTAACGGCTTTCTTTGTTACCTTTTCCTTTGAGAAAACGGTTTCCTCAAGAACTCCGTCAACATACTTTTCGGTGTAAAATACAAGCTTTTCGCCCTTTTTACCGGGTGTTACGGTTTCTGATTCGTCAATATACATATCGGCAGAGGGTATTATTTTGGTTTCAAAATCAACCGCCTGCTTCTCGCTTCTCGTCTTGTATCTGACTCTGCGGATTTTAATTTTGGTAAAGCCGCTGAGCTTGGTATCAAGCGAGGGAGTAACAATATCGTCGCTGTTAAGGGTTATTCCCGCCTTTGCAATGGCGTCCGATACAGTTCCCTTGGCTATGAAAAGCTTTTGAACCTCTCCGTCGGAATCAATGCTGACGCTGAAAGCTCTTCTGATAAAGACTTTCATACCGTCAAAAATCCTGTCTGCCGTGCTCTCAATCTCATCGCCGTTGCCGACGGCAACGCCCTCTTTGCTCAGGAAATTCTCAAGAGTGTCGTTATAGCCGACAAAATAAGAAATAAGGCCGTTATCCTCAACTCTGACAACCTTAGCTTTTTCAATAGCTATTGTGCCGCCGTTTTCGGCGCTGTAAGCCGAAAGGTCAAGCTCATCGTTGGCGTCAAGCTTAAAGCCCGCCTGCCTGACGATATCATACGGGTCTTTTGTTTTGGCGGATATGCTTACCGATTTTTCTCCGTCCGTAACGGCAACCTTGGTAACATCGTTTGACGCAGCAAACGCAGTAACGGTTACCGAGCAAACGAAGAGAACTGCAACAACGGCTGTCAAAATTTTGAAGCCTTTTTTACCGGTTCTCCCGCCGGCGGATAATGAATTTGTAATCATAAAACTCTCCTTATTTGTGCATTAGTAGTTTGCGGTTTAAGACTTTTTCAGTGGCAAAACCTTGGGTTACCTTTGCAACGGGTGACATTATATTGACAAAAGTTTGGTTTGTCAAATTTTTTTGATTGAGTTTTTTGTATACTTTGTACAAAGACTTTCTGACAATTTGCTGTTTTGAAACATTTACTTGCGGAGCTTTAAATCGAATTATGTCAAAAGGTGGTAATTTTTTTGTGAAAAACGGAAAAAGTTACAAATGGTTACAAAAGCGTTAAAATAGGTTACAATTTTTCTGATTATGAAAATACAGGCATCCGAAAACCGCAAACGCCGCTGAAAAACAGATGCCTGCACAAATAGTATTGTTCAAAAATATACAGTTAATTCATCAATTTCCAAATTCAGGTTGACATCGGTATTATTTGCCGACTTCAAAACCTGTTTTATTCAAAAATAATCCTATGCCGAAGCCGCGGATTTTATAACAGACAAGCGCAAATCTGCCCGATATAAAAAGCCGAAGCCTGCGGGTACATTGCCCATGGCTTCGGCTGAAATTTTATCTTATATTATTGTATATTAATATACATTATATATGCAGCTCGGCAGGGTTGAAAGCTGTCATTTCGTGACCGTTATTTTTATCAAAAAACCAGACATCTCCGCCGTCGTTTCCGCAAATCGTATAGCACTCATCGCCGTTAAATATAACCGCTGCTCCGTCCTCAACTGCAAGCCCTGAAAGGCTGCGTGTGCGGACAGCCTGTGAAAAGCTCTGCCAATATTCGCTCTCAAAATGCGGGCAGTTGCAGAAAGGAAGCAGTCCGATACCTTCAACAAACATAAATTCATGGTTTTCGCCGCAGTCATCATAGCCCTCGGCAAACCAGCACATCGAGCCTGAGCTCAGCCCCGAAAGCACAATTCCTTTTTCATATGCCTTTTTGAACACTTCGTCCGCTCCTGTTTTCTTCCATGTATCCGCCAAAAACTTCAGATTTCCGCCGCCTGCATAAACGATATCGGCAGAAAGGATTTTTTCTTCAATATCCGCCTTAGTGAGTGTTTCATCCGTCAGAAAAAGAGCGGAAACGCTGCATCCAAGCCCTATAAAGAGCTTAAATATATGCTCGTCTCCCTCAATATCATCATGCCCTGCGGTGGGAACAAACAAAACCGACGGATTTTTTTTATTGGAAAGCGAAACTATATGCTCAAAAATAGGCAGGATTTCACCGTCATCGGTTCTGCCGCCGCCCAATCCTACAATACAGCCCATTTTAAATTACCTCCCGTAATTAATTTCGATTTCGGCATTATAATCCATCTGCCTGTCATCGCCTATAACGGAGGCGACAAAGGCGGGAATATCCGCAAACATCTCATTTTTTGCGCCGAGCTTCTTTTCAAGCCGTGAAACAATCGGTCTTAATCGGCTCAGAAGCTTCGTAACCGCCTCATACATCGGAGTTCCCTCAACATAAGGCTCATCGCCCACAAACACATTGCGCACAAGCTCAACGCATACATCTTTAAGCAGTCTGCCTCTGATTGATTTATCAACCTTAAAGCACATCATCCTGCCGACGCCGCCAACGGTCAGCTTTTGAAGAATCCTGCCGGCAACAGTTACGGGAATTTTCAGCTTTTTATTCTTCTCGGGTCCGCCGAAAAAGCGGGTAAACGCCGCAAAATCATAAGCCATGCCGTCGATAGCATCGGTTATCATTCGGTCAAACCGCCAAATGAAATATTCCTCGGCGGTCTTGCCGCCCTTATCCCAATCGAAATCCTCAACGGTGAATGAAGCTATTTTCGCCGTGCCGTTTTCATTGAAGGTTACTTTTCTGTAAGCGCAGGGGCAGCCGACAATCGAGCCTGTGCATATATCGGTTATTTTGTTCCCTGCGGATGAAACACGCTCGGTCAGACTTTGCATATGCATATGACCCGTAAAAATCAAATCCAGCCCGCAGTCGGCAAGCTCATCCGCACGCTTTTCCCAATCGGTTATTTTGGCGTCCTCAATAAGCCTTAACACGGGTGAACCGGGCAAAAGCGGATAATGCATCATTGCAAATATATAGCAGCCGTCCTCGTGAGCCTTGCGTATCTGCTCCTTTATCCACTCCATCTGGTCTTCCCAAAGCCCCTTGAAGCTTCCGCAGTCGCCGTCGCAGTTAATTGCAAGCAGACGGATTTTATCGGAAAGCTGAGCAACATAAGAAAGCGTTTCCCTGTGCTCCGATATTGCCTGAGAGAAACCGAAATCATAATAGGTTTCACGAAGCTTTTCGCGCGGCATACCATCAACGGGAATCATTTTATCGCCGACAAAGCCGCAGGGATTGCCCGAATAATCGTGGCGCGCGGTGACGATATAAATTCTCTTCCCCTGCTCCTGCAAACGGCGCAGTTTTTTTATAAAGCCCTCGTGGCTTGCGGTTTCTCCTCTGTAAACAAGGTCGCCCGGAATTATGATAATTTCGGTTTCTTTATCTTGCGCCATTTTTTCAAATGCGGCGTCAAGAATGGCTCCCGTTTCGGCAATGCACTTTTGGTCGGTGCGGCTTCGCTTTTCGTATGCTTCACCGCTCGCTCCGAGCGAATTTTCAAAATAATGCGTATCCGTTACAACAAAAATATTCAGCGGCATATGCTTCCTCCTTGCTTTTACAAAGCTTAGAATCCTTAATATTTTAATTCTATCACACCCAAAATCATTCGTCAATCGCTTGACATCTTATAAAAATTGTTTTAACATAAAAATCGGTGATTAAAATGTATAAACAGCAGCTTTGTCTTGCATTAAACGACCAATTCGGGATTCCCGCCGAGGAGCAAATCGGGCTTTTTAAGCGCACGGGCTTCGACGGCTTTGCAATCGACATAAGCGACCGCAGCAAAAACGCTCCGGAGCTTGCCGCAATCGGCAAAAAAGAAAATATGATTATTTCATCGCTTCACGCTCCGTTTAACAGGTCTGCCGAAATGTGGCACGGCGGCGAAAACGGCGATGAAGCGGCGGCGGAGCTTATTGAATGTATTGAGCTTTGCGCGCGGCTTGAAATTCCGATAACCGTTGCCCATACTTTTATCGGCTTCGGCTGCAAAAAGTCCCCGACCGACGCAGGAATTGAGCGTTACGGCAGAGCGGCGAGGCGTGCGGGTGAGCTCGGAGTTAAGCTTGCGCTCGAAAACACAGAGGGCGAGGAATATCTTGCGGCGCTTATGACCGCTTTGAAAAGCGAAAAAAGCGTAGGCTTCTGCTGGGACACGGGTCACGAGCTTTGCTATAACCGAGGCAAGGATTTAGCCGCGCTTTACGGCGAGCGAATGATAGTTACACATCTTAACGACAATCTCGGAGTAAAGGATTTTGCGGGTGAAATAACCTATATTGACGATTTGCACCTGCTTCCGTTTGACGGAATAGGCGATTGGAACGGGATTGCCCGCAGACTTGCCGAATGCCGCTTCGGCGGACCGCTCACCTTTGAGCTGAACACAAAAAGCAAGCCCGGCAGGCATGAAAACGACTGCTACGGCGCAATGCCTGTTGAGCTTTATCTTGCGGAGGCTTTCAAAAGAGCCTGCCGCGTTGCCGCTCTTTTCATAAGAGCAAGGGAGGAACTCTAAAATGAGCAATGAAAACAAACAGCAAATGACCGCAAAGCAAAATATTTTTCAGGTTATCAAATTTGCGCTTTTCTCGGCGTCTGCGGGAATAATTCAGTTTTTAACCTTTACTTTGCTGACGGAATTGACGGATTTAAAATATATGTACCGCTATCTGCCCGCGCTCGTTCTCTCCGTTTTGTGGAACTTCACCTTTAACCGCAGATACACCTTTAAATCCGCCGCCAATGTGCCCGTGGCGATGCTCAAGGTTGCGCTGTTTTACTGCGTATTCACTCCGCTCTCAACATGGGCAGGGCATATGCTCACCGAGGCGGGTATTAACGATTACATAGTCGAAATCGGCACAATGCTTGTAAATCTCGTTACCGAATATCTTTTCTGCCGCTTCGTGGTTTACAGAAAATCGATGAACACAAGAAAATAACAAAAAAAACCGTCACCTTTTACCCCGTTTTTGCGTTTATATTATGAAATCAAAAAACGGAGGCGTTCATTATGAAGAAAAAGGTTATTATTGCAGTTGTTGCAATACTCGCGTTCGTTCTGTTTTTTCCCGTGCCGTTTCAGTCATATGACGACGGCGGCACAAGAGAATTCAAAGCTCTGACATACAAAATCGTTAAATGGAACAGAATACAATCCGAAGATCTGTGCTATAATTCCACGAGGTTTTATTTCTTCCCGAAAAACCTGAAATCGGTTGATGAGCTGTGGAAAGAAATCGACAGCGAACCCGAAAACTCCCCCGCAAATTCCGATGAAACGGCTGCCGAAATTTATTCCCCCGTTTCGTTTAACGGCTGCTGCTCATTAAAAATCCCGCAGAATTGGGTTTCCTCCGAGGTTGAGGCTGATGAGCAAATGCTGTATTCAAAGGAAATGACCTTCAAGCCTGTCGGTTCGGAGGGATATATGTCAATTCAGTATTACCCCGATAATCTTTTCGGTGTATGCGGCACGGGTCTTGAATGTAAAGATATAACCCTTGACAGCGGAGCAAAGGCAAGCGTCGGCTATTATGACGGCTCTGCGGATTGGGCTTTTATCACACTCTCCGAGCAGAGAGAATATGTGTTCGTCAATAACGGACTCACGGGCGGCGAAGCTCTGACGGGGCTTGAAATTGCTAAAAGCGTTTCGTTCAGCGACAGCTTCGGGCTTTCAATGTCGTTTGTTCCCAACGGCAACAGAGGCGGAAAGCTGGTTTTCAGGCAATCGTCCGCCATGGGCACTCCCCGCGGAGAGCTTTACACGGGAACCGAATACAGCCTTGAAGCGTTTTACTGCGGTGAATGGATATCATATCAGGAGTATATGCAAAAGGCTTTTTTGTATGATTATCTTCAACCCGATTTTGTATGGACAATGCAGGCTTATCTTATTCCCGTTGATGACGAGCTGGTGATGAACATAGAATTCACCAACACTTACGGCGAGCTTGAGCCCGGCAGATACCGAATATGCAAATCCGTTTCGGACTCAATCGGAACGGGCAATTCGGTTAAAAAAACATATTATGCCGAATTCACAATATAATATAGTAAAAAATTAAATGCTGTATCAACACGCACAGTGTCGATACAGCATTAGTTTTTTATTCGCCGAGCACTCTTTCCAGAGTTTTGCCGAGTATTTTTTCTTTACATTCCTCGCTGAAATCAAGGCGTTTTATTCTTGCTATCTCAGTTTTGATATGTTCGGGCTTTGAATAAGGAAAATCAAGACCGAAAATGCTTCTGTCCTCGCCCGTCTGATAAATAACCGTTTCAAGCTCTTCATCGGTCAGCGCCCATTCGTCGCCCTTGCCCTTGCGGTTTCCAACGCTCGTCCAGCCTGCAAAAACATTGCCGCCCCTGCGTGAGTTATTGCACATAACCGCAAGCGCTTCTTTAAAGAAATGGTAGCCGCCGATGTGCTCCATGCTGAATTTAAGGGTCGGAAAATTCCACGCAACCTCGTCAAACAAAAGCACACGGTTATCCCTGAGCCTGTGCCAATGCATTCCCGAGTGAAACGAGATAAAAAGCCCCAGCTCCTGCGCTCTCTCATAGACTTCAAAAGCCTCGGGTCCGTCGATAACAAATTCCTGATAGGGCGGATGAAGCTTTATTCCTTTAAAGCCGAGCGCGGCTATTCTGTCAACCTCATCACGCCTGTTTTTTGAAAAATCAACCGTGCCGAAGCCCACAAGCCTGTTGTTGCCCTTTATCTGCTTTGCCAGCCAGTCATTCGGGCTGCCCTCAAAGCCCGCCTCGTGAAACCTGTCGTCAAACGGGGCAAAGGCAACCGCCCTGTCAATCTCGCATTCATCCAAAAAGCGCATCAGACAGTCGACCGTTCCCTCGGGCTTTATTTCTTTCGGAAAAACATGGGCGTGGTTTGCAAAAATCATAGCTATCTCCTCCTGATAAAATCATAAAACAATTTATAAAATTTGTCAATTCAAACGCCGATTATTGCGGCAATAATATTAAAGAGCCGTCTTTGCGGCGATTTAACAAAAAGGAGGAAAAATATGAGCCGATCCGATACGCTGATGCTTTTGCAGGAATGCAGCTCGGGCATCAAAACAGCGATTGCTTCCATTGACGATGTTTTACCTTTTGTCAAGGAAAGCGAATTTAAACAGGTTTTAAAAGAAAGCAAAACAGAGCATAAAAGCTTGGAGCAGAAGATTAACGGCGAGCTTGAAAAAATCAACGCTCCCGCAAAGGAGCCGGGCATAATGGCAAAAAGTATGTCAAAGGTTAAAATCAATGCAGAGCTTGCCTTTAAGCCTACTTCCGCTCAGGCGGCAAGCCTGATTACCGACGGCTGCTCAATGGGAATAAAAACGATAACGCGCTGCCTTAATCAATACCCCGCCGCAGACAGCGGCGCAAAAAAGCTTGCCGAAAAAATCACCCTGCTTGAAGAAAATCTTGAGGACAAAATGAAGCCCTATCTTTAAATAAAGGCATAGTTTTTTTAACAGCAATGGAATATGTCTGAAATACAATATCTCACGCACATTCGGGCATTTTTCTCTTTGACATACGGAAGTATGCCTGCAGAGAAGAAATCCCCGACTGCACATAATCTATTGCATTTCAGATGCGAAGCAGTTTTGAGGGAGAAGATTTTCGTTCCGTCAAGGCGAAAATCTGCAGGAATACTTTGTGTATTTCAAAGATTTTTAACGCAGGCGGGGCGAAAATAAGCCCCTCAAAACCATATTTATTGCTATTAAAAAAACTACAAAAAACGGCTTGTATCGGTTGAACTTCCGATACAAGCCGTTCCGTTATTAATTTTTGCTTTATTATTTGACTGCGTTTACGATAATAATTCCCGTGCCGAGCACCGCAAGAACAACGCCCGTTGCCCTGTTAAGAGTTTTCGGGCTTGCCTTATTGGCAAGCTTTGCGGCAATCTGCGCCCAAAGCAAGGTTGAAAGCACACAGCACACAAGGCAGAACATATCGGGTCTGCCGCCGATTGCAAAGTGGCTCAGCGCGCCCGTAAGAGCGGTGAAAGACATAATAAACACGCTTGTGCCGACCGCCGTTTTAAGCTCGTAGCCGAGAACGCTTGTGAGAATGAGCAGCATCATCATTCCGCCGCCTGCGCCCACAAAGCCGCAGATAAGCCCGATAACCGTTCCGCATATAACCGACTGAATAAGGCGCTTCTTTTTGCTCACGCCGAGCATTGCCTCTTTGGTGGTCATAACGGGCTTTACTATAAATTTAATACCGAGCAGCAAGGTCATAAACACGGAAAAGTTGCCCATTGTTTTATTCGGCAAATAGCTGGCCGCAAAGCTGCCGACAAGGGTAAAGAGCATAACCGTTATCATCATAACAATGCCGTTTCTGATATCAAGGTTTTTATTCTTGCCATAGGTCGTGGCGCTGACCGCGCTTGCAAGCACATCGCTCGCCAAAGCAATTCCGACAGCTTCATAAGCCGGAATATCAAGGAAAGTAATGAGCATTGGCGAAATAACCGCAGCCGCACTCATTCCCGCAAAGCCCGTTCCGAGCCCTGCTCCTATTCCCGCAACAAAGCAGACTATAAGCTTTATCCAATTCATTATATCTTCCCCGATTCTTAATATATGAAAAGATATTATAACATCCAAATGTTAACAATTCAAGAAAAAACGCGGGATTTTTTAATTCATCCCGCGCCGCCGAACATACCGTATTTTATTTTAATCCTGTCAAGCTTCTCAATAAAAGCTTTGCCCGCTACGAGCAGCACAGCGGCAGTCGTTGCGCCGTGAATAAGATTAAACGGCACTCCCGAAGCATATATTGCCGCTATTTCTCCAAGCGAAAAATCCGTTGCCATCATCAGAACCGAACTGAGGTCAACGATAATTCCGTAAACGGCAAAGCACAAAACGCCGCCCGTAATTGCAAGAATCCATCGGTTTTCTTTTAATTTGCGGTTATGGAATATAAGCCCCATTGCCAGCCCTACCGCGCCCATTCCGAGCATTTGAAACGGCGTCCACGGTCCCTGACCGAAAATGAAATTTGAAATAAACATTGCCGTAACGCCGCAGATAAAGCCCGTCTGAGGGCCGAGACAAACGGCGGTTATTATAACAACGGCACACATCGGTTTCACCGACGGCAGAGCATAAAACGCCGCCCGAGACGCAACTGCAAGCGCGGTCATACAAGCGAGCACGGCAAGCTCTCTTGCCGAAGGCTTCTTTTTTTCAAACGAAACAAAAAAAGGAACGCACGCCGCCGCAATTATCAAAACCGCCATGGGGTAATAATAACGGCTGCCGCTCAGAAGCTCGCGCCCGATGCACGCCGCCGCAATCAGCGCCGCCGTCAGCCCTGCGCCGCACAACGCGGCTTTTCCCCTGCTCATTTGCCGAGATTTTCTCTGCACAGCGATATCACATCCTTATCCGTTACGCAGTTATCAAAAATATGTCTCGACATTCTGTTTGCCGAGGTGGTGTAAAAAAAGTTGCCCGCAAAAAAGCCGTTTGCATCTTTGACGCAGGCAACAGCCGAATCAAACATCATCGCGCAAAAATCGGCGCAGGCGGCGCAAAACTCAATATCGTGCGAAACCATTACAACGGTTTTACCGTCCGCCGCAAGGGATTTCAGCATTTTTGCAAAAGACTGCTTAAATTCGCAATCCATACCCTTGGTCGGCTCGTCAAGCAGCAGAATATCGGGTTTTTTTAGCATCAGCTTTGCAAGCGCAAGCCTCTGTTGCTCGCCGCCGCTCAAATCAAACGGATGCCTTTGCTCCAAATCAAAAATCTCCGCAAATCTCTCCGCCTGCAAAATTTCTTCGGCACTTGCACCCGTTTCCGCAAGCTCTTCCGAAACGCTTTTTTTGGTAAAAAGCGACTGAACGCTCTGCGGAAGCATAAGTGCGCTTTTGGCTCTGCCCGAAAAACGAACCTTGCCCGAAATCGGCTTTAATGCACCCGCGATTATTTTCAGCAAAGTGGATTTTCCTTCTCCGTTACCGCCCATTACGGCAAAAATACTGCCCTCGGGAACATTTAAACTAAGATTTGAAATTACATCCGCGCCGTTTTTTTCGTATCTGAAAAACAGATTTTTAATTTCAAGCGCGTTTCTCTCGAATTTGAATTCGGCAGGCTCAATCTTGGTACGGCAAGGCTTTTTTTCACCGAAAAGCGATGAGAGCCACGCCGCGCCCTCGTTGACCGAGAGCGGGCTTTCACCATCTGCCCCAAGCTCGGAATGAATTCTGACGCTTGACGGCATTGAAAGCCTGACAAATTCATCGGCGGTTCTTATCTCCCTGCTCAATTCGCGCGGAGAGCAGTCGCTCTTGATTTTTCCGTTTTCCATAATCAAAACGCGGCTTGCACAGCAAAAAACATCTTCAAGCCTGTGCTCGGTCATTATTACCGTTACTCCAAGCTCTCTGTTTATTTTGGAAACAGCCGAAAGAAAGTCGCCCGCCGCAACGGGGTCAAGCTGTGAGGACGGCTCATCAAGCACAATCACATCGGGATTCATAACCATAACGGCGGCAAGATTAAGAAGCTGCTTCTGACCGCCCGAAAGCTCGTCCGTTTTCTTATCAAACCACTCCGAAATTCCGAAATATGATGCCATTTCAGCTGTTTTCAGGCGTATATCCGCCGTTTCTGCGCCGATGTTTTCAAGCCCGAAAGCAAGCTCGTGCCAAACCTTATCGGTAACTATCTGGCTGTCAGGCTCCTGCATAACAAAGCCTACCCTACAAGCGGCTTCCCTCGGCGAAAGCTCTGAAACGGGCACGCCATCCAAAAGCACTCTGCCGCTCCTCTCCCCTGCGGGAGTGAGAGCTGATTTGAAATGGCGCAGCAGGGTTGTTTTGCCGCAGCCGCTTTTGCCGCACAAAACAACAAATTCTCCCCTGTTTATTTTCAAATTTATATTGCTTAAAGCCTTTTCTTTGCAGAGCGGATAAGCAAAGCTCAGGTTTTCGCATATAATCTGTTCCATCTTATATCCTCCGCAAAGTCATAAATAATCGGAAAAAAGCAAAAAATCGCATAAGCCGCCGCCGAAACCGCAAGCATCGCGGAAAATCCTCCGATTTCGATAATCGGATTGTAGCTTGCTTCGGCAAAGCCCGAAAGCTTGCCTGCGGCAATCACCGCCGAAAGAACGAGAATTTCAATTATCATCACCGCATCTGCCGGTGAAAAGGTAAAGCGTGAATAGCTCGTGCGCCTGCCCGAGCCATAGCCCCTCGATTTCATTGAATCCGCCGTTTCAATGGCATTCTCCAATGCGCGAGTTATAACTCCCGAAACCGCCGCACAGGCATTTTTAAGCTCAGCCGCTCTGCCGCTGCTCTGTGCCAGCCCTGCGGCTCGCCGCGCGGAAAGAGTTTCCGAAAGCTGTCTTTTGTAAAGCGGCACAAATCTGAATACCATAAGCAGCATCAGAGCCGTGTTCGGCATTCTGCCGCCGAAAGCATACATAAATTTATCCTCAGTCACTACCTCGTTGAAGCACGCAAACCACAGCAGCATCGTCACCACAAGAGAGCCGGTCACGCCGCCGCAAACCGCCGATTCAAGCGTAATCCGTTTGCCGCTTGCGAATGTATATAACACAGTAACACCGTAGCCCGCAAAAATTGTGTTGATAAGCACAACAAAAATCAGCAAAGGCAAGAGAGCGCAAAAAAACATTTTGAGAGCCGCTTTGCCTTTGAGTTTCACGGCATAAGCAAGCGCGGCAGAAAAAGAAATGCCGATAAACACAGGATGGTCAAACATCATCGCAAAGATTGCCGCCGCAGCAAAAAACATCAAATTGACCGCAGGATGTCGGCGCGAAAAAGCGTCCCTCACATTTCTTCCTCCCTTAAAAAAATTGCCTCTCCGAAAACGGAGAGGCAATCAAACACTCGTAAGCTCCGATAAAAGAGCCTGAAAATCCGTTATGCCACCCTCCGCTGCCCGAAGGCGACTAACCGCATTATGGCGAACAGGCATTCCGACTTTAACGGCAATGGCTGTTGCGACGGATTTTCACCGTTCTTTCCCTGATTTCGCCACAATATTCAATCAGCTTCTAAAATAATAGCACCTATTTTGAAGCCTGTCAAGCAATCATTCTTCTTCCTTGTGCATAAGCTCGTTATCGATTGCCGCGGCGGCATTTTTGCCCGCGCCCATGGCAAGGATAACGGTAGCCGCACCCGTTACGGCGTCGCCGCCCGCATAAACCTTATCCTTTGAGGTGTGACCCGTTTCATCATAGGTTACGATGCCGCCCCACGACTTTGTTTCAAGACCGGGGGTGGTTGATTTGATGAGCGGATTGGGCGATGTGCCCAGAGCCATAATAACGCAGTCAACCTCAAACTCAAATTCGCTGCCCTCAACCGCAACGGGTCTGCGGCGACCGGAGGCGTCAGGCTCGCCCAGAGCCATTGTAACGCACTTAATTCCCCTAACATTTCCGCTTTCATCGCCGAGAATTTCAACGGGATTTGTAAGAGTTCTGAAATTGATGCCTTCTTCAATGGCGTGGTGAACCTCCTCGCGGCGGGCGGGAAGCTCCTCCATGCTGCGTCTGTAAATAATATCAACCTGAGCGCCAAGTCTCTTTGCACAGCGCGCGGCGTCCATTGCAACATTGCCGCCGCCGATAACCGCTGCCCTGAGCGTATGCTCAACGGGGGTTTCGCCGTCTTTTTTATAGGCTTTCATAAGGTTCATTCTTGTGAGGAACTCGTTTGCGGAATAAACACCCTTGAGGTTTTCGCCGTGAATTCCCATAAACTTCGGCAGACCTGCGCCTGAGCCGATGAAAACAGCTTCAAAGCCGAAATCCTCCAAAAGCTCATCAACAGAAAGCGTTTTGCCGATAACCATATTGGTTTCAACATCAACGCCGATATCTTTAAGACCGTCAATCTCTTTCTGAACGATTTTCTTGGGAAGTCTGAATTCGGGAATTCCGTAAACCAAAACTCCGCCTGCCGTATGCAGAGCCTCAAAAACCGTTACCTCATAGCCCTTTTTGGCAAGGTCGCCCGCGCACGCAAGCCCTGCGGGGCCTGAGCCGACAACCGCAACCTTATGACCGTTTGATTCGGGTCTTTCGGGCTTTTCGGTTGAATTGTTGTTATGATAATCCGCAACAAATCTTTCAAGACGACCAATGGCAACAGGCTCGCCTTTAATGCCTCTTACGCACTTGCCCTCGCACTGATTTTCCTGCGGACAAACTCTGCCGCAAACAGCGGGAAGGCTCGAGGACTTGGCAATGATTTTATAAGCTTCTTCAAACTCGCCCTTTGCAACCTCGGCAATAAAATCGGGAATATAAACCCTTACGGGGCAGCCGCCGACGCAAGGCTTATTTTTGCAGTTAAGGCAGCGCTTTGCCTCCTCAACCGCCTGCTCGGGAGTATAGCCGAGCGAAACCTCTTTAAAATTACGGTTTCTTACATTAGGCTCCTGCTCGGGCATGGGCGTTTTGCTTTTTGACATATTAGGCATAATCATTCAACCTCCTTATCAAAAAGTCTGCACGCCTTTTCGCGAGCGTGGGACTCAAAATCTCTGTACATGGTGTTTCTTTCCATAGCCTCGTCAAAATCAACGAGATGACCGTCAAATTCGGGGCCGTCAACGCAGGCAAATTTTGTTTCGCCTCCGACGGTCAGTCGGCAGCCGCCGCACATTCCCGTGCCGTCAATCATAATGGGGTTCATTGAAACAACCGTTTTAACGGAATACTCCTTTGTGAGCTGACTGACGAATTTCATCATAACGAGCGGGCCGATTGCGATAACTTCGTCATATTTATCACCCGAATCAAGCAGCCTTTTGAGAGCCGTTGTTACAAGACCCTTTTCACCTGCCGAGCCGTCATCCGTCATAAGGATATATTCGGAGCTGTTTGCCTTAAATTCATCGGAAAGAATAACAAGGTCCTTAGAGCGGAAGCCCGCAACAACATGAACCTCACAGCCCTTGGCGTGAAGCTTTTTAGCTACGGGATAAGCAATGGCGCAGCCGACGCCGCCCGCAACAACCGCAACTCTTTTAAGTCCGTCGGTTTCGGTTGCTCTGCCGAGGGGACCTACAAAATCATGAAGCCTGTCACCCTGATTGAGGTGGTCAAGCTTTTCCGTGGTTGCTCCGACAACCTGGAAAATAATTGTAACCGTACCCCTCTCCCTGTCAAAGTCCGCTACAGTGAGAGGGATTCTTTCTCCGTCTTCATCAACCCTGAGAATGATAAACTGACCCGGCTGTGCTTTTTTGGCAACAAGCGGAGCTCTGATTTCCATCAGACAAACCGTGGGGTTGAGCATCTTCTTTGTCATTATTTCAAACATACATAATCCTCCAAAAAAGGCTACCGTTCTCAAAAAGCCCGGCAGCCTTTGTTATCGGTTAATTTATCAGAAATCAACCTTAGTGTCATAATAGCAGCATTTAAGCAGCTTTTCCATTTCCTCCTGAGAGGGCTGACGGGGGTTGGAGCCTGTGCAGGCGTCGCCGATAGCGTTCTTTGCAATTTCGGGAAGCTTTGCAAGGAAAACATCCTCGGGAACAAATCCCTGCTCTGTGGGATAGCTGTCAGCACCGTAGTTCTTGATGCAGTGAGGAATATTGAGCTTATCGTTCATACCTCTGAGGTATTCGATGAGAAGCTGAACCTTTTCCTCAACGCTGCTGCCGCCGAGGTTCATAACATCGGCAATCTTTGCATAACGCTTTGCGGCGGTTTCATCCTTGGCGTTGAACTCGATAACCTTGGGCAGATACATTGCGTTGGCTGCGCCGTGGATGATGTGAGCGCCGTAGTCGGCAAATGCCGCGCCGGTCTTATGAGCCATTGAGTGAACTATTCCGAGCAGAGCGTTTGAGAAAGCCATACCTGCAAGGCACTGGGCATTGTGCATTTTTGCGCGGCTTTCTTCATTGCCGTTATAAGAATCAACAAGATTTTCCTGAATCATTTCGATTGCATGGAGAGCGAGGGGATCTGTGTAATCGCAGTTAGCGGTTGAAACATAAGCCTCGATTGCGTGAGTCATAGCGTCCATGCCGGTGTGAGCAACGAGCTTTTTGGGCATTGTTTCGGCAAGCTCGGCGTCAACAATGGCAACATCGGGAGTTATCTCAAAATCAGCAATGGGATATTTGATGCCCTTCTGATAATCGGTGATGATTGAGAATGCCGTAACCTCGGTAGCCGTGCCCGATGTTGAGGGGATTGCGCAGAAATGAGCCTTCTTGCGAAGTGCGGGAATTCCGAATACCTTGCACATATCTTCAAATGTGATTTCGGGATATTCATATTTTATCCACATAGCCTTTGCCGCGTCGATGGGTGAGCCGCCGCCCATTGCGATAATCCAATCGGGCTGATAGTCAAGCATAACCTGAGCGCCCTTCATAACGGTTTCAACCGAGGGGTCTGGCTCGATTCCTTCAAAGAGCTTAACCTCCATGCCTGCCTCTTTAAGATATTCAACAGCCTTATCGAGGAAACCGAATTTTTTCATTGAGCCGCCGCCGACGCAGATGATAGCCCTTTTGCCTGTGAGTGTTTTAAGAGCTTCAAGAGAGCCCTTGCCGTGATAAAGATCTCTGGGTAATGTGAATCTTGCCATTTTTTCTTCCTCCTGTCTTTTGTTTCTGATGATATAATAACACTAACGGGAGTAAATGTGAAATGTAAAAAATGAATATCGGTATTACTTTATTGATATATCCATATCAAATGGCGGATTTTGGCGGCGAAATTTGTAGGAGTCGGCGTCCTTGATGACCTGCAAAAACTCGGAATTCGTAATGCGTAATGCGGAATTTCGGATAGGCTTCGCCTATGACCGATGATATTTTATAAAGGTAGGGGCGACCCCGCGTGGTCGCCCGTTGTTTGTTAAATAAAATTTTGTTTTTTCGGCGGGAGCAAGCCCCCGCCCTACTCTAAACGGAGATATTTTCGCCATTAATTCCGCATTGCGAATTTCGCCGAAAAGCAGTTATAAATATGCAAAAAAACGGAGCAAACCGTGAATTTCTTCCGATTTGCTCCGTGCGTTTTTCAGGCCTTTATTTCTGCGCTTCGTCCTTGAAATACTGCGGCAGAAATTCCTTGTGAGCCTCTTTAAGCTCGTTAAAGCATTTAACGGTCTTTTCCCAATCGCCTACGAGGGGATGAACAAGCAGACCCTTGATTGCATAATCGTCATCGCCAGTGATTGCCGCTTTGACTGCATATTTTTCATAAGTCTTAACAACTCTCATAAGACCGACGATGTGGTCATTGATATGCTCCGTTACGGGAACGGGCGTTGCGCCGTCGCTGCCGATAACCGCCGCAATTTCAACGATATCGTCATCTGCCATAAAGGGCAGAGTGCCGTT
This sequence comes from Clostridiaceae bacterium, assembly GCA_016297555.1. Lineage (GTDB taxonomy): Bacteria > Bacillota > Clostridia > Oscillospirales > Acutalibacteraceae > CAG-177. Next base: position 27,299 of record JAEDGK010000006.1, read on the forward strand.
ATTCTTGATGTTGACAACATGAACATCGCGCTTGTTGTTTGCGATTGAATCAATCAGCGAAACCGCCGCAAGAGAATACTTGTGACCGCCGCGCTTATCAAGCAGAGCGGGCTTTGTTACGATTTCCTCGTTCTGATAGATTTCAAGAAGCTGCTCCTCTATCTCCATGCAGACCTGCGCTCTCGTCTTTTCGTCCTCACGCTGATGAGCAAGCTTTGCCTCGCGGCAGTAATAATACTGAAGATATGACGAGGGGATTGCCTGAATGGTTTTAAGGCAGTCAATGGAGAAGCCGTCGTCCTTTATATTTGCCATAACCTTGGGTGAAAAGCCGCTGTCAATAAGCCCGGGAAGAAGCTCTTTACCGTCTTTTTTGACTGAGGTTATCCAGCTCAGGTGGTTAAGACCGACATATGTAATTTTGCTGTCCTCTCCCGTTATTTCCTTGATATCGTCAATCATATCAATGGGAACATTGCACAGACCGATGTTCTTGACATTGGTGTTATTGAGAACAAACTCAGTGATGATGCCCGAGGGATTGGTGAAGTTGATAAGCCATGCGTCGGGGCAGATTGCCTCAATCCTGTCGCAGATATGCTTGATAACGGGAATGGTTCTCTGCGCCTTGAAGAAGCCGCCGATGCCGGTTGTTTCCTGACCGATGAGGTTATATTTCTTGGGAATGCTCTCGTCAAGATGGCGGCAGGGAAGCTTGCCGACACGGATTTGAGTAACAACAAAATCCGCTCCCTCAAGCGCCGTATCAAGATCGTCGGTAAAAACAACCTCGCAGTCGCAGTTTGCATTTTTCAACATTCTTACGCAAAGGTTGCCGACTATTGTTCTCTTTCTCTCATCAATATCCATAAAGGATATTTTTTTGAGTTTGAGGCTTTCCTTTGCTTTGAGGAAGCCGTCTACCAATTCGGGGCAGTAGGTGCTGCCCGAGCCGATTACGGCAACGCTGATTTCTTTCATATCAATTAACTCCTTTGATTGAGAATTTTATTTGGCATAATCCTGCATTATCCAGTTGATGCAGCCCGTAACGGGCATTGCTTCAAGCTTGATGAATTTCAGCTTTTTGCCGCTGAGCGCCTCGGCGCGGGAAACAAGCATATCAAGATAAAGCCTGTTATCAACCTTAACATTGATAGAGCCCGAAAGCACAACCTCAATTTCTTCGCTGCCGAAATTAAGCTGATTTGCAAGCGCCGCAATAAGCTGTGCTCCGCGCTCCGCCATTCTTTCGCAATAAGCCAACGCGGGGGCGTCGCCTTTTTTGACTGCGGCAAAGAAGAAATCTATCATATCTCTGATATATTCTCCGCCGTTTTCGCCCTCGATTTTTTCAATAAGCTCGAGATAATCCTCTCTGTTCTCAAAACCGTATTTCTCTTTTATCATTTCTGTAATAAGAGTTTTTTCGAGCCCGAGGAAAAGCTCGTTATAAACAAGCTCAAACGCCTTTATGACAATATTGCTTCCGCCCGAAATATCGCCCGTGAAATCGCCGAGACCCGCAAGCTGGAGCATTTTTCCGTCAAGGTCAATTCCGTTGCAGCAAACGCCCGTGCCGCAGTTGTAGCCTATGGCGCTTTTGCCGGTTGCTCCCGCTTTAACGACTATAAAGCCGTCATTGAAAACCTCGAAATTCTCAAGTCCCTTTTCGCGTAACTTTTCGCACATAATCTCATACTGATAGCGGTGATCGATGCCCGCAAGACCCATAAGGGTGAAGCCGATATCGGAAAGCTTTACTCCCGCGTGCTCGCAAAGCTCGTTCAAGCCCTGCATTAAAATATCGCTCGCGCCGTCAAAAGCCGTATCAAGATTTTCATGATTACTGCCCGGACCGGTTACGGAAGCAAGCATTTTTTTGTTTTCGTCAAAAAGAGCAAACGCGGTTTTTGTTCCTCCGCCGTCAACGCCTATATAGTATTTCATATTCCGCAATACCCCTTAATTTTTATTCTTCTTCAAAGCAATCCTCACAGACTTCGTCAAGGCAGAAAATTCCGCGTCTGTAAGGCTCTCTGTCAATCCACATTCCGTTAGTGAAATCCGGGAAGGGAACGGGAGCGCCGCCTATTGCTATCGACTGCTCGGAAAGGCAGGTAACTGCCATCCAAACCGCCGTGTCATAAACATCAATGGGCGGCTTTTCGTCAAGCCTTACGCTCTCGGCAAACGCGCTGAGAACAAGATAGTCCATACCGCCGTGACCGCCGGCATGAATACCGTCTATTTTATATTTTTTCCAAAGCGGATGCTCATATTTTTCAAGATAATCGTCAAAGCTCTCCCATGTGTGAGTCCAATGGTCTTTGTTCTCATGGGAAATGCCTTCGAGATAAATCGTGTTGCCGTCCTCCATATAAATGCCCTTTGTGCCCTGAATACGGTAAGCTCTCGAATAGGGTCTGGGCAGAGAGCAGTCATGAGTGAGCACAACGGTTTCGCCGTCGGCACATTTGAGCACTGTGGTTACGATATCGCCCTGATTAAAGCTGTAATCCGCAAGGTCATAATCCTCGCCCTTGTTTTTCTTAATCCACTCGTTAAGCCCTCTCGACTTGCTTGCAAACGAGCTGAGAGAAACATATCTGTTGCCTCTGTTTATGCCGAGAACCTTTGAGATGGGGCCGAGCTGATGTGTGGGATAAAGCTCGCCGTTTCTGTGCTGAAAATTAAACAGCCTGCCGTGGCGGTTTTCTCTTCCAAGGCTTATTTCATCGCGCAGGTCGTGCTCATAACCGCCCTGCATATGTATTATTTCACCGAAAAGACCCTTTTTAACCATGTTATAAAGAGCCATTTCTTTTCTGTCATAGCAGCAGTTCTCAAGCAGCATACAGAATTTGCCTGTTTCCTCGCTTGCACGAACCATCTGCCAACATTCCTCAATGCTTGCCGCGCCGCCTACTTCGATTGCAATATGCTTGCCCGCTCTCATGGCGTCGATTGCAATGCGGGAATGGGTTATCCATGTTGTGCAGCACATAACTGCGTCAAGATCCTCACGCGCAAGAAGCTGTTTATAGTCAAGATAAACATCGGCAGTTTCGCCCGTGGCTTCCTTGACTATCTCTGCGCCGTGCTCCGCTCTGTCACTGTATTTATCGCAGACTGCGGGAACTCTGACGCCCTCGCAGTTGAGCAGCTCGCGAAGCATTGACGAGCCTCTGCCGCTTATTCCGACAACGCCGATATTAACGATATTTTTCATTTGTTATTCCCTCACCTTCCGGAAAAACGAAAAATCGGCACATCTGACCGCTTTTCAAATTAAGCACCATATATTATATAAGATAATCTGTGAAAAGGCAATAATTATTTAAAGTATCTTTTAAAATGTTTTTGCCATTTTATCATATAGAGCGTTATCATCTTTGTCAGCGCAATGTCATAAAGCACAAAGGCAACGGTACCCATTCCGAGCAGCAGAGGAATTGCCATCATTCCGAATTCCTCGGTTTCATCAAGAGTAACTCCCATAAATCTGATCATCAGGTAATAAGATATGACCATGGTTGAAATGAAAGACAGAAGCTTTATCACCCAGCCCAAAGCGGTCGGAATCTTGGCTTCAATTAATGATTTCAAAATAGGATAGTAGCCGAAAAAGGCAAGATACATAACCGCAACTTCTTTTTCGGGCACAAGGAGCATACTCAGTATCGCAACGGCGCTGTAAACACCGAAAGCCCACTTCCTGTCTATTTCAACCACAATAAAAATAATCAGCGCACCCGCAACCGCAGGCAGCGCATAGGTCAAAAACGGAATTATTGCTACCGATATCATCAAAACAAGCGACAGGGCGGCAACAATGCCGCCCAATGCACATTTAGAGCTCTGTTTCAAACCGTCATTTCTCCTTTCGTCAGCAGCAGGGAATCAAATCTCCGCCGAAGCACTCGCAGCAGCAATCGGCACAAAGCAGACCGGAGCAAATGTCGCAGCCCGAGCAGCCGGACGAATCTCTTTCGGCGCGTCTTTCGGTTCTGTATCCTCCCGAGCGCGCGTTGTTGACTTTGTTATAAGCCATTTTATATGTGTTGTTTGACGGGTCAAGATTACTCGCCGTTGCAAAATTCTTTGCCGCTTCTTCAAGCCAGCCGCGCTTTTGCTGAACGGTTCCTTTGAGATAATACCACTGCGCGTCGCGGCTTCCCTCGGGAATTCCGTCAAGCAAAATCTGAGCGTCATCAAGTCTGCCCGAATTGATTTTTGCTCTGATATCCGAATAATCCGCCGCTCCGTATTGCGAATAACCTCCCGAGGAATATCCCGAGCCGCCCGACGGCGCACCCATAACTATCGAATCATATGCTTCGTTGATTTCATCAATTTTTTTCTGATTGCCGCTGTCCTGATATTTCCTCATAAGCTCCCTGTAAGCGGCGTTAACCTGCTCAATGGCGGCGCCCTGCGGAACGCCCAAAACATCATAAGGGTTTCTCATCTTTATGACCATTCCTTTCTCAAAGGCATAAAAGAAAACAAATCAAAATTTTATCTTAATCCACGGTATAAACGCTCTTTTTATCTTCTTTGCCGAGATATTTTCCGATTACTTTTTCCGCGCTGAAGGTCAGCCCGTCAAAAACTATATTTTCAAGAATATCGCCGAAGCGTTTCTTTTCAACCGAATCCAGCGCGTCAAGCGCACTGCTCTGAGTCAGATTGAGCATCTCTCTGACTCGCCGTGCAAATTCCGCTCGGGGTTCGGTATCTGCGATATCCGAATATTCTTCTTTAAAAGGATTGAACGCGCCGCTTTTAATATCCGCCTCAAGGTCGTCTGCGGCGTCAAGAATATAAACATATCTGCCCGTCATATAGCCCAGGGAATAAAGCGAATTTTTCCTTTCTCCCTCAAAACCGAGCGAAAATATTTCTCCGAGTGCCCTTGCGCTTGAATCCGCCGCCTCATCAATGCCGACATGAGCTTTTTTCTCAGTCTCCGTCTGCTTTTGCGTTGCGGTTGAAATTATTTTTTCGATTTCGGGCGCAAGCCGCGCGGCTTTTGAATGCATAAGCCTGACGGCGGGATAAATCAGCGCGGCGGCAAGCCGTGATTTAAAGCCCGCGTCATGCAGATTATCGATAACTTTATAATAAACGGTTATGATAACGGCGTGAGCACAAAGGTCAAGCTCCTGTTTGCCCGTGCAAATCATGCAGCGCTTTGCGGGATTATACGGGCAGCGTTTTTTCTCAAAAGCGCAGCCGCTCTCGCCCGCCGCAAGCCTCAAAACTGCCGCAAAGGCAAAATCATAGCTGAGAAAAAGCTGGGCTATCGGTGAATAAAGCCGCCCGAGAGCGCGGCACAGCGAGCAGTAGATACCCCTGTAAAGCTCATAATCCTTGATTTTCATTTCGGGCTTGAAAGCCTTAACATATCCGAGCAAGCCTGACCCTCCGAATTTTATATTACATTATATTTTATATTATCTTCACGCAGAAACGGTTAACATATTGTAAATTTTACACTTTTTTCGATATTTTTCTTAAAGCCTCGCCTTTCCTTGTGTTCTGTAAAAACCGATATTGTTTTAAAAATTCACATTAATAAAATTACTGTTAATTTCCTTAGTTAATTGACAAAATAAATATTATATGATAACATTTTATTGCAAACAAATTTGAATTGCACATAAAATTTTTGCGGAGCGGTGTGCCCGCCCCGCAAATCATAAATATCATTCTTTTGCGCTTATTTTCCGCAGTATGCGGCAATCGCACGGCATACAAATTCCGCTGTGCCCTCGCCGCCTGCTTTATCGATATTTTCCGTAAATTCTCCTCCGCCGGCATACATAATCCCGAGGCTGTATAAAATCTCGTCCGAGCAGGTGTAAAAATTATCGCTGATAAAATCCTGCAATTCTTTTACCTTGTTCTGCGCTTCTTCGGATTCGGGGGAAACTCCTTTTATTGCGCCGAATTCGGCAAAAAGAGACATCAGCCGCATATTCAGCCCGGCAGTTTCTTCATTAGTCCGCCCCTTTGATTTTTCTTCAAATTCGCGGTATTCCGCCGTTTCTCCGTAAGCAGCTTTTGCCTCGGCGGCGTATTTATCAATTTTACTTTTATCAAATGCTTTAAAATCCATAGTATTAGCTCCGTTCTTTTTGATTTCACGGGCAAGGTCAATCAGATTTTCCAAATGCTCTTTTTTCAAAGTCAGCAATTCAATCTGCTGCTCCAAAGCCCTGCCGCGGTCAAAATCAGGGCTTTCTATGATTTTCTTAATGTCCTTTAACGGAAATTCCAATTCGCGAAACAGTAAAATCTGTTGCAGGCGTTCAAGAGCCGTATCGTCATACAGCCTGTATCCCGCCTGAGTGAACGCCGTCGGCTTCAGAAGCCCCACGGCGTCGTAATGGTGAAGCGTGCGCACGCTTATACCCGTTAATTTGCTGACTTCGTTTACTGTTCTCATCGGATTTCCCTCCCGTGTGATTACAGTATAAACCATTACGCTGCGTCAGAGTCAATAGGAATTTTAATAAAATTTGAAAAATTTAATTCACAAGCTTTTCTCATCCCCTAAAATTGCATAGAAAAGCAAGCAAAAACCGCTCTGAATAAATGTTTGAATAAATGTTAATATTTCTATTGACATTTCAAATGTCTTGTGATAAAATAACTTTCGTTCCGAATGTGCGGGTGTAGTTCAATGGTAGAATCCCAGCCTTCCAAGCTGGTTGTGTGGGTTCGATTCCCATCACCCGCTCCATTTTTATGCGCTTGTAGCTCAGCTGGATAGAGCAACTGCCTTCTAAGCAGTGGGTCAGGGGTTCGAG
>JAEDGK010000097.1 GCA_016297555.1 Clostridiaceae bacterium
TCAGCTCCCCTGCCCTTAAATCGGTTGGCACAGGCGTGAACAAGCCCGAGGTTATTCTCGATAAGCTCGTCTCTCTCGCTCTTAATCCGAGCCACGCAATCACCGACCTTCAAAGCGTTTTTCAAGCGTAACCGTTGTTCCCTTTCCGACCTTTGAACTGACTTTTATTCTGTCGCAGAAGCTTTCCATAACCGCAAAGCCGAGACCTGCGCGCTCTCCGCCAAGGGTTGTAAATAACGGCTCCATTGCCTGCTTGACATCGGCAATTCCGCATCCTTTATCTTTAATTTTGATTTTCACGGTTCGGTTTTCAAAAATTCCCGCCCATATGTATATTTTCCCCATGGTTTCGGGGTAGGCGTGAACTATGCAGTTTGTAACCGCTTCGCTGACGGCGGTTTTAATATCCGATATTTCTTCAATATTCGGGTCGAGCTGAGCAGCAAATGCCGCAACGGCGGATCTTGCAAAGGCTTCGTTGACCGAGCGGCTTTCAATTTGAAGCCGCATTTCGTTTATTGCTTTCATTGCTGATTTATTCCTCCTCAATGTTTTGCTTTAAGCGTTACAAGCTTTTCAAGACCTGCAAGCTTCATCATTGAAAACAGCCTGTCCGACAGATTGACAACTTCAATGTTGCCGCCGTAGCTTTCAACAATTCTGTATCTGCCGAGAACAAAGCCTATTCCCGAGCTGTCCATAAAAGACACATCCGCAAAATCAAGGCGGACATTGGGCGCGGCGGCCGACTGAATTGCTTCGTCTGCTTCAAGGCGCAGAGCCGCCGCATTATGATGGTCTATTTCGCCGCTCAGAGCGATTGTTACTCTGACGGGTGTTGAGGATATTCTGATAGCCATTTTTTCACCTTCCTTAATTCAGCAAATAAAAAATCCCTTATCTCAAAGGATAAGGGATAAACCGTAAAAAATTTGTTGAATTGTATTCGCAATATACTAAAAATTATAAAGAATTCCGCGTATTTCACCGGCAAGATAAAATGAGCCGCAGACAACCAAAGCGTCATAATCGGCAAGCCGTTCAAGCGCCGCCTTTGCGGCAGACGCGGGGTTTGGAATTTCTGAGCAATCATCACAGAAAAGCTCCGCTTTCTCTTTAAGTTTACCGCTGTTCAGAGCGCGAGAAACAGAAGCTTGCGTTGAAATAAATCCGTCTGCAAGCGGTGCGGCAATTCGCAGATAAGCCATATAATCTTTGTCAGCCATCATTGAACAAAGCATCAGAATTTTTTTGCCGCTGAGACGCTTTTTGATGAAATCCGCCAAAGCAAGGGCACAGCCCTCATTATGGCCGCCGTCAAGCAGAATAACGGGATTTTTTTTGATAAGTTCAAGCCTTGCAGGCATTGATGAACATTCAATGCCCGTTTTTATTGCTTCATCCGAAATACTTATTCCGTTGAAATTCAAGGCTCTTACTGCTTCGATCGCCGTGCAGGCGTTATAAACCATATGTCTGCCTGCAAGCGGCAGTATAAAATCAGTTCCGTTATAGGACACTTGCGTTCCGTCTATGCTCTCCGTACCGATTTTAAGACGGCTCAAATCCGGAATAATCAGCGTGTTTGATTTTTCACGGCAGTTTTTTTCAATAACTTCAAGCGCTGCGGCTTGCTGAAACGGATAGCAAACCGTAACGCCGCCGTGCTTTATTATTCCGCACTTTTCAGCGGCAATTTTATCAATCGTATCTCCGAGAATTGCCGTATGGTCAAGAGAAATGCTTGTTATCACGCTAATATACGGTGTATCAATAATGTTGGTTGAATCAAGCCTGCCGCCAAGACCGACCTCAATAACCGCAAAATCGCACTCTTTCTCTTTGAAGTAAAGAAACGCCGCCGCCGTAATTGCTTCAAATTCAGTAGGCTGAATATTTTCCGAAGCAAGCTTCTCAATCGCCGTTTTTACTCTTTCAACGCAGTAGGCAAGCTCATTTTCTGCAATCATATTGCCGTTAAGCTGAATTCTCTCTCTGAAATCTGAGACATAAGGAGAGATAAAAAGCCCCGTTTTATATCCGCTCTTTTGCAGAATGTTTGAAATCATTGTTGAGGTTGAGCCTTTGCCGTTGGTTCCTGCAACATGAATAACTTTCAGCTCTCTCTGAGGATTGCCGAGAGCAGAACAAAGCGCGTTTATCCGTTCAAGCCCCGGATTTATGCCGAATTTTTCGAGAGAATGTATATATTCAATCGCTTCTGTGCAATTCACCGTTTCACCTGCTTTTTGAGCCCGGAGAAATCCCCGGGCTCATCTTAATTATGACTGTCAGCCTAATTTTGCAATGCTGTCTTTCAGCATTGCAATTTTTTCCTGATATTTTGCCGCCTGCTCACGCTGAGCCGCAACAACATTGGCGGGAGCTTTTGCGACAAAGTTTTCGTTTGAAAGCTTGCCGTTGACAAAAGCAAGGTCTTTTTCAACCGCCGCAAGCTCTTTGTTAAGTCTTGCTCTTTCCGCCTCAAAATCAACAAGCTCTCCCATGGGAATGAAAATTTTTGCGTCATGGGTTACGATACATACCGCACCGTCAAGCTCAAACTCATCGGCAACCTCAACCTCAGACGCACTTGCAAGCCTCTGCATAAATACGCCGCCCTGCTCAAAGGTATCTTTGTATGAAGTGGCAATATATATTTTAGCTTTCTTTGAGGGAGGAACATTCATTTCCGCTCTGCGGTTACGAATGGCGCGGACAGCCGACATAATTCTTTCCATCTCCGCTTCCTCGGCAGAGAAAGAGAGTTTTTCGTCAAACTCAGGCCATGAGGAAATCATTATCGATTCGCCCTCGTGAGGAAGGCTCTGCCAAATTTCTTCGGTGATAAACGGCATAAAGGGATGAAGAAGCTTAAGTGTGCCGCTCATTACCCAAACGAGAACCTGCTTTGCGGTTTTTGCCTGCTCGCCGCCTTTTTGCAATCTGATTTTTGCAAGCTCGATATACCAATCGCAGAAAACATCCCAAATGAAATCATAGAGCTTTGCAACGGCAACGCCGAGCTCAAATTTTTCAAGATTTTCCGTAACCTCTTTTGCAAGGCTGTTGAAAAGGCTGATAATCCACTTATCCTCAAGCGCGAGGTTTTCGGGAAGCTCGCAGGGAATTTCCTCATCGCCGATATTCATAAGAATAAATCTTGCGGCATTCCAAAGCTTGTTTGCAAAATTTCGGCTTGCGCTTACCTTTTCATCGGAGAAGCGCATATCGTTTCCGGGGCTGTTGCCCGTAGCAAGAGTAAATCTGAGAGCGTCTGCGCCGTATTTATCAATTACTTCAAGCGGGTCAATTCCGTTGCCGAGCGACTTAGACATTTTTCTGCCCTGAGCATCTCTGACAATACCGTGAATAAATACCGTTTTGAAAGGCTCGCAGCCCATCTGCTCACAGCTGGAGAAAATCATTCTCGCTACCCAGAAGAATATTATATCATAGCCCGTAACAAGAGTGCTTGTGGGGAAATAATGCTCAAGCTCGGGAGTTTTATCAGGCCAGCCGAGAGTTGAGAACGGCCAGAGAGCTGAAGAAAACCATGTGTCAAGAGTATCGGGATCCTGCTCTACCCTGCCGCCGCACTTCGGGCAGCAGTCGGGAGCTGTTTTGGCAACCGTGATTTCGCCGCAGTCCCGGCAATAATAAGCGGGAATTCTGTGACCCCACCAAAGCTGACGGGAAATGCACCAATCCTTGATGTTCTCCATCCAATGGAAATAGGTCTTTTCAAATCTTTCAGGAACAAACTTGGTCTTGCCGCTTCTTACACATTCGATTGCAGGCTCGGCAAGCGGCTGCATTTTAACGAACCACTGCTTTGAAACACGGGGCTCAACGCTGGTGTGGCAGCGGTAGCAAGTGCCGACATTATGGTTATAATCCTCAATTTTAACCAGAGCGCCCTCGGCTTCAAGGTCGGCAACAATGGCTTTGCGAGCCTCGTATCTGTCCATACCCGCATACTTGGGATAATCGGCGGTAATCTTTGCGTCATCAGTCATAACATTGATAACTTCAAGGTTATGGCGCAGACCGACTTCAAAGTCGTTGGGATCATGCGCGGGAGTGATTTTAACAACGCCCGTTCCGAAATCCATCTCAACATATTCATCGGCAATAACGGGTATTTCACGGTGAACGATGGGAAGGATGAGAGTTTTGCCGATTATATCCTTATATCTTTCATCATTGGGATTAACAGCAACGGCGGTATCTCCGAGCAGAGTTTCGGGTCTTGTGGTTGCAAGCTGCAAATAACCGCTTCCGTCCTTAAACGGATATCGCAGATGCCAGAAATGACCTGCCTGGTCTTCGTATTCTACCTCTGCGTCGGAAATTGAAGTAAGGCAATGGGGACACCAGTTGATTATTCTTTCACCCCTGTAAATAAGTCCCTTTTCATAAAGACGGCAGAAAACCTCCAAAACAGCCTTGCTGCAACCCTCGTCAAGAGTAAAACGCTCTCTGTCCCAATCGCAGGAAGAACCCATTTTTTTAAGCTGTTCAATGATACGGCCGCCGTATTTTGCTTTCCAATCCCACGCGCGTTCAAGGAAAGCTTCTCTGCCGATATCTTCTTTAGTCAAACCCTCTTTTTTCATCGCTTCAACGATTTTGGCCTCGGTTGCTATTGAAGCGTGGTCGGTTCCGGGCAGCCAAAGAGCATCATAGCCCTGCATTCTTCTCCAGCGGATAAGAATATCCTGAAGCGTATTGTCAAGAGCGTGACCCATATGGAGCTGACCTGTGATGTTGGGCGGAGGAATAACGATTGTGTAAGGTTTTTTATTGTTTTCAACCTTTGCGTGAAAATATTTGCCTTTCAACCAAAAGTCATAGATTCGATCCTCAACATTTTTTGGATCATACTGCTTGGCAAGCTCCTTTGCCATAAGAAATCAGTCCTTTCTTTTGTGAGACAATAAAAAAATCGTCTCACGGATTTAAAATAAATCAATGAGACGAGTAAAAATCATACCCGCGGTACCACTCAAATTGCGCCGAAAGGCGCCTCTCTCAGGCTCTGACAAGCCCTTTGCATTAACGCAGCGTCACGGAAAGGGTCTACTTGCAAAAACGCTTTCTTCCTTTCGGCTCGGGGGCTACAACAGTCATCTGCCGCTCACCGGCTCGCACCAACCGCCGGCTCTCTGAGAGTGCATCAACGCTGCCCTCCCCGTCAAAGCTTTTGTATTCAATTTGCCTAATTCTAACATATAAAATTTTCAATGTCAATATAATTTTTAGTGTTATTATTGCGTGTCAACGCCGTAAAATTCAAGCAGGGCAGGATTTATTATTTCATCGGTATAGTTAAAGCAACTGCTGTGACCGCCGCCGATTATCATTATTTCACGCGCCCCCTCAATAGAACGGGTTATCATTTTTGAATGTGAGCGCTTTATCATATCGTTTTCGCCGTAAATATTAAGCACGGGAACTTTGATTTGCGACAAATCATCATATGTTAAACGGGGCTGACCTACCATCATTCCCTGAATATCTCGCTTGATGGCGATTTTTTCATCTCCCGTTATTTTTGCCGCGGCGCAGAGATAGAGATATTCAAAAACAATGCCTATCTGATTGAAGGTTTTGGTGCCGCGCGTGTTAATGTTTGAGCCCATAACGGCAAGAGCCTTAACCCTGTCCTGATGAGCAAGGGTAAAAACAAAGCCGAGATTTCCGCCGTCGCTGAAACCGAAAATATTGGTCTGAGCAATTCCGAGATAATCAAGAAGCTTTAAAAGGTCTTCGCTCATGGTTTCAAAATTCATTGTTCCCTCTTTCCAGCCGGAATTGCCCGTTCCTCTCGGAGAAACGGTTATAACCTTAAAATGCTTTGCCATTTCGGGCAGAATGTTGCCGTCAAAGCTGTGCATACTTCCGCCGTTGGGAGGAAGAAGGAGCAAAGGCTCTCCGTCAAGCTTACCGTATACACCGTATTCAATCTTGACATCACCGCAGTCAACAAAACCGTATTCCGCAAGCTCGGGCACGGAATTATCCTGCGCGCCGCACAAAGGAGCACAGCAAAACGCAAGAGGAAAAACTAAAATCAAAGAAAGAACTCTTTTTACATTCATCACAGAAACCACCTTATTATTTGTATCAGAGCCATTATATCATAAACAAATATTATTTCAATAGCGAAAGGCATACTTTAAGAATATGAAACTGACTATAAAATCACAGCTTTTCAAGCACACGGTAATAATGACGGCGGTGAATCTGATAATGCGCTCTGCGGGAGTTGCATTTAACGCCTATCTGACCCGAAAAATCGGCTCGGCAGGCATCGGCCTGTTTCAGCTTGTTATGAGCGTTTATTCCCTTGCCGTGACATTTTCGTGCGCGGGGATAAGGCTTGCAGGAACACGGATAATAGTTGAAGCATCTGCGCTCGGCAAAACGGATATCAGAAAATCTCTGCGTATTTGCCTTGCCTTTGCGGCAATTTGCGGGAGCTTTTTCGGAATACTGCTTTTCTCCCTGTCGGGCATTATCGGCTCGGTATGTCTTTCAAATGTGCAAACCGCGTCCTCGCTTCGTATTCTCGCCGTAAGTCTGCCGTTTGTGGCAATGTCATCCGCTTTCGGAGGATATTTTACGGCAACAGGTCTTATTCCTCAATATTCCTTTGTGCAAATGCTTGAACAAGCGTCAAAAATCGGAATTGTGGTTTATTTGACGGACAAATTATCTACACGCGGAACGGCATATGCCTGTATGGCGATTGTTGCGGGAATGACGGCTTCGGAGATAATCTCTTTTTTGCTTTCATCCGCATTAAACGCTGTAACCTCACCGCAAAAAAGCGACAAGCCGCCCGCAAAGCTTTTCAGGCTTCTCCGAATAGCAATACCGGATGCGGCGGGAGCCTGCACGAGAAGCATACTGCTCACGGCGGAGCATCTGTTAATCCCGCGCGGATTTGAAAAATCAGGTTCGGGCTGTGCCGAAGCGCTTGCCGCCTACGGCAGAATTCACGCTATGGCAATGCCCGTTATGCTTTATCCGAGCGCAGTTATCTCTTCGCTTTCCGCATTGCTCGTGCCCGAGCTTGCAAGGCTCGGAGAAATAGGAGACAGAGCGGCAATAAATGCGTCTGTGAAAAGAAATTTAAAGCGCACTATTGTTTTTTCTTCCGTGTGCGCAGTAATATTCGGAATATTTGCGCCGTCAATTTCAAAAGCTGTTTACAAAACAGCCGAAGCGGCAGAATATATCAGAATACTGTCGCCGCTGATACCCGTAATGTATACGGATATGATAACCGACGGAATGCTAAAAGGTCTTGACCAGCAATTCTATTCAATGAAATACAATATAATTGATTCGGCGCTGTGCGTAATACTTGTTATTGCTTTGTTGCCGAAATACGCCGTAAAAGGATACATATTAATTTTGTATGCAAGCGAGCTGATTAATTTTTATCTGAGTCTAGGAAGGCTGTTGACCGTATGTGAAATCAAAATTTTTACCCGTTTCCGAGCTTCTTCAAAACTTCAAGCAAGCAGGAATACACCCGTGCGGTTGAAGATATGCTCAAACGCTCGCCCGGAGTATGAATATCAAATATATCGGGACCGAGCGAAACACAGTCAAGCCCCGTAATTTTTCCGCAAAACAGTCCGCATTCAAGCCCTGCGTGGATGGCTTCAACCTGCATTTCTTTGCCGAACATATCGCGGTAAACAGATTTTACGGTATCGCGCAGAGGAGAAATTTCTTTATATTCCCATGCGGGATATTCACCGTAAAGAGAAAAATCGCATAAATATTTATCGGAAATTTTTGAAATACGCTCAACGAGCTTGCTGCGCTCTCTGTCTTTGCCGCTTCTGACGGAAAAGCCGAATTTAACACCTTCGCGGTCGCTTGACATCGTGCCGAGATTGAGCGAGGTTTCAACAAGTCCGTCAATATCCCTGCTCATGG
>JAEDGK010000098.1 GCA_016297555.1 Clostridiaceae bacterium
ATGGCGAAAAACTGCTCCGTCAACGAGATTTTTGATGAAATACTCCGCAGCAGAATGATGTTTTTCGACGGCGGCGGAGTTACTTTTACGGGCGGTGAAATATGCGTTCAGGCACAAGAACTGTCGGAGCTTCTTCAAATTGTTTCCGAGAAAGGGATTCATACAGCGGTTGAAACCAACTGTTCCCTGCCGGCAATAAGAGAGCTTTCTCAGCATATTGATTATCTGATAGCGGACTTTAAGCATTACGATGATGCCGTTCACAAAAAATGGATTGGTGCTTCAAACAGGGGAGTTAAGGAAAACATTGAGTTTTTTCTGTCACAGGGCAGGCAAATCCATATTCGCATTCCGGTAATCGGCGGCATTAACGATAATCCCGAAGGATTTGCGGAATATTTTTCCGCATTCAATACTCAAAACGCTGTTTTTGAGTTTCTTGCATATCACGAGTTCGGCAAAGACAAGTGGAAAGGGAAATACCGCATTGAAAACGGATTTCTTGCACCGGGCACAATCAATAAATTTAAAGAAGTTTTTGAGAAACACGGATTAAAAACCGTTTCTACATAAGGAGTGGCATTTATGACAAATATTCTTGACAGCAAAAAAATAACCGAAATGGCAAAACAGCTTTTTGCCGAAAAACGAGCAAACAAACGCCTTGACGGCTGGTTTATCGCCAAGGAAACCGAGCTGCGGCTTTCCAAAGAGCTTCAGGGCGAAAATGAAGAAATAAAGAAAGCCGTTATTCTCAGAGAAATCTGCAAAACCATTCCCATAAGCATAAGCGACTGTCAGATTTTTGCAGGCACTCAGGATGATGCCTTTGCGAGAAGCTATGCTCTTATCAATCCTGCTTTTAAAGTTGAAGAATTCAGCGGATACTGTGACCCTGCGGCTGTTTTCTCTGATATTGAGCCCAATGAGGAGTTCACCGCCGATAGAATAGAAAAGGCAAGAAATGAATTTGCCGAAACCGAGTATGCCGTAAAGCTCGGCGAAGTCTATAAAGAAGCAGAGTGTTACACAAAAGAGGTTATTTTCTTCTTTGAGCAGGTAACGGGTCACCTTATCCCCGATATGCGTTATGCAATCAAAAACGGCGTAAAGGATATGATTAAAAAGATTGAGGGCAAACAGGGTAACGGCTATAAAGCTTTTGCCGTTGCTCTCGAAAGCGCAATCATTCTTTCCGAAAGATATGCCGAGCTCGCCGAAGAGAAAGCTGCCTGTGCTGCGTCGCCCGAGAAAAAAGCACAGTTTGAGCTTATGGCGGCAACCTTGAGGAAGGTTCCCGAAAACGGAGCGGAAAACCTCTATGAAGCCATTCAGTCATTCATAATTATGTGGCAGATAATGTGCCTTGAACAGTCACCCAATCCCTTTGCGTTTTCCGTTGGTAACGCAGACAGAATCTTTGAGCCTTACAGAAACGGTCTTGACAGAGAACAGGCGGCGGCACTTTTTAAGCATTTTCTTGTTTTCTTCAATGTTGCTGACAGAAGCTGGGCTATCTCTCAGAATATTATCGTCAGCGGGCGCGATCTTTGCGGCAATGACCTGACAAACGAAACTACCTATGCACTTATGGACGCTTATTACGATATGAATCTTCCTCAGCCTATTCTTTCGGTTAAGCTTCATTCCGCCACACCCGAAAAGCTTTACAAGGAGATGGGCAGATTTATGTTCACTCCCGGCGCACTTACTCCGTCATTCTTCAATGATGATTCGCTTTTCAGCGTGCTTTCATCAAAAGGTGTTGACGATGATGATCTCACCGACATTTCAATAGCAGGCTGTCAGGAGCCGTTAATTATGGGCAAGGATAACGGCAATACCACAAACAGCTGGCTTAATCTTCCCAAAATTCTTGAAATGACATTGACAGGCGGTGTTTCCGAAATTACGGGCGAAAAGCTTGTTGATGTAAATCCCTGCAAGCTTGAGAATGTAAGAGAAGAATTTTACAAGAATGTTGAAAAATTTGTTGCCGCTATGGGCAAGGCGGCAAACGGTGCCTCCGAAGCCCTTTCAACCCAGCGTGTTCCGTTCCTTTCCTGCCTTATGGGCGGACTTGATAACGGAATTGATGCGAGAGATATTCACAAGCAGGGAACAAAATACAACGGCAGCGGCTGTCTGATACACGGTGTTTCGGTTATTGCCGACAGCTTTTCGGCTATTGATAAGCTCCTTGCCGAAAGACCGCAAGACGCCGGCAAGCTTGTTGATGCATTGAAAGCCGACTTTGTCGGATATGAGGAACTCAGGGACTTCCTGCTCTCTGCTGATAAATTCGGAAATAATATTGATAAGGTTGACAAAGAGGCGGGAGAAATTGCATCAAAGGTTGCGGATATGGTTTCTTCAACCAAGAATTATCTCGGCAATTCGTTCAGACCCGACTTCAGCTCACCCTCAACTCATTTGCTTTACGGCTATTGGGTAGGAGCAACGCCCGACGGAAGAAAGTCGCGTGATATGCTTGGCTACGGAGTTGACCCGCTTTACGGCAGCGCCGAAAACGGTCTCGGCTTCAGAATGCTCTCAAATATGCGTATGCCTTTTGAAAAGATGAACGGCGGCTATGCCTCTCACCTCGGCGTTGATCCTAAATATTTTAAAGGCGAAAGCTTTGAGGATAAAGGCATTGAGTTCAGAGATAAAATTATTAAGCCGCTGTTCTTCAATCCTTTAAAAGACGGTGTTTCACCCTTCTATCTTTATGTCAATGTTACCACAGCCGAAATTCTTCGTAAGGTTCTCGCAGACCCAAAAAAATATGCTCCGAGCGGAGTTTATATTATGAGAATTCACGGAACCTTTGTTAATTTCCTTGATTTGTCTCCCGCAATTCAGCAGGATATTATAACAAGACTTGACCCTGAATCTGCGGCTATCGAATGAGGAGGGCGCGATGAAGGTTATCGGAATTGATATAGGTACAACAAGCATTTGCGGTATTTCCGTTGATACTGAAAGCGGCAGGGTTTTGAAATCCGAAACTCTGCCGAACGATGCATTTATTAAAACTGATTTTGAATTTGAAAGAATTCAGGACCCCGAAAAAATAATGAACAGGGTTTTTGAAATTCTCAGCCGTCTTGAACCTCAAAATGCCTCCGCAATCGGATTTTCAGGGCAGATGCACGGAATTGTTTACACAGACAAAAACGGAAATGCCGTCAGCCCGCTCTATACCTGGCAGGATGAGCGCGCCGCAAAAGAATACAAAGACGGTAAATCCTATGCCGAGGCTTTGGGATGCTTTGCAGGTTACGGCCTTGCAACCGATTTCTATAATTCGGTTAACGGCGTTGTGCCCGACTCTGCCGAATACCTTTGCACCGTTGCCGACTATGCGGTAATGCGCCTTTGCGGAAACAGCAAGCCCTTAGTCCATATCACAAACGCCGCAAGTCTCGGCTGCTTTGATATTGAAAACAATAAATATACCGTTGATAATCCGCGTCTGCCCGAAGTTACAGCCGAATTTACGGCGGCGGGTAAATATAACGGTATTCCCGTTTGCGTCGCCTTGGGCGATAATCAGGCAAGCTTTATCGGCTCTGTTTCCGATTTTGAATATGCACTTATCAATGTCGGAACCGGCTCGCAGATTTCTTGGCTTACCGATACAAAAGTTTGCGCCGAGGGAGTTGAGAACCGTCCTTTTGACGGCAAGCGTTACCTTGCAGCTGGCTGTGCACTTTGCGGCGGCAGAGCGTTTGCAATGCTTGAAAAGCTGTTCAGAGAAATAGCCGCACTCGCGGGCGCGGATGAATCAAAGACACTTTATCCGGAGATTGATAAAGTGCTTGAAAACAAGCTTGATACCACACTTTCGGCAGACTGCCGCTTTTGCGGCACAAGAAATGATCCGTCAGTCAGAGGCGGTATTTCAAACATATCCGAAAATAATTTTACGGCTTCCGATATTGCTCTTGCAGTTCTTAACGGTATGTCAAGGGAACTGTATGAAATGTATTCAAACTGCGGTAAAAAAGCGGAAAAGCTTGTTTGCTCGGGTAACGGAATGCGCAAAAACGCCGCTTTACGCAGGGTGGTTTCAAATATGTTTGGCTGCGATATAAAAATACCGCTCTTTAATGAAGAAGCATCCTACGGAGCGGCTTTGGCGGCAGGAGTTGCCTGCGGAATTTTCACAAACATATCCGAGGCGTGCAAAACTTTGGTTTCATATAGGGAGAATTAATTATGTTTTATGATGAACCGATTTTTTTTGAAAAAAACCGAGTTTTCAGAGTATATACCGGCGGAAAACTGTTTTCAGATTTTTTCGGCGATGATTCATGTGACGGATACTATCCTGAGGAATGGGTTGTATCAAGCGTAAAAGCTCTTAACGAGGGCAGCACCGATGAGCATGAAGGTGTTTCAAAAATCCGCGGAACTGAGTTATATCTTGACGAAGCAATCGAAAAATATCATAAAGAACTGCTTGGAGAAAGAGAAGACATCGGAATTTTAACCAAAATTCTTGACAGCGCAATCCGCCTTCCCGTTCAGGCTCATCCCGATAAAGAGTTTTCCAAAAAATACTTTTCTTCAAAATACGGAAAGGAAGAAAGTTGGATTATTCTTGCCACAAGACCGGGAGCGAAGATTTTCTACGGTTTTAAAGACGGCGTCACTCTTGACGAGTTTTCCGACGCAATCGACAAAAGCGAAGAAAAATCCGACGCTATGGAAAATTTGCTTTGCTCAATCGATGTAAAAGTCGGTGATGTAATCTATATTCCCGCAAAAATGGTTCACGCCATCGGAAGCGGATGCCTTTTG
Source organism: Clostridiaceae bacterium (assembly GCA_016297555.1). Classification (GTDB taxonomy): domain Bacteria; phylum Bacillota; class Clostridia; order Oscillospirales; family Acutalibacteraceae; genus CAG-177. Next base: position 4,810 of record JAEDGK010000098.1, read on the forward strand.
CTTGAAGTGCAGGAACCTACGGATTTTACCGTTCAGCCCGAGCGTTGGTGCGGCGAATATAAGCTTTCTGATAAAGAAATGTATCTCGGACTCAGCCGCGAAAATGCGCTTGAATGTTTTGATATGAAAAAGCGTTATCCCGCACCTCTCAAGCCGAAGCTCATATCAGATAGCGACGGTGTTAAATATGAAGCAATGATTGACGAGAGCATAACGGAAAGCTTTTCCGTCAGAACCGTTTCACTCAGCGGCGGCAGCTTTGTGCTGGGCAGGGGAGCGGCGGTCTATGTTGTCACGGAAGGCGAAGGCTTTATCGAAGGTAACAATAAACACATCAAAATCAAAAAAGGCGATTATTTCCTTTTGCCCGAATGTATAAAAGGTAATTTTTCTGTTACGGGCAGCGGTTTAAAAATAACCGAGTGTTTTGCCTGATTTTTTTCGGAGGCAGTTAAAATGAATGTTATGCATATGAAATATGCCGTTGAAATTGCAAACACCAAATCAATAAGCAAGGCTGCAGAAAATCTCTATATGGGTCAGCCGAATTTAAGCAGAGCCATAAAAGAGCTTGAGGAAAGCCTCGGCATAACCATTTTTAAAAGAACTACAAAAGGCATCAGCGTAACGCCCGAGGGTGAAGAATTTCTTCAATATGCCAAGCGAATTATTTCTCAGGTTGAAGAAGTTGAAGAAATTTACAGAAACGGAAAAAGCAAGAAGCAGCGATTTTCCGTCTGTGTTCCGAGAGCAAGCTATATTTCCGATGCATTCGCTGAGTTTGCAAAAAACATTGACACTTCCGTTTCTGCCGAGATTTTTTACAAAGAAACCAATTCCATGCGTACCATAAACAATATTGTTAAGGAAGACTATAATCTCGGAATAATTCGGTATCAATCGTCTTTCGATAAATATTTCACAAGTATGTTCAACGAGAAGAAGCTTATGCACGAAACAATAACGGAGTTTTCATATGTATTGCTGATGTCAAAATCACATCCGCTTGCAGATAAGGAAAAAATTGAGCTTAAAGATTTGGCGGATTACATTGAGATAAGCCACGCTGACCCTTATGTTCCGTCCTTGCCGTTGATTGATGTAAAAAAAGCGGAGCTTTCCGAATCTGTTGATAAGCACATTTTCGTTTTCGAGCGCGGCAGTCAGTTTGTTTTGCTTGAAAAGGTTCCGACCACATTTATGTGGGTGTCTCCAATACCCGATGAGCTTCTTGAAAAGTATTCACTTGTTCAAAAGAAGTGTATCGGCAACACAAAGGTTTATAAGGATGTTTTGATTTACCGAAAAGGCTACAAGCTTACCGAGCTTGACGATGCCTTTATTACAGAGGTTTGTACGGCAAAAAGAAAAATTATGTGATACTATCAAATCGGATATATCGATAAAAACATATCGATATGCTTTATTAACATTACCTCTTTTGCGTTTTTTCTGATAAAATGGTGTCAGAAAGGAAGTGAGGAAATGAGAGCAAACGCAGTTGTTATTAAAAGACTGTCTGTCTATTTGCAGTTTTTAAGGCAGCTACCGCCTGAAACAACCGCCATTTCCGCAACAACGATTGCAAAAAACATCGGCTACGGCGATGTTCAGGTTCGTAAGGACTTAGCGTCCGTCAGCGGAGAGGGGAAACCGAGAACAGGCTATGAGGTTGCAGGTCTTAAAACGGCTCTTGAGAATTATCTCGGTTTCAATTCACCGAAAAAGGCGGTTATTGTAGGAGCAGGCAAGCTCGGAACCGCTCTGTTGGAATATGAGGAGTTTGCTCATTGGGGGCTTGAAATCGCAGCGGCTTTCGACATTGATGAAAGCAAATGCAGCTATCAGCCGAGGAGCAACATTCTATCTTGACGGCATTCGAGTACAAAATCCTCTGGATAGTACAGATGAAAATGCTTCTGTTGCAAATGCGGCATATGCGACTGACGGTGAGGCCAATATGACAGTTGCAACTCTACGTCAGAAATTGTTGGGAGAGGCTTCGATTAATGAAGATGGAACTCTGAGCTGGAATGGAGAGGATTTCGTAGTATTTACAGACAGCAATGGCATGATTACTGCAGCGGAAGAATACAAGAGTAACGGACCGAAGGAAGAAGTATATTTGAATAATGGTCAGAGTGTAACATTCTCTTTATATGATTGGGATGCAAACAGTAATAAGATTTACCTTGGACTGAAAGCACCTTTGGGAAGTGGCAGTGTTTCTATCAATGGAAATACTTTGAACTTAAGTAACGCGGCAGATTGCTATTATGACATTTCTGGTTATGCACAGATTACAACAGACGAAGATGGAGTAAAGACAGCAACTTTTAAGATAGAATCTACCAGCAGTCTTGTGTCTGTAACCAATATTAAAGTTACTGGAAATGCAAAATTCATAATTGTGGATCAGGTCGATGAAGATGTAGAGGGATCTGGAGACGATATAGATGTTGACGGTGACGCAGCTTCTGTTATATTCAATGGTGCTTCAAATGAAGAGGAATCTCAGGAAATTCAGCAACAGGATATTGCAGGAGCAGATGAGAGCAGTGCAGATGGTGTGACACAAAAGTCAACGGAAAACAGCAATTAGGAGGGATGTACGTTGAAGAAGGTTTATAAAAAGCCGATTGTAGAAATAGAGCGATATGAACTCAATTGTAACATTGCTTCAAATTGTGCACTGGTTGTTAACATGGGGCCGGAAGGACCAGACTGTATTAAGGTTTGTGAGGATTACTATGAAAAAACTGGTGAA
>JAEDGK010000099.1 GCA_016297555.1 Clostridiaceae bacterium
CGATTGGATTTCCGATACAAGCCATTTTCTGCTATTTTAGTTTCTTTTGTTTTTCACTTAGTGCGACAGCCCTGTCCGTTTGGGTTGATTATTCTTTGGGAAGCCCCTCTTTGTCATATATACAGGCGGCTTCTATCATTATTTCAATGCCTGCGGCTATTGCGTCCTCGCGGAGGTTTTCAACATTGTCAAGCCTTGTGTGATAATAGCGGGGCGGGGTGGGATCCATTGCCGCAAAGCCTGTTGCGGGTATGCCTCTCTGTGTGAAGGCGGCAGCGTCGGAACCGCCGATATAGATTGACTCAAAATGAAGGTCGTAGCCGCAGTTTTTGCCTGCGTTCTGAACAAGGTGCTTAGCGCCCCAATGGTGCTTAACCGTTCCGCTCAAATCTCTGTCATAAACCGCCATTGTTTCAAGGTCGCGGAAGGTGTCACAGGCAACAACGCAGGTTTCAATTTCTTTAAGCTCTTTTTCGTGAGCCTTAACATAAGCCTTTGCGCCTCTGAGACCGGCTTCCTCTGAGCCGGAGCAGATAACAACAAGCTCGGTGTTTTCAAATCTTGTGTCGGTCTCAGCCATTGCTTTGGCAACGGCAATTCCCACATAGCAGCCCGAAAGATTGTCGGAAGCGCCGGGAACGCTCTTGTGCCAGCTTTGGAAAAACAGGAAAGCAAGCTGGAACGGGATAAATACACAGCCCACAATAAAGCCGAGCAGCATAAGCCAATGAGGCTCGCCTGCGGAAAGCGCGCCCTTTGAGCCGGCAAATATTATGCCGATAACGGCAACGATAAGGTCGGCAACAAGACCGACAACGGCGGGAATAAGAACGCATTTCATTCCTACGCCGCCGAGCAGATAGTTGAGAGTCCATTCATATTGGCTGTCGGAGTGACCGATGATGATAAATCTTTTCTTTGTTTCGCCCGCAGAAGCTCTTTTGGCAATAACATTGTGGCTCGGGTGAGCGATAAAAAGCGGGTCGATAAACTGCTTATACATCAAAAATTCGAGAATAAGGGGGATAAATCCCAGCACGACAAGCACAAGAGAGATTATCGGATTTGAAAAGGCGTATGTAAAAACGCTTGCAACCGCACAGGCTACCGTAAAGGGGATAAAGCCCATAAACGCTTTGCGGTGAACCTTGAACTCTTCAATCTGAACATCGTCGCAGGATTTTTTCAGTTCGTTTGCCATAAGCTCCTGCCCTTTGAGCTCTTCGGGAGAGCCGGGGCGGCGCGGACCGATTTCATTGCATATTCTCGTTATGCCCTTAACGGCAAAGCGTGAAAGCTTTTTGATGTCAAAGCGGTCGCTGTATTCAAGTGCTGTTTTCATCGGAAATTCCTCCGTTGTTAATAAAGATATTTTAAAAATATCACAACAAAAGAGGAAAATCAATACAGGTGATACATATTTCCGCAATTTGTTACCTTATTTTTGCCGTTATGATAAGATTGCCGAGATTGTCGGGAGAAACGGTCAGGGATTCGTATTTTGACGGTATTATTAGCTCATTGCCGTCCTGCTTTGAAATAATGTAATCGCCGTATTGATAAAAGCAGTCAATCTCAATGCTTTCAATGTATTCTTCAAGGGTCAGCGAGCAATCGGAGATGATTTGCGAATGGGGCAGACCCACATATCTGATGTGCCACGGCTCATAGTCAAAGCCCGTTATGTGCTTTTTGCCGAGCGGATATCTGATAATAAAACCGAATTTGCCGCAGTTTTTATTTACATATTTTCCAACATCGGATTTCAAAAATCCCTTGCCCGCAAAATATTTCACATAAACATCAATTCCAAGCCCCGTTTCGTGCTCGCTTTCGCCGGGCTTTGCGGCTGTGCCGTCGTTATCCTCGTTATAGATTTCAAGCTGTTTGTCGCGGTTGCGGTAGGCGCTCATTATCAGCAGGCGGCTGTCAAATCTTTCCGATATACGGTCGCGCATTTGGATAAAAGCGGAGCAGGCGGCGGAATTCAGATTAGCCTCCGTGTTTTCGTATCGGATAAGCTCCGGCTCAAAATCCGCAGGCAGGGGATGCTCTTTATTTACGAGGATGAGCGATTGGTCAAAAACGCAGTTTTTGCCGTATTTCAGCTCGCTGAGCTCTGCGGTAACAAAATCGGATTTTGAAGCCGTTATTTCTTTCAGATTTTCGCCCTTGTCCAATGATGAAATAACCGCCTGAGCCGTAAATCTGAGCTGCGGAGATATCATAAATGCCGCCGCCGTGATAACAGCCGCAGCAGCGATAATTGCGGTTATAATCTTAATTCTTTTCACAAAGCAACACCGTCCGTCAGAATTTGCCGTTTCGTTATCGGCTTATTAATTCTAATGCACGGTGGTTTCGTTAAACTTAAAATAAAGTTACGGTTTTATTACAAAGCGGATAAAAATTTGCAAAGATTTGCCCGGATATAAAAAAGCCCCGCGCACGGCGAGGCTGAATTTTATTAAAGACTGTAAACTCCCGACTGCATAACGGCGTATTCAATGTCTTTCACTCTGAAATATTTAAGAATCGGCTCGTTGAAAATGCAGTAGTCGGCAACATTGTAGTTATCAAGCCCTATGGTTCTGATTTTGTAGGAATATGCGTTGCATATGAAAAGCTTGTTGTCATAAACCGAGATATCCGTCGGGTGGCAAAAAGCCTTTTCTTTCGGGCTGCCTATTCTGAATTCAATCCTGTTGTGTTTAACGGAATAATTTATTACGGCGTTTGAATCGGGCACAACAAACCAGAGGTCGCTTCCGTTGGGTGCGGGTGAGCAGGCGGGATTTTCAAGGTATTCCACCTTGCTTTCGGAAAGGATTTCGCCCGCAGAGCCTATTATTTTTAATGTGCCGTCGGGGTAGGAGGCGGCTTTGGTGCTGTTGGTTATGTTGACAACGCCGCAGGTTATGAAATCGCCGAGAGAGCGCGCAATGTCAACGGCGTTTTCGCCGAGCTTTGCGCTTATGTAAGACCTGACGGGGATTTTTTCAAAAATATCGATTTCCTGATTGTAATTATAAAAAGCGGCAGCTTCGCCGCCCTCGGGCAGAGTTTCCCTGCAGGCATAAATAAAGCCGCGCTCAACAGGCACGATATCAAGTAAAACTGCGTTAAAAAGCTTTTGCACCGTAACTTTCCTCCGGGAAAAAATAAAATTACCCCCGCCAAGCCGTATGCAGCCGATTGTAACCTGCTCTTTAAGCAGGTGGGTGCCGCCCGATGCTTTCACGCTCCCTTCGTCCGCCTCGGCAGAGCCGGGCGGGAGGTCTGCAATCCGCCACCGGAGCAAGGCTCCCTTATAATGTGTGTTGGGTTACATATAGGCTGCAAATAAATCGCACAAGGCAGGGGTGATGAGGCAACCGCTTCGGCTGCCGTTTGTATTATTGTAATTATAGTTTATTTATTTGCGCCGAGATTATTCCGCTTCATCTTCAAAATCAAAAAGCTCCGCAAGTCTTTCTTCAAACGCGGCGCCGATTTCGTTGAATTCATCGTCGTCTTCAATCGGGCAAAGGTAGGTTTCTCCGTTTTCTTCTTCTTCAACCCTCAGAATGATAAGCTCGTTATCGTCCTCGGTTATTTCGTCGGGCTTTTCGGGGAGCGGAAGCAGGGCAACATATCTGCCCGTGTCGGTCTCAATTCTGTCAAGCTCCTCAAAAATATGCTCTTTTCCGTCTTCGTCAATTATGCTTACAATATCGGGGGTGTATTCTTCGTTATTCATCCGTCGGTATTCCTTTCATTTAGCTCATTTATATTTTAACGCTGTTTCGGCTTTAAGTCAATAGAAAATATAGAGAAGTGCAAAGTCAATAAAAAATTTCAACTTTTTAAGAAAAAACTATTGACAAAGCACAAACAATGTGCTATATTATAGGCGAGGAAAGGAACCGAGGAAAACAAAATAAAACAGAACAGAACAAAAATAAAAACCAAAAACTGAAAGCAAAATCATTTCCTCGGATTTCAGCCTCTTTACCATAGATTTGAAGTCAGAAGTCAAATGTGTGGTGAAGTGAATAACGGAAAGGCGGCGATACCCGATGTACAGTGCAGAACATCAGCTCGCAGCCGCAAAAGCCGAAAATTGAGAGAGCGGATTCAAAGGCAAAATCAGAAAAACTTTTAATCTGTATTGCGCCTGCCGAACCGCAAAGAGAGCAGATTAACTGCTGATATCGGCAAGCGGTTGCGAGCGCAGAAAATTGAATATTGATTTTAACTGACCGTGCAGAAAGCGCGGTCTTTTTGCGTTTCGGAGCATAGTATAGCCGGCTCAAATACGGTTGTATTTATAATAATTGTAAAATATATGACAAATATATGCAAAATTTCTTGAAATCTCGCGGCGTAACTGTTATACTAATATGATTGAAAGGAATGATTGCTTTTGAGACGCAAAAAGTGGATTGTGGCAAAGAGCAGCAAGGATTTTGCGGCGCAGATTGCTCAGGAGCTGAGCGTTGACCCGTTTGCGGCTCTGCTGGCAACCTCAAGAGGCTTTGACAATATTGATGAAATAAGCGATTTTTTTGATACAGACGCTCCGCTTTCTCTCTCTCCGCTTTCAATCGCCGACATGGCGAAGGCGGCGGAAAGGATAAACAGAGCGATTGACGATTTCGAGCTGATATGCGTTTTCGGCGATTATGATGCCGACGGCGTAACGGCTACCGCTCTGCTTTATTCCTACCTTGAAACGCGCGGAGCAAATGTTATCCGTTATATACCCGACAGACTCACCGAGGGCTACGGGCTGAATATCGGAGCAATCGAGGAGCTTGCCGACAGGGGAGTTAAGCTCATTGTTACGGTTGATAACGGCGTTTCCGCCATTGACGAGGCAAAGCGTGCCGCAGAGCTTGGCGTTGAGCTGATTGTTACCGACCACCATAAGGTCGGCGATAAGCTGCCCGAAGCGTTTGCGGTGGTTGACCCTCACAGGCAGGATTGCCCGAGCAGTTTTAAGGAAATGTCGGGCGTCGGCGTGGCGTTTAAGCTTGTTTGCGCGCTTGAGGGCGACGACGGCGACATACTTATTGAAGAATACGGAGATCTCGTGGCTCTCGGAACGATAGGCGATGTTGTAACTCTCACGGGCGAAAATCGTGTTATGGTTCGCAGAGGGCTCAGAATAATCAACGATAATCCGCGCCCCGGCATCGAGGCTCTTATGCAGGCGGCGGGCGTGGGCGAAAAGTTGTTTTCGGCTTCAACGGCGGCATTTACGGTCTGCCCGAGAATCAACGCCGCAGGCAGAATGGGCTCGGCTCATAGGGCGCTTGATTTGCTTTTGTGCGAGGATTATGACACGGCGCAGGAGCTTGCCGAGGAAATTAATTCTATGAATGCTCTCAGGCAGAGAACCGAAACGGAGATTTTTTCTCAGGCGGCGGCAATGCTTACTGCCGATTCGGGCATACTTAATGACAGGATAATAGTTGTTGACGGCGAGGGATGGCATCAGGGTGTTATCGGAATTGTTGCCGCAAGGATAACCGAAAAATTCGGCAGACCCTGCATTGTTATTTCGCGTGAGGGCGAAAATGCGAGAGGATCGTGCAGAAGCATCGAGGGCTTTTCGATTTATGATGCAATAGAGGCGGTATCCGATTGCCTTGATCATTTCGGCGGTCACACTCTGGCGGCGGGAGTCGGTCTGAAATCCTCACGCATAGATGAATTCAGAAAAAGAATAAACGAATATGCCGCAGATAAGGAAATGCCCTTTGCAATCCAAAAAATCGACTGCCGCTTGCTCCCCGGCTCAATAAGCCTCGGAGTGATTTCGGCAATGAGCCTGCTTGAACCCTTCGGCTCGGGCAATCCGCAGCCCTGCTTCGGGCTTTTCGGAGTGCGTATTGAAGAAACGGCGGCTGTTTCCGAGGGCAGACATATTCGTATGACGGTTTCCAAAAACGGCGCAAGAACGAGCGTTGTGTTTTTCGGAATGCCCGAGAAACGCTTCCCGTTTGAAAAGGGAGACACCGTTGACCTTGCCGTAAACCTTGACAGAAATGTTTATAACGGCGAAACCCGCGTTTCGGTTATCGTCAGAGGAATAAGACCGAGCGCAACCGATGAGGAAAAGGTGTTAAAGGCAATCAGCCTGTTTGAGCGGTTTTCTCGCAGAGAAAAGCTCACTCCGCAGGAGGCGGCGGAGCTTCTGCCCGACAGAGAGCTTGAAGTGAGCGTGTTCAAAAGCATAAAAGCAAAGCCGATTAAAGATAAATACTGCGAGGAGCTTTGTGTTCGCTTGGGCGACGACGGCGAAAAGCTTGCAAAAATAACCGCCGTGGTCGAAATAATGCTTGAAATGGGCGTTCTCGCCGCAAACGAGGACGATATGATATATGTTCCCGAGAATCCCGTCAAGGTCAATCTTGAGGATTCGGAAATTATGAAAAGGATAAGGGAATGTGTTTGACTGAGGAGAGGCTATGAAGGATTTTAAAAAGACAAGCAGCTTGAGCTGTTCAACTCCCGAGGAGAGCATGGAGCAGCTTATAAATCTTATAGGCGAAAGCTGTTCCGAAGATGAGATATGCTCCGTGAAAAAGGCATACCGCATTGCAGGCGAAGCTCATGAGGGGCAAAAAAGGCTTTCGGGCGAGCCGTATATTATGCATCCGCTGAGCGTGGCGATTATTCTGGCAAGCCTCGGTATGGATGAGGCGTCAATAGTCGCCGCTATACTTCACGATACGGTTGAGGATACAAAGCTCACCATTGAGGAAGTCAGAAAGGAATTCGGCGAAACGGTTGCGGAGCTTGTTGACGGAGTAACAAAAATCGGCAAGGTTCCTCTCCAAACCAAGGAAGAACAGCAGGCGGAGAATATCCGAAAGATGCTCATTGCCATGTCGCGCGATATCAGAGTTATTATTATCAAGCTCGCAGACAGGCTTCATAATATGCGAACTCTTATGTTCAAGCCCGAGCAAAGGCGCAGAGAGATTGCCCTTGAAACAATAGAAATCTATGCCCCGATAGCTCACCGCCTCGGTATCAGACCCATTAAAGAGGAGCTTGAGGATCTTTCTATCAGCTATCTTGACCCCGTGGCTTATCACGATATTGAGGAATCGCTCGAAAAGCAGAGCCGCTCAAGGAATGAGTTTCTTGCCGATATCAAGGCAAGAATTGAGGAAAGAATAAAATCCGTTGTTTCGGGCGCGCAGGTGAGCGGCAGAATCAAATCCGTTCACGGCATATACAGAAAGATGTATATGCAGAATAAGAATTTTGACCAGATTTACGACATATATGCGGTCAGAATAATTGTTGACACGGTTATCGACTGCTATAACTGCTTGGGTGTTATTCACGATATGTTTAAGCCCATCCCCGGCAGATTTAAAGATTATATTTCAACTCCGAAGCCCAATATGTATCAGTCGCTCCACACAACCGTGCTCGGCAAAGAGGGAATTCCCTTTGAGGTTCAGATAAGAACATGGGAGATGCACCACACTGCTGAATACGGTATTG
>JAEDGK010000007.1 GCA_016297555.1 Clostridiaceae bacterium
CCTGCAAGCGGTGAAACCTTGTATTTAAACGCAATTCCCACGCCGATGCCCGCGCCCGTGAGCGACTTTGCAACGGCAGCAATCGAAATAAGATAAACGCCGATACTGTTATTAATAAAGCCGCCTATCTGTTCAAGAATAGTGCCGATAATAAGCGTTGCAAACAAACCAAGAGCCATTCCCGAAAGTCCGTCAACAAAAATATAATTTAAAACTTTTTTTAACTGATTCATTTTTTCATTTCGCCTGTTTTATTATTTTATTGAATGCGTCCGCATAAAATCTGCCGATAAGCTCGGAGCCGTTTTCGTTTGGGTGAACACCGTCGGGCGACCAATGAGTCGGCTCAACGCCTATGCAATTCTGAGCAAAAAGACCGTCAAGCGGAATATAGTAATCCGCAAATTCTCTTGCAAGCCTACGCTCAATGTGAATTTTCGGGTCAAGGTCAACCCTGAAATACTCCTTATCGGGAACGGGGAGCAAAAACGCTTCAAGCATAAGTATTTTTGCGTTAGTTCTTTCTTTAAGAGCCGTGAGAACCTTGCGGTAATTTGCTTCAAAAACATCGTTTCCGAGCCACGAGCGGGTCGCCGCTCTGTGCCAAGTATCGTTAATGCCGATGAGTATTGAAACAAAATCCGGATTAACGGCAATAAAATCGCTTTCAAGCCTCTCAACGAGGTTCGCCGTCTGATCGCCGCTTATGCCGAGATTAATGAATTCAAAGCTCTCATCGGGATTTTCTTCTGAAATATATTTCGCCGCGTAAAGCGGATATCCGCTGCCGAGATTGTGAAAATCGCTGCGGTCTCTGCCCGCGTCAGTTATAGAATCGCCCTGAAACAAAATTTTCATATCTTCACCCCATTAAAACTTGTCAATAATTTTTTTCAAAGTATCGATAATTTCAATATGCTGAGGGCAGGCATTCTGACATTTGCCGCACTTCTTGCAAAGAGACGCATTAGTTTCGATATCGGGGAAAATCTCTTTTACAAGCCGTCTGCCGCCGGTCGTTATATTGTTAAACGCCGAGAAAACCTTGGGTATTTTTACTCCCGACGGGCAGGGCATACAATATTCGCAGCCCGTGCAGGGCACAAGATTCATTTCATCAAAAATATGCTTTGCCTGAGAAAGCATATCAAGCTGCTCTCCCGAAAGCATACCTGCCTGCGCCTTGTCTGCATAGCCGAGGTTATCCTCAACCATCTGCTCGGTACCCATACCGCTCAGCAGCATTGAAACCTCGGGTCTGTTCCAAACGAAATCGAGCGCCCATTCAACGGGAGTTTTATCCTTGCTCAGCTTTTCCGCAATTTTCTCATGAGGCGCGGCAAGCTTGCCGCCGAGAAGCGGCTCCATAACGATAACGCCCAGACCCTTTGAGGCGGCGTATTGAAGACCCTCCATACCCGCCTGATAGTCAACATCTATGTAATTGAACTGTATCTGGCAAAATTCAAAGCCGTCATATGAATCGATAACCTTTTTAAAAACCTCGAGGTCATCATGGAAGGAAAAACCGAGATGCCTGATTTTTCCCTCGGCAAGCTTTTGCTCAAGCTTGGGAAGAACATTGAATTTGAGCACCTTGTTTTCCCACGAATCGTTATTAACCGCATGAAGCAAATAAAAATCAATATAATCCGTATCAAGCTTTGCAAGCTGCTCATTCAGAAGCCTGTCAACATCCTCTTCACAGTTAATATTCCACAGCGGAAGCTTTGTTGCAAGATTAACCTTATCGCGGTAACCGTCCTTTAATGCCTTGCCGACAAGCCTTTCGCTGTTGCCAGAATGGTAACCGTAAGCGGTGTCAACATAATTTATGCCGCTGTCAATTCCGTTCCTTATAATCTTAATTGCTCTTTCTTCGTCAATGCGGCTGTCGTCGCCGTCAACGGTCGGCAATCTCATGCAACCGAAACCGAGAACGGAAACTTTAACGCCTGTTTTACCCATTTCTCTGTATCGCATCAAATTCCCCCCAATTTTAAAATCAAATATTTGAGTCATTATAACACATATTAAATATAAAAACAAGTTAAAAAGGCAAAGATGAAGAAGAAATTTATCGGCAGTATTTACGAAGCGCATTTATTGCCGTATAAATCCCGTCAATACGAGAAAAATATATGTGAGGTGTTTAAAATGTCCGATTTAAACGGAATTCCTCAGGGTCTCGGAATGGCGCTTTCCCGCAGTGAAAAAGCCATGCATACCTTTGCTCTGCTCAACGAGAATGAAAAGAAACGCCTGATTGACCTTTCGCGCAGCGTCAGGTCAAAAGCGGAAATGAACAGACTCGTCGGCAAGCTTGAAAAAGGTAAAAATCAGCTGTTCTGAGCCAAAAAACGCGGAGCAAAACCAAAATTCTGCTCCGCGTGATTTTTTATTTCTGATAACATTTAAGGGTGTATTTTTTATCTCTCAGCGCCTGTGCAACTGCTTTTGAATCATCAACATATTCTTCAAAATACACTCCGCCCGGTTCCATTTCCGTGTTGCCGTGAAAATCCGAACCCGAAAGCATCGGCAGAGAATATTTTACCGCCCATGCGTAGGCAATATCGTTGCTCGAATTGTGATTGCCGTGACCGTTGTAAACTTCAATTCCGTCAACAAGAGCCGGGTTAATAATCGTCATATGGCGTCTGAACGGATGAGCCTGAAAGATAATAAGGTTATTTTCTTCAACAACGGGTTTGAAAGCTTCAAGCGACTCAAAATGAGCAAGATCGCGTGAAAAAACAAAATCCTCGTCAAAGCCGTAGAGCAGATAGTCATTGTCATTTTCAAGAAATCGGATTTCCATACCGAGAATAACTTTGAAATTCTCATCTTCAAAAGCCTTTGCCGTCCTGTAACCCGAGAGATATTTTTCCGCCTGCTCTTTATAAGTTGAACCGTGCTTTGCAAACTGCGCGGCGTGAACATGGTCGGTAACGATTATTCCGCTGTAACCGAGAGACTTATATCTCTTAACAACCTCCGCCGCGGGAACTTCGCCGCAGGAGCTTGCCTCCTTTGTGTGAATATGCGTATCAAAAAGATATCCTTTCAAATTAATCATCCTCCTGTCTTCGGAAATCATTATATACCCGACCGAACGGATATTCAATAGAAAAGTTTATTTTTCTTCCCCGTTGCGACAAAATGCAACCGCTCGCGGAGTTATACTCATAAACAGAGAGAAACAATTACAGTTTTTTTGCGGGGTGACAGCTCTGAACACCGTTATTTACGCCGACATACTTGTTGTTATAAACATAATAATTAATTATTTGCTTCTGAGAGCCGCCGCCGCAATTACTGCCTGTGAATTCAGGGCACTGAGGTTCCTTGCCGCTTCCGCTCTCGCAGGGCTTTTTTCGCTGATTATCTTTATCGATAATATGCCACTGTGGTTAAGTATCGCCGTTAAAATCGCTTTTTTGCTTATTATGGTTTTCGCGGCATTCGGCGCAAAGTCGGTTAAAGCCTTTGTAAAATGCTTTGCCGCTTTCTTTATTGCAAACTTTGTTTTTGCGGGAATAATGCTTGCTGTCTGCACATTTTTGCTGCCGAACGCCGCAATGTATAAAAACGGAGTTGTTTATTTTGACATTGATATATTGACTTTAACCGTCAGCGCGATTGTCTGCTATATTATTTTAAGCATACTTTCACGCCTGACGAGAAGCAGAGTTCCGCAGAAATGCATTTATCACATTAAAATAACTGCCGGTGAAAAATCGGTTGAGGGAAAGGCTCTTTTCGATTCGGGAAACACTCTGTGCGACTGCTTTTCGGGAAAGCCCGTAATAATCGCGGAAAACGATTTTGTAAAAAGCCTTTATGAAAAATCACAGCTGAGCGATATGAAAAATTTTCGCCTTATTCCGTTTTCAACAATCAAGGACGGCGGCGCTCTGCCCGCTTTTATGGCGGACGAGGTTGAAATTGAAATCAACGAATTTCATGCCTTTGCAAAAGAAATATACATAGCCGTAACGGATAAAAAAATCGTTTCGGGAGGATACTCGGCGCTTCTCGGCGTTCCTGTTTTTGACGCCGTTGAATACAGCATAAAACGCGGCTCAGCCGCAGAAAGGGGAAGAATTAAAGGATGACTTTCAAAATCGGAGAGAGGTTCGGGAAGCTGCTCGCCGCAATCAAGGCAAAGCTTTTTGAAATAGAGATTGATTACATAAACGGGCCTGAAACTCTGCCGCCGCCGCTTAGCGCAGAAAAAGAGCTTGACTATCTTAAAAAGCTCGAGCAGGGCGACAAGGACGCACGGGAGGAATTGATAGTTCACAATCTGCGCCTTGTTGTGTATATAGCAAAAAAATTTGAAAACACGGGCATTCCGATTGAGGACCTTATTTCAATCGGCACACTCGGGTTAATAAAAGCGGTAAATACTTTCAGAATTTCCAAAAATATCAAGCTTGCCACCTACGCTTCGAGGTGCATTGAAAACGAAATTCTGATGTATCTGCGAAAAACAAATTCAATAAAAGCCGAGGTTTCTTATTATGAGCCGCTCAATGTTGACTGGGACGGCAACGAGCTTTTGCTCTCGGATGTTCTCGGCAGCGAGCCCGACGAAATTTACCGCGATATTGAAGCAGATGACGAGCGAAGCAGGCTTTACCGAGCCGTTAATTCTCTCGGCGAGCGCGAAAGAAAAATAATGACAATGCGCTTCGGCATAGGCGGCGGCAGAGAATACACTCAAAAAGAGGTTGCAGACGCTCTCGGGATATCGCAAAGCTACATTTCGAGGCTTGAAAAAAGGATAATAGAAAAAATCAAAAGAGAGATATAAGAAAGGCAGAGCTGACGGCAAAATCAGCTCTGCTTATTTTATCACTCATTTTGTTACCGACTCCGCAATCGCGCGGGCTATTGCCTCGGCATAGGCGTCAAGCTTGCTGTCGAAAAGCTCGTTGTCGGTTTCGCTGTTCATAAAACCGAGTTCAACAAGGCAGCTCGGCATATCCGTGTGGCTGTTAACATAATAGTCCTTTCCGTCTCCGCGCGCATACCCCGCTTTAACTCCCCTGTTTTGCGAAATCCCCGCACCGTCAAGCGCCTGCATTATGCTTTCGGCAAGAGCTAAATCCGCTTTCGGCTCGTTGCTGCTTATCCATATCTCAACACCCTCGGCGTTTTCTGCGCTGTTTCTGTGGAGCGAAACAAATGCCTGAGCATTTTTTCTGTTGGCAATTTTGCACCGCTTTTCAAGGCTGATAAATTTATCGTCATCTCTCGTCAGGCGGGAATCAACACCCATATCCTGCAACTTTTCGTTAACGAGCAGCGCAACGGCAAGATTATCGTCCTTTTCATATCTGCCGTTAAACTCCGCGCCGACATCCGTTCCGCCGTGGCCGGGGTCTATTATCACCTGAGCGGAATCGCCTATCAGCGCGGCGGCAATCGCTACGGCGGCAGCCACCGCCGTTATGCCGATTAAAAATATTTTTAAATTCTTCTTCATTTACCGCACCTCCGATATTTCAACTAAATTATATATATCATTACAATTAAAACTAAATGTACGAAAAATTACAATTTTCTTAAATTTATCTGCCAAGAGTATTTATTGACAGGCGAGAAAAAAGAATGTAAAATTATAAGTGAGAAAAGATAATGCCCAAACGGCGTTTACGGGAGGATGAAAGTATGAGAATTCTTGTCGCAGAAGACGAAAGAAGCCTTAACAGAGTTATCACCAAGCAGCTTTCTGCCGCAGGATACAGCGTTGACAGTGCTTTTGACGGCGAGGAAGCCTATGACTTTCTGTCATCGGCTGATTATGACGCCGCCGTTTTGGATATCATGATGCCGAAAACCGACGGCATTGCGCTCGTCAAGAAGATCAGAAACGAAGGAAATCATATCCCCGTTTTGTTTCTGACCGCGCGCGACAGCGTTGATGACCGAGTAAACGGGCTTGACTCGGGCGCAGACGATTATCTGATAAAGCCTTTTGCTCTTGAAGAGCTTCTTGCAAGGATAAGAGTGATGGTCAGAAAAAACTCAAGCCACAAAACAAGCGTTATCAAAATAGACGATTTAACCGTAAACACAGCCAACCGCAGCGTTTCCCGGGCAGGCAAGCCCATTATTCTTTCCGCAAAGGAATATGAGCTGCTCAGATATCTTGCAATAAACAGCGGAATTGTTTTAAGCCGCGAAAAAATTGAAAATCATATATGGAACTTTGACTATGAGGGCGGAACGAATGTTGTTGATGTTTATATCCGCTACCTGCGCAAGAAGCTTGACGACGGATTTGACAGAAAGCTTATCCATACGGTAAGAGGCGCAGGATATATGCTCAAATAATACTTAGAAAGGTGAAGAAATGAAAAAAGCATCATTCAAATTTAAAACAACGGTTTGGATAACTCTGCTCGTTACGCTTATTTGTGCCGTCACAATCGGAGGAATTCTGGTAATGAGCCGCCGTGTTGCCGGCTCTGAAATCCGGCAGTCACTCATACGCACCGTTGAAAGGAACGCCGATGAAATAGAATACAAAAACGGAATACTCGAAATTGAAAAGGATTTTGTTTTTTATTCAGACGGCGTTTATTGCGATGTTTACGGCGAAAATTCCGAACTGATAAGCGGAAATTCGCCTGCAATCGGAGCGGAAAAACCGTTTGCAAACGGAGAAACAAGCCGTTTATCGGGCGAAAACGGCGAGTATTATGTATATGACACCTTTCTTTCATTTAATAAATATGAATATGAGATAGATGTTTTTACGGGTCAGATAATAAAATACGAGGCAGATGTATGCGCCTCGGAGGACATAAGCGAGAGCGGCTATACCGTAACCTCGTTCTACGGCGGTATTGACACCGAAGAAGCAATCGCCATTGCTTTAAACCACGCGGGAACAGACCGAGAAAACGCAAAAATAGTATCCGCAGAAATTCCGGGATATGAAAACCGACAGGTTTTTAAAATAGAATTTGTCTGCACAAACCCGCTTTACAGCGGAATCTGGATAAGAGGAAGCGTTGCGGCGTCGGCAGCCGAAAGCACCTTCGGCGCAATAAACAAAGCAATCATTTATATCATTCCCCTGTTTATCGCGTTCGCCGCTCTCGGGGCTTATTTAATTTCAAAAAGGACAATCAGCCCCGTTGAAAAGATAACGGCATCTGCAAAGGAAATAAATTCGGGCAGCGACTTGACAAAAAGAATAGAAACCGACGGCGGCTCCGATGAAATAGCAACTCTCGCCGAAACCTTTAACGAAATGCTCGAGCGGCTTCAAATTTCTTTTGAAAACGAGAAACAGTTCACTTCCGACGCATCTCACGAGCTGCGTACTCCCCTTGCCGTCATAAAAGCCGAGTGCGAATTTGCTCTGTCTGACAAAGCGGACGAAAAAGACAAACAGGAGGCTCTTGTTTCCGTCAGCGAGCAAGCCGACAAAATGACCGCTCTCGTTTCGGCTCTGCTGACCTTAACGCGAACCGAAAAGGGCATGGAACGCTTTAATTTTGAGGAGGCTGACCTGAGTCTGCTCACCGATGAAGTATGCCGCTCTTTCAAAACCCAAAAAGGAATAACTCTTGAAAGCGATATTGAAGAAAACATATTATTAAATATGGATGTTTCGCTAATAACCCGTCTGCTGGAAAACCTGCTTTCAAACGCCGTACGCTACGGAAAAGAAAACGGCAAAATCAGGGTCGCTTTGAAAAAGTGCGGTTCGGAAACCGTTCTTTCCGTAGAAGATGACGGAATCGGCATAAAAGAAGATGTTCTTCCTAAAATATGGGGCAGGTTTTACCGAGCCGACCCGTCCAGAAGCGGCGGAGAAGGATTTGGCATCGGGCTTGCCCTGGTTAAAAAAATTGCCGAGCTCCACGGCGGTACTGTTCGTGCCGAATCGGAATACGGGAAGGGTTCAAAATTTATCATAACTTTTTAAAAAAACTTTGATTTTCTAATGTTTCTTTAATCTTTGCGGGTTATTATAAGGGTGCATTAAGGGAAAGCAATTCCCGAAACAAGAAAGGAAGAAAACAAAATGAAAAAAATCATCTCCCTAATCCTCGCAGCCGCAGCTATTCTTACAATGGCGGTATTTGCCAATGCAGCCTCTGCAAATCAAATAACGGTTGAGCAGGCAAAAGCAATAGCTCTTGAACACGCAAACCTGAAAGAAGAAGATGTTAAATTCACAAAATCGGAGCTTGACTTTGACAACGGCAGATATGAATACGATATCGAGTTCCGAACCGACCGTTTCAATGAGTATGATTACACAATCGACGCAGAAAACGGAAACATTCTTAAATTTGAGCACGACATTGAAAAAAGCTATGATTTTGACTTCGACTATATTCTCAGCCTGATTATCAGATTTTTTGAAAACCTTTTCCGTCAGGCAGTCTGATTAACATTGATTAACATTTAATTTTGAAAGGAAGAAAAAAATGAAAAAGAAGCTGTTTGTTTTTACAGGAATTTTCGCTCTGGTTTGCTCGGTTGTGCTCTTTGCCGCCTGCTCTGACGGCAAAACGAGCCAAACCGCCCTCAACAATGCCGCCGCCTCAAAATCAGAGGCGCAGGCGGTAACACTAAAGTCCATTTCATCGGAAGACGCTGTGGAAGCGGCTCTGAATCATGCCGCCGTTAAGCGTGAAAACGCAAATTTCACAAAAATAAAGCTTGATCCCGATGCTCAGACTCCCGAATATGAAATTGAATTTATCGCAGACGGCAAAAAGTATGAATATGAAATCTCGGCAGACAGCGGAAAGATACTCAAAAGCGAATCCGAAGCCATTGTTGATAATTCAGTAACAGAACCGTCTTCGGCTGTCGATACCGTTCCCTCCAAAAATCCCGAAAAATCCGGATATATCGGAGTTGACGCGGCAATGCAGAAGGCGATGGACGCGGCTTTCAAGCACGCAGGAATAAAAGCCGAGGACGCTGTGGTCAACAAGGCGGATTTTGACGGCGACGACATTATACCCCACTACGATATTGAGCTTATAAGCGGCGATTACGAATATGATTATGAAATCGACGCAAAGACCGGCGCAGTTATTGATTTTGAGAAAGAGAAAATTAAAAAATCCGCTGTCCCGGCTTCCGAGGAATACATCTCGTCTCAGGCGGCAATAGAAGCGGCTCTCAAACACGCAGGAATAAAAGCCGAGGATGCAAAGGCTGTTAAGGCTGAGCTTGAAAAAGACGATATAATTTCGCACTACGATGTTGAATTCAAGGTCGGATTATATGAATACAGCTACGAAATCAACGCCAAAACCGGTGCGGTGATTGCAAGCGAAAAAGAGCTCGACTGAATGTTATAAGCAAAAATCAACAACCCTATGCCCCGACAAGGAGCATAGGGTTAAATTTTTACATAGAGTCGATATATCTGCACGCTGCAAGCGCTGCAACGGAGCCGTCGGCAGCGGCAGTTGTTATCTGCCTAATCTGCTTTTTGCGGCAGTCCCCCGCCGTGAAAACTCCGGGAGTTTTGGTCAAGCAGTTTTCGTCGGAATCGATATATCCCCATTCGTCAAGACCTGCTATATCCGCAAACGCGGCGTTACCGGGAATTAATCCTATCGCAACAAAAAGTCCGCTGACTTCAAGCTTGCTTTCTGCACCGTCCGCTTCTCTGCGAAGAGTCAGGCTTTCAAGAGCTTTCTCGCCGTTGAGAGCCGAAATGACGGTTCCCATAATGAACTCAACATTATCCCGCGCTTTCAGCTTTTCGGCAAGCTTTGCTTCGCCCGTCAAATAATCGAGGTTTTGAATAACATAAACCTTTTTGCAGGTTTCGGAAAGAAGAGCAGCCTCCTGAAGCGCGGAGTTTCCGCCGCCGAGAACGGCAACGGTCTGACCTCTGAAAAACGCTCCGTCACAAACGGCGCAATAGGAAACGCCTTCGCCGACGAGCTCGTTTTCATTCGGCAGACCTATCTGCCTGTGCTTAACTCCGGTTGCGATTATAACCGCCTTTGCTTCGTGCTCGCCCTCCTCGGTAACAACGGTTTTGCTGCTGCCGTTATCGCGGATTTCCGTTACGGTTTCCATCTCAATATCCGCGCCCTGTGAAAGCGCCTGGTCGATGAGCTTTTCCGCAAACTCATTGCCGCTCATTGCGGCAAAGCCCGGATAGTTTTCGATAAGCGGAGAATATGTTACCTGCCCGCCGAAAACGCCCTTTTCGAGAACAAGCACGGATTTTTCGGCTCTGCGGGCATAGACCGCCGCCGTTAAGCCGGCGGGGCCTGCGCCGATTATGATAATGTCATACATCAAATCATTCCTTAAACAGCCGCGCCCTTTGCAGCCTCAATGAATTTCTTGATTTCCGCAACGCCTGCGTATTTTACTATCTGACCTGCCGAAACGGCAACAAGCGTGGGAGCCTGCCTTACGCCGAGCTCTATTGCAAGGTCTTCGTTTTCGTAGGCAAGAATTTCATTAACCGCAATTCCCGCTTTGTCAAGAAGCGAAAGAGCTATCTTGCAGTTGGGGCAGGTTGTGGTTTTGAAAAGATAAAGTCCGTCGGCAAGCACGCAGACATCCTGTGTGGGCTCTGCGCCGCAGCAGCATCCGCCGCCGTGAGCGTGAGCGGCATGCTTGGAGATATCGGAATTGGCGATATCGTAAACCTTGCGCTCCTTATATTCCTGAGCCTTGCCGTCGTTCCAGTTCTGAACGGGTCTGTAATAGCCGGTAATTCTGCTGTAAACCTCGGTATCCGAGCCGCAGTCGGGGCAGGTAAATCTTTCGCCCGAAATATAGCCGTGGTTGCGGCAGACCGAATATGTGGGAGAAAGGGTGTAATAAGGCAGCTTGTAATTCTCTGCAATCTTTCTGACAAGGTTTGCCGCCGCTTTCCAATCAGGCAGCTTTTCGCCGAGGAATGCATGGAATACCGTGCCCGAGGTATAAAGGGTCTGAAGCTCATCCTGAATATCAAGAGCCTCAAAAACATCCTCTGTGTAACCAACGGGAAGATGTGAGCTGTTGGTATAATAAGGAGTTTCCTTGGACGCTGTGATAATGCCGGGATAACGCTTTACATCGTGCTTCGCAAGGCGGTATGAGGTTGACTCTGCGGGAGTTGCTTCAAGGTTATAAAGATCGCCGTATTCCTCCTGATAATCGGAAAGGCGCTCTCTCATATGGTTAAGAACATCCTTTGCGAACTCCTGAGTTTTGGGGCTTGTCATATCGGCTCTGAGCCAATTTGCGTTAAGACCTACTTCGTTCATACCGACAAGACCGATGGTGGAGAAGTGATTGTCAAATGTGCCGAGATAACGCTTTGTGTAAGGATAAAGACCCTCGTTGAGAAGCTTTGTGATAATCGTTCTCTTAACTTTAAGTGAACGGGCGGCAATATCCATCATTTTATTAAGGCGTCTGTAGAAATCCTTTTCATCCTCAGCAAGATAAGCAATTCTGGGAAGATTGATTGTTACAACGCCGATTGAGCCTGTGCTCTCGCCGCTGCCGAAGAAGCCGCCCGACTTTTTGCGAAGCTCGCGAAGGTCAAGGCGCAGACGGCAGCACATTGAGCGGACATCGCTCGGCTCCATATCGCTGTTAACATAGTTTGAGAAATAGGGAGTGCCGTATTTTGAGGTCATCTCAAAGAGAAGCTTATTATTCTCTGTTTCAGACCAATCGAAATCACTTGTTATTGAGTAAGTGGGAATGGGATACTGGAAGCCTCTGCCGTTGGCGTCGCCCTCAATCATAATTTCGATGAACGCCTTGTTAACCATATCCATTTCCGCTTTGCAGTCTTTATATTTGAAATCCATTTCTTTGCCGCCGACAATAGCGTTCTGCTCTGCAAGGTCGGCAGGAACCGTCCAGTCAAGAGTAATGTTTGAGAACGGAGCCTGAGTACCCCAGCGGCTGGGAGTGTTTACGCCGAATACAAAGGATTCGATGCACTTTTTAACCTGCTCATAGCTGAGATTATCAACCTTAACGAAGGGTGCAAGATAGGTATCAAACGATGAAAATGCCTGAGCGCCTGCCCACTCGTTCTGCATAATGCCGAGGAAGTTTACCATCTGATTGCAAAGGGTTGCAAGATGGCTCGCGGGAGCGGAGGTTATTTTGCCGGGAACGCCGCCGAGACCTTCCTGAATAAGCTGCCTGAGCGACCAGCCCGCGCAATAGCCGGTAAGCATTGAAAGATCGTGAAGATGAATATCTGCATTTCTGTGTGCGTTTGCAATTTCATCATCATATATTTCGGAAAGCCAATAGTTTGCGGTAATTGCACCGGAGTTGCTGAGAATAAGACCGCCGACGGAATATGTGACGGTTGAGTTCTCCTTAACGCGCCAGTCGGTAACATTAACATAGCTGTTAACAAGCTCTTTATAGTCAAGAATGGTTGATTTGAGATTGCGGAGCTTCTCGCGCTGTCTGCGGTAAAGAATGTATGCCTTCGCAACATCGGCATAGCCCGCCTGAATGAGAACCTGCTCAACGCTGTCCTGAATATCCTCAACAGCTATAAGGGAATCCTTGATTTTAGGCTCAAAATCTGCCGTAACCTTGAGCGCAAGGAAATCGATGGTCGAGGGATGATACTGCTTCTCCTGCGACTCAAACGCTTTCTTTATCGCCTCCGAGATTTTGAGAACATCAAACTCGGCGGTTTTTCCGTCTCTTTTTACTACCTGATACATAACCACACTTTCCTTTCCAAAGTAATTTATAGAAAATTATTAAATCCAACCGTGATACCTTTGCATATTAGCAAATATTGACGCCCGTGTCAATGGATTTATCAATATATTGTGCCTGATTTTTGAAGTTTGTGAAAACTGTACTATATATGCATATAAATTTGTGCATTTTTTCATCAGCCTACGAGGGTGATTTTTTTAATCAACGCCTCTGAGCTCACAAAAATCAACATATTTCAGCATAACCTTACGCATCTCCTCCATCTCTGCTTTCGGAACGGGTGAAAGGTCAAAACCGATAAGCTCTCCCGAATCGACAAACGCCTGAAGAAAACAGCGTTTTGCGCCCTTTATCATTTTTCCGATACCGTCAATTTCAAAAACGCTGTGAAATTCGCGCACAACCGTTGTTCTGAATTCATAGTCAACATTTCCCGTCAAGAGAAAATCTATGCTCTCTTTGATTTTGGAAATGTCGTAGCCGCCGATGCCGACGGTTTCGGGATATCCTGCGGGGGAATTTTTGACATCCATGGCAACATAATCAACCAGCCCGCGACCGACTATATCCTTGAGCCTATCGGGAAATGTACCGTTTGTGTCAAGCTTAACGGCGTAGCCGAGCGCTCTGACCTGCTCGATAAAACAATCGATGTCGGGCTGCATCAAAGGCTCGCCGCCCGTTATGGCAACTCCGTCGAGAACGCCCGTGCGTTTTTTGAGGTATGCCAAAATTTCGTCAACCGTGAACTCGCTCTGCTTTTCGGGATTTATAACAAGGCGGGAATTGTGGCAGAACGGGCAGCGCAGATTACAGCCAGCCGTAAAGACGGTGCACGCCATTTTCCCGGGAAAATCAAGCAAAGTCAGTTTTTGAAAGCCTTGAATATTCATAGCAGTTTTACTCATCCTTAAAACAAAATCAGTCCGTTTTTTGCGGGTGTACGCCTATAATAGCACAACATATTGTGTTTTGCAATAGGTATAACCACAATTATTTGAAATTTTTTTAATTTTTTTGATTATGCTTCGGATACATTGCAGTCAGTATCTTTTCAACAACGCACAGAGGAAAAAGTCTTTTAAGAAAAACGAGAAGCTTATAGTCTGCTCCGACGGTAATTCTGACGGGAACTCTGCCTGTTTTTATTATTCGCAAAACTGCTTTGGTTACAACCTCGGGCGGTTTTCCGTTTGTTTCATCTCTTTCCATTCTGGCAACGGAGTTTGAAAATGCCTCGCCGTAATCCGTGTTTTTGCTTGCGTGCGTGTATAGCCTGTTTGCGGTAAAGCCCGTGTGCAAATCGCCCGGGCAGACCGTGCAGGCTTTAACGCCGAAAGGCGCCGCTTCGATTCTGAGGCTTTCTGTCATCTTTTCAAGCGCCGCCTTGCTTGAAGAATAGAGGCTCTGAAACGGGCATACATAGATACCTCCCACGCTTCCGATATTGATTATCAGCCCTCTCCCGTTTCGGCGCATTGCGGGCAGAGCACATCTGACGGTTCTCAAAGCACCCGCATAATTTGTGTTCATCTGCTCCAAAGCGTCCTCGCCCGTGCAGTCCTCAACCGCGCCCGTCAGCCCCGTTCCCGCGCAGTTTATCAATATTGAAACATCACCGTCTATCTGTGAAAAAGCATTTTCAACAGATTCTGTTGAACGCACATCGGCTTTTATCATTTTAACGCCTTCAAGCTCAAAATCCCTGCGGCTCGTGCCGTAAACCGTAAAGCCCTCCGACGCCAAGGCAAGGGCAATGCTTTTGCCTATTCCCGAGCTTGCGCCCGTAACCAAAACTATTCTGCCGAATTTACTGCTGATTGACATATATGAAATCCACCCCTTAACCATAATAAAAGACGGTGTGCTCAGCAAACCGTCTTTATTATTACATATTAATTGAATTATGCTGCCTTTTCTTCTTTCTTCTTGCGGAAAAGAATCTTGTCTACCGGGAAGTAAAGGAAGAACTGAATTGCACCGCAGAGCGCGTTTGAAATGAAGGTTGAAAGCTCCTCGGCAACGCCCTTGCTGACAAGGAAGCCCTGGAAAGTGGGAGCAAGCCAAGCGGAGAAGCAGATAAGTGCAATCGTAAATACTATGTAAATGGGAAGCGTAACAGCAACATTTGCGCTCGAATTGAAGGTTTTATCTCTGTTAATAAAGAAGGAAACTATCTGAGCGATAATGTTACTTGCAGTTGAAGCAATGAAGAATCCGAGTCCGTTGCCCTCTCCACCTGCCGAAGCAAAAACAAAAAACTCATACTTCTGATTGATGAATTCATCGGACATAAAAAGCTGAATAATGATAGGTAAAACCGTCTGAATTACAAAAGCGCCGAGGCTGACAAAAATGAATTTGATAAACTGCCAAAGCGTAACTATCGCAGAGCCCTTGCTCTCGGCAGCTTTATCAAGCTGGTTTAATTTTCCCATGTGCAAAATCTCCTAACATTAAGTTTATTTGAGATGAATTATATCACACTCACCCCGATGTTGGCAAGCCAAAAATGAAAGCTGAAAATTGTGCAAAATTACTCAATTATTTCAAGTAAAATCGGAATTTCGTCAGGTTTTTTCTCGGAAAATGTTACACTTTTTTCAAACTGTAACGCTGCAATGTCGAGAAACTCGTTTTTTGAAGAATAAAGGCTTGCAATAACCTCGCCTTTTTTTACGGCATCCCCCGTCTTTTTATTGAGAACTATTCCTGCGCCGTGGT
Source organism: Clostridiaceae bacterium (assembly GCA_016297555.1). GTDB lineage: Bacteria > Bacillota > Clostridia > Oscillospirales > Acutalibacteraceae > CAG-177. The sequence continues at coordinate 15,436 of JAEDGK010000007.1, forward strand.
CAATCTCATCTTCCTTGCGGTGTCTGCCTGCCCCCAGCTCCACGCAAGCGGAGCCGATTCCCGCCGCATTCATATGCGAAATATATCCGCTTTCGCTCGCGGTTATATCCAGCTTGAGATTTGCCGTCGGGAGCAGAGAGGGAGCCATAATATATTCGGGGTCGCCACCCTGCATTGAAATCATTGCGGCAAGCTTTTTCAGAGCCGAGCCGTCCTTTATTTTTGACATTGCAAGAGCTTTGCAATAATCGAAATCCCCTTTGCCTGCAAGCTCAAGCAGCTTTGCGGCAAGGAGAACGGAAAGCTCCGTTAAATCCTCGGGACCGTTTCCGCGCAGAGTTTCGGCGGCTTCGGCAACTTCAAGAGAATTGCCTATGCAGTTACCGAGGGGCGAATCCATATTCGTTATGAGAGCGGCAATTTTTTTGCCCGCTCCCCTGCCGATTTCAACCATTTTTTCCGCAAGCTGTTTTGCGGATTCTCTGTCTTTCATAAAAGCTCCGCTGCCGCATTTTACATCAAGAACAATGCAGTCCGCGCCGCCCGCAAGCTTTTTGCTCATTATGCTTGAAGCAATCAGAGAAATATTATCAACGGTTGCCGTAACATCACGAAGCGAATAAAGCTTTTTATCCGCAGGGCATAATCTGCCTGACTGCCCCGCAACACACAGACCGCAGCCGTTGACAACGGCGGTAAATTCCTCGGGAGAAAGCGACGAGCGAAAACCCGGCACGGATTCAAGCTTATCAACCGTTCCGCCTGTATGTCCGAGCCCTCTGCCGCTCATTTTTGCAATCTTGACGCCGCACTCGGCAACAATGGGAGCAGTAACAAGAGTTGTTTTATCTCCCACTCCGCCCGTTGAATGCTTATCGCCCTTAATCCCGCTGATTGCGGAAAGGTCGGCAACATCTCCCGAGCGCGCCATGGCGTCGGTAAGCTCCAGAGTTTCCCGCCCGTTAAGTCCGTTAAAGCAAATTGCCATAAGCAGAGCGGAAAGCTGATAATCGGGAACGCTTCCGTCAGCGGCGGAAAATGCAAAATATTCTATTTCTTCACGCGTCAGAGCAAGCCCGTCGCGCTTTTTGCGGATAATATCGACAAAATTCATATTATACCTCTCGTTTGTCAAAGCTTGCCGGCAGAAGCTCCGACAGGGTCATAATTTTGTATTCATCGCCCGATTTTGCCATAATTATTTCAAAATCAGGCTTGCAGAACTCCTTCATTACCTGCCTGCAAACGCCGCACGGCGGACAGCAGTATTCGGGTGTTGCCAAATCAGCCCTGCCGCCGACAACCGCTATTTTTGCAAAATCCCGTCTGCCCTCGGAAACCGCCTTGAAGAAAGCGGTTCTCTCGGCGCAGTTTGTGGGAGAAAAGGCAGAGTTTTCTATATTACAGCCGGTGAAAACCGAGCCGTCCTCACAAAGCAAAGCCGCACCGACGGCAAAACCCGAATAAGGCGAATATGACATTTTTCTCGCACGGGCAGCCGCTTCAATCAGCTCTCTGTCATTCATTCCGCCGCCTCCAAAGCAATTTCAATCATCTTTGTGAATGTCTGCTCTCTTTCGAGAGCTGAACATTCCTCGCCGCCCTCAAGCGGGCAGTCGGAAATCGTGCAGATTGCAAGAGCCTTTTTGCCGCTTCGTGCCGCATTCATATAAAGTGCGGCGCTCTCCATTTCGACCGCCAAAACTCCCATCTTGCGCCAAGCGGCAAGGCTTGAAGAATCGTCATAAAAAGTGTCGGACGAAAGCAGATTGCCGACAAAAGGCTTAACTCCGAGCTTTTCCGCCGCGTTAACCGCTCTCATCAGCGTTTCAAAATCCGCCGTAGGAGCAAAATCGCCCGGCAAAGCAAACTGCCTTGCATAAGAAGAATTTGTGCAGGCTCCCATACCGAAAACGATATCGCGCAGATGAAGCGCGGGGCTTATCGCGCCCGCAGAGCCGACTCTGATTATCGTTTCAACATCATAAAAATTGAAAAGCTCATATGAATAAATTCCTATCGACGGTATGCCCATGCCGGACGCCATAACGGAAACCTTTTTTCCTTTATAGAAGCCCGTATAACCCTGAACACCGCGCGTATTATTGACAAGCACGGGGTTTTCAAGAAAGTTTTCCGCAATGTATTTTGACCTGAGCGGATCTCCCGGCATAAGCACGGTTTTTGCAAATGCGTCTTTATTTTCCGCCGCAATGTGCGGAGTGGGAAGGCTGCTCATAACATTTCCTCCTGATTGATATTTTATTCAAGCTCCTTGGCAAGCTTAACAATCGCGCTTGTGCCGAGCCTTTCACAGCCGAGGTCAAGATAAGCCTGAGCGTCCTCAATAGTGCGTATGCCGCCTGCGGCTTTCATTTTAACTTTGGGACCGATATGCTTTGCGAAAAGCGCAATATCCTCTTTGGTTGCACCGCCTTTTGAAAATCCCGTTGAGGTTTTGATGAAATCTGCTCCCGCCTGAGTTACCATGCGGCAAAGCTCGATTTTTTCATCATCCGTCAGCAGGCAGGCTTCAATTATTACTTTAAGTATTTTATCCCCGCAGGCGGCTTTTATCTGCTTTATCTCATCGAGCACATCGCCGTATCTGCCGCTTTTGACCCAACCGACATTGATAACCATATCAATTTCATCCGCTCCGTTTTCAACGGCGTTCTTCGCCTCAAAAACCTTTGCGGCGGTTGTTGAATAGCCGTTCGGAAAACCGATGACCGTACAAACGGCTGTTTTTCCGTTTAAGTATTCCGCTGCCTGTTTTACATAACAAGCGGGAATGCAAACGCTTGCGGTTTTGTATTTTACTCCCTCGTCGCAAATTCTCCTGATATCCTCCCAGCCTGCGTCAACCGCCAAAAGAGTATGGTCGCAATGCGAAAGTATTTCTCCTATGTTCATTTTATCAGCCTTTCTGTAATTTATTCCAAGCCATATTTTTCAATCATTTGTGCAACACCGTCGTATGCATTTGACGGAGCGGAAAATCTTGCGGATTTTTTGCAGATGTCGCTGCCGTTATCCATAGCAAAGGAATATTCGGCAAACTCAAGCATAGGGCAGTCATTTTCGGCGTCACCGAAAGCCATAACCTCATTTGCGCCGATACCGAGATGCTCGCACAGCCCTTTGAGCGCCGTGCCCTTATCTGCTCCGCGCACGCTCACGGCAACCTCGCTGCCGACTGCGCTCGTTGTTATAAATCCGCGGGAGTCAAACCAGCCGAGAATTTTTACGCTGTCCTCCCCGCTCATCGAAAACAGGTCAAAAATTTCGGCGTCCATTCCTCTTACTCTCTCCGCAACATCGTCGCACCCCTCAAACTTTGAAAGCAAATAATTTATAAATTCATCGGGCATTTCGAGATTGCCGAGATATTTTTCTCTGCCGTTCTGGACAAAGATTTTCCCGCCTGCATAAATGTGATAGTAAACGGGATAGTGCGAAAGCATTTCAACGGCGGCGGCAGTATCCTCGGGTGAAATATGATTCTGATAAACAACGGATTTTTTTGCCCTGTCATATACCGAAGCACCGTTTGAATATATGACATAATCCACAAACGGTATCTGAGCCGTTACATTTTCAATAAAGCTGAGGGTTCTGCCCGTTGCGATTGCAATTTTTACGCCTTTTTCGTGCATTGCAAGCAAGGCGTCTTTGGTTCTATGCGTAACCGTCATATGGTCGGGCGCCATAAGCGTTCCGTCAAGGTCGCTTGCTATTAATCTGATTGCCATATTTTCTCCTCTGAATGATGTATATTATTTAAAGTATAACACTCTATGCAAGCATATGTCAAGAAACAACAGGCGCAATGTCACCGGCAGCGCAGCGGCATATAATGTAGCAGAGGATATTCCTCAAAACAGAAAGGATTGATTACAGATGACCGAATACGGCGGATACAGAAATCCGTATCCGAGGGCTCAAAAGCGCGAGCCCTGCGGCTGCTCTATCACTCCTCTGCCCGCAAACCCCGTTGTTGCCATGCTCTATGTTCCGATGCAGACTGACACGGCGATGTTTGACGAAATGAAAGCCTTTGATTGCGGAACTCTGTTTAAAGTTCTCAACAAGCCTTTCGCAGGGAAGTGCTGCCGATGACTAAAAGAGAAGCAATGCTGAGAAATCTCGGCGCCGCTCAATTTGCGCTTTGGGAAATGCATCTCTATCTTGACACTCACCCGTGGGATCTTCAGATGGTTGAGGCTCACAACAGGGCGTCAACGAAATACAAAGCACTCAGAGCGGAATTTGAGGATAAATTCTGCCCGCTGACCGCTGCAAACGCACAGGGCGTGGAATGGCTCAAAGGGCCTTGGCCTTGGGAAAATGAGGAGTGTGACTGCTGATGTTTAGTTATGAAAAAAGACTGCAATTCCCCGTAAAAATCAAAAATCCAAATCCGAAGTATGCACAGATAGTTATTTCCCAATACGGCGGTCCCGATGGCGAGCTGGGCGCTTCGCTGAGATATCTAAGCCAGAGATTTGCCATGCCTTTTGACGAGCTGAAAGGGTTACTGACCGATATCGGTACGGAGGAGCTCGGGCATCTTGAAATGATAGGCGCGATAGTTTATCAGCTCACGCGAAATCTCAGCGAGGATGAAATCAAGCGTGCGGGCTTCGACGCATATTTCGTTGACCACACAACGGGCGTTTATCCCTCATCAGCCGCAGGCGTGCCTTTCACCGCCTCATATATTCAAAGCAAGGGTGATATAATAACCGACCTTACCGAAGACCTTGCAGCAGAGCAAAAGGCGCGAACCACCTATGACAACATTCTGCGCCTTGTTGACGACCCCGATGTCAGAGAACCGATAAAGTTTCTCCGTGCAAGAGAAATTGTTCATTTTCAGCGCTTCGGAGAAGGTCTGCGGCTTGCGACCGACAGGCTTAACGAAAAGAACTTCTATGCATTTAACCCGTCGTTTGACAAGAACTGTCTTTGATACACATTCGAGCCGCCGAATCAAATTCGACGGCTCAAATTTTATTTATAAAAGCCCTTATTCCGTTTGACATAATCAAATAATGATGTTAATATTAACTTAAATATCTAAGATTTTAAGATAAGGAATGATTAATGTGTATATGGAAAAATATGAATTCTGGTTTGTTGTGGGCAGTCAGTTTCTTTACGGCCCCGAGGTGCTGGACATTGTTGCTTCGAGAGCCGCAGAAATGGCAGACAAAATGAATGAAAGCGGTCTGCTCCCCTGCAAAGTTGTTTACAAGGTTACAGCCAAAACATCGGAGGAAATCTCAAGCGTTGTCAAGGAAGCAAACTATGATGACAAATGCGCGGGAATTATTACCTGGATGCACACCTTCTCCCCTTCAAAGATGTGGCTCAACGGTCTTAAAGAGCTTCAAAAGCCCTACTGCCACTTTGCAACGCAGTATAACCGCGACATTCCCAACGAAGAAATCGATATGGATTTCATGAATCTTAATCAGGCGGCTCACGGCGACAGAGAGCACGGCTTTATTGCCGCAAGGCTCAGAACTCCGCGCAAGGTTATTATGGGCCATTGGCAGGATGAAAAGGTGCTTGCGGAGCTCGGCAAGTGGATGCGCTCGGCAGTCGGCGCGGCTTTTTCAAAGCAGCTCAAGGTTATGCGTTTCGGCGACAATATGAGAAATGTTGCCGTTACCGAGGGTGACAAGGTCGGAGTTCAGGAAAAGCTCGGCTGGCAGGTAAACACATGGCCTGTCGGAACGCTTGTTGAATATATTGACGCCGTAACCGAAGCCGAGGTTGACTCGCTTATGGCGGAATATGCCGAAAAATATGAAATGGCAACCGACAATATTGCCGCTGTTCGATATCAAGCAAAGGAAGAAATCGCAATAAAGAAAATGCTTGACGAGCAGGGCTGCAAGGCTTTTTCAAACACCTTTGAGGATCTCTACGGAATGGAGCAGCTTCCCGGACTTGCAAGCCAAAGACTTATGGAGCAGGGCTACGGCTACGGCGGCGAAGGCGACTGGAAGGTTTCGGCAATGACCGCAGTAATCAAAGCCATGACAGAGGGAATGGGCGGCGGCTCGGCATTTATGGAGGACTATACATATAATCTTACTCCCGGAGCGGAATACTCACTCGGTGCGCATATGTTAGAGGTCTGCCCCACTCTTGCGGCGGACAAGCCGAGAATTGAAGTTCATCCTCTCGGAATAGGCGGCAAGGGCGACCCTGCAAGGCTTGTTTTTGAGGGCAAGGCGGGCAAAGCTGTTGTAGTAAGCCTTATCGACATGGGCGGCAGGCTCAGAATGATATGTCAGGATATAGAATGTGTTAAACCCATTCTGCCGATGCCCAATCTTCCCGTTGCGAGGGTTATGTGGAAAGCAATGCCCGACCTGTGCACGGGAGCAAAATGCTGGATAATCGCAGGCGGAGCACACCACACCGTCCTTTCCTACGATGCCGACGCTGAAATGCTGCGCGACTTTGCAAGGATTATGGATATCGAATTTGTTCATATCAGCAAGGATACCACGCCCGAGAGCCTTGAAAATGAGCTGTTTCTCAATGACCTTGCGTGGAAGCTGAAATAACATAGCAACGGGCTGTCGCACTAAGCGAAGACCAAAAGAAACTAATATAAAAGAAAATGGCTTGTATTGGAAAAATTAAACCGATACAAGCCATTTAATTTCTTTGTTTGGAATTAAGATTGAATTATTTATGTTTCTTTTTAGCCGTTTTTTCCGATTTGGCTTTTCGCTACGCCGGGCATCGGAAGAAAACGGCTTCTTCATCTTATTGCAACAGCCCCTTTTACTGCCACTAAAAATGCCTCCGACGGCGAAATAGCTGTCGGAGGCATTATAGCTTAATTATTTGTCTATATTTTCTTTAAGGGTTTCAAGCTCTGCTTTAAGAGTTGCGGGAAGTCTGTCAAACTTAGCGTAGAATTCCTCTATGCCCTTAACCTCGTCCTTCCAAAGGTCGGTGTCAACGCTGAGGATTTCTTTAAGCTGAGCCTCGCTGACCTCGTCCTCGATGCCCTCAAGGTTGATATCCTCTGCCTTGGGAACATAGCCGATGGGAGTTTCAACAGCGTCTACCTTGCCCTCGCAACGGTCGATAATCCAATCAAGAACACGAAGGTTATCGCCGAAGCCCGGCCACAGGAAGTTGCCATCGTCATCCTTGCGGAACCAGTTAACATTGAAAATCTTGGGAGCCTTTTCGGGGTCAAGACCTGCGCCGATATCAATCCAATGCTGCCAATAATCAGCCATATTGTATCCGCAGAACGGAAGCATAGCCATGGGGTCTCTTCTGACAACGCCGACTGCGCCCGAAGCCGCGGCAGTTGTTTCGGAAGCCATTATTGAGCCGACGAATACGCCGTGATTCCAATCTCTTGACTGATAAACCAGCGGAGCAAGCTTTGCGCGTCTGCCGCCGAATACAAATGCTGAAATGGGAACGCCGTCGGGATTTTCAAACTCGGAGCTGATGCAGGGGCAGTTCTTTGCGGGAGCGGTAAAGCGGCTGTTGGGATGAGCGCCCTTCTCCTCGCTTGTTTTGCCGTTCCAGGGATTGCCTTTCCACTCGATTGCGTTTTCGGGCGGATTCTTATCAAGGCCCTCCCACCAAACGGTGTTATTATCAAGATTAAGAGCAACATTTGTGAAAATTGTGCCCTTTTTGGTTGAAGCAAGAGCGTTGGGATTGGATTTCTCGTTAGTACCGGGAGCAACGCCGAAGAAGCCGTTTTCGGGGTTGATGGCGTAAAGTCTGCCGTCTGCGCCCTTTCTGATCCACGAAATATCGTCGCCTACGCACCAAACGCGGTAGCCCTTCTTATAATATCCCTCGGGAGGAATAAGCATGGCAAGGTTGGTTTTGCCGCAAGCTGAGGGGAACGCCGCGCAGATGTATTTGATTTCGCCGTTGGGCTTCTGCAGACCGAGAATAAGCATATGCTCAGCCTGCCAGCCCTCGTTTTTGCCCTGATAGGAAGCAATTCTGAGAGCGAAGCACTTTTTGCCGAGAAGAACATTTCCGCCGTAACCGGAATTAACGGAGATGATTGTGTTATCCTGCGGGAACTGGCAGATATATCTCTTTTCTTCGTCGATATCGCACTTGCAATGAAGACCGCGAACCCAATCCTCGCTGTCGCCCAGAGCCTTGAGAACGGCTGTGCCGACTCTGGTCATAATAGCCATATTAAGAACAACATAGATTGAATCGGTCAGCTCAATGCCGATTTTTGAGAACTTTGAGCCGACGGGACCCATTGAATAAGGGATAACATACATTGTTCTGCCCTTGTAGCTGTCTCTTGCGATATCATAAAGCATTTTATAAGCTTCTGCGGGATCCATCCAGTTGTTGGTGGGGCCTGCTTCTTCTTTTGTGGGAGCGCAGATAAAGGTTCTGCCCTCTACTCTTGCAACATCGTTAACTGCCGTGCGGTGAAGATAGCAATCGGGAAGAAGCTCCTGATTAAGCTTAATCATTTCACCCGTTGAGCACGCCTCGGCGCGAAGCTGCTCAATCTGCTCATCGCTGCCGTCAATCCAAACGACCTTATCGGGCTTAACGAGATCAATTTTTTCATTAATCCACGAAAGAACGCTCTTATTGGAAGTCATATTTTCCATAATCTTTTCTCCTTTCATTCACGGAAAACCGACAAAATTATACAAATTTGAGAAGTAAAAAAGGAACGATTTGTCACAGTTGACAGTCATAAATAATCGTCACTTCAACCTCACCCATTATAATTATATCACGCTTTTTTGTAAAATCAAGGTTTTGCAATAAAAAGTTTAAAAAAATTCAAAAATTATTAAAATTCGCTCAATTTTGTTCATCAATCGGCATAGTTGCGAAAGCGTTAAGCTCCAATCCTGCAATATTGCCGCTTTTAAGCTCATAAAAGCCCTGTGCGCCAACCATTGCCGCATTGTCGCCGCAAAGCTTCAGTTCGGGCATATAAAGCTCCCAGCCGCGTTTTTCACATTCCTTTGACATTCTCGCTCTGAGCCTTGAGTTTGCGGAAACTCCGCCCGCAAGAGCTATCTTTGAAAAACCGAAGTTTTCAGCCGCTTTCATCGTGTTTGAAACAAGGCAGTCGGCAACGGTTTCAATGCAGCTTGCTCCAAGGTCGGGAACGCTCACCTGCTCCCCTTTTTGAGCGGCGTTGTGGATTATGTTGACAACGGCGGTTTTAAGCCCCGAAAAGCTGAAATCATATTCACTGCCGTCAACATGCGGATGCGGCAGTTTATAAAGAGCAGGATTGCCCTCGGCGCTCACTCTGTCAAGATTAACGCCGCCGGGATAAGGAAGCCCCATTGCTCTTGCCGCCTTATCCATACATTCGCCCGCCGCATCATCGCGGGTTCTGCCTATTATTTCAAAATCAGTATAATCCCTGACGGCGACTATATGGCTGTGACCGCCCGAAACAACAAGGCAAAGAAACGGCGGCTCAAAATCGGGATGAGTAATGTAATTTGCCGCAATATGAGAGCGCAGATGATGAACGGGCACGAGCGGCAGACCTGTTGCATACGACAGCCCCTTGGCAAAGTTTACACCGACAAGCAAGGCTCCGATAAGCCCCGGAGCATAGGTGACCGCTATTGCGTCAAGCTCGGCATAGGAAACGCCTGCGTCCTCCATCGCCTTTGCCGTTACTCCGCTTATCGCCTGAGCGTGCATTCTTGAAGCAATTTCGGGAACGACTCCTCCGTATATAATATGCTCGCTGACCTGCGAGGCTATCACATTTGACAAAACCTTTCTGCCGTCCTCCACAACGGCTGCCGCCGTTTCATCGCAGGAGGATTCGATTGCAAGTATCTTCACTGAACACACCTCATTTATCTGATTTTGCAAAAAATTTAGTATAGATAATTCCGTTTTCAACGGGAGCGGAGTAGAAATTCCTTCTGACGCCCGCTCTTTCAAAGCCCTCTGATTCATAAAGAGAAATCGCCGCCGAATTGCTTTCGCGCACCTCAAGGGTTATAAATTCGCACTCTCTTTCCTCAGCCGCCGTGCACGCCGCCTTCAAAAGCGCTCTGCCTATCCCCCGCCCGCGAAATCGGGCAAAAACGGCAATATTGGTAATATAAGCCTCACCGCAGATTTCCTGAACTCCGATATAACCCGCAACGCAGCTTTCAACGGCAACGAGAAAATGCGAATTTTCATTTGAAAGCTCCTCAAAAAGCGCGTTTTCACTCCAAGGCAGAGAAAAACATTCCTTTTCAAGAACGGCAATTTCGGAAATATGCTCCGCAGCCATTTTTTCAACGGTGAATGTCATTTGCCGCTCACCGCCGTTATATCGTCAAATTGAAGAAGCAGAGCGTTTTTTATCATATTGGCGCAGCGGATATAGGTTTCAAGATCTCCGCCGAACGGGTCGGGTATTCCGCCGCCCAAAACAACGATTTTTTCCTGCGGCACAAACATTGAAAGGCTCGCCGCATGCTCTTGGGTCATACAGACGAATTTATCGGCTTCGTCAAGGATATATTCGGTTATCCGCCTTGCTCTGTGGGTTGAAATGTCAACGCCGAAACGCTCGCAGGCTTTGACGGAATTGGGAGTAACCTCATCGCCCGTCATTGCAAAAATGCCCGCGCTTGAACATTCGATATCGGTTATTCCCTTATCGGCGAGTATTTTTTTGAATATCCCCTCAGCCATCGGGCTGCGGCAGGTATTGCCCGTGCAGACAAACAATATTTTCATTTTCTCACTTCCGAAATGTTAAGGTGAATGGAATAATACGAACCGTGATTTTCACGGGCATATTTTCGTTCACCCTTCGTTAAAATACTCGCAAATCCACAAAGGATTTGCTGTGTTTTGTGCCTTGGTTGACCAAAAATCTGCTCCGTGAAAATTCTTAGACCCGAAAGCGAAGAATTTTCAGACGATTTTTGGTTGTTGAGGTTGCAGGAAGGCTGACGCCTTTCAATGCCGAAACTCCGAAAAGCGGCGAAAAGACTCGCTTTCGGGCAGGTTCGGATTACTCCATTCACCTCAAGATTTAGAGTCATACCATGTTTTGCCTATGCCGACATCCGCTTGCATCGGAACGCGCATTTTGACCGCGTTTTCCATCTCGCGCTTAACAATACCGGCAACGATATCCGCCTGCTTTTCGGAGGCTTCGACTATCAGCTCATCGTGAACCTGCATTATCAGGCGTGCGTCAAGCTTCTGCTCTTTAATGCATTGCCAGACTCTTATCATTGCAATTTTAATTATATCAGCCGCCGTGCCCTGAATGGGCATATTCAGCGCAACCCTTTCGCCGAAAGCTCGGGTTACGGCATTTGATGAAGATAGCTCGGGCAGATATCTGCGGCGGGCAAACACGGTTTCAACATAGCCCTTTTCCTTTGCTTTTTCAACAACGGTTTTCATATATTCGCGCACTCCGCTGAAGTTTTCAAGATAGCCTTTGATGTATCTGTCCGCCTCGGCGCGCGAAACGCCGATATCCTTTGCAAGAGAAAAGGCTCCTATGCCGTAAACAATGCCGAAATTGACTGCTTTGGCTCTGCTTCTCATAAGCGGAGTAACAAGCATCAGCGGCATATCAAACACCTGAGATGCGGTGATTGCGTGAATATCATCGCCCGAATTGAACGCCTGAGTCATATTTTTATCATTTGCAATATGGGCAAGCACGCGCAGCTCAATCTGCGAATAGTCGGCGTCAACGAGCACATAACCGTCTTTGGCTTTGAAGAATTTTCTCATTTCTCTGCCGAGCTCCGAGCGCACGGGGATATTTTGGAGATTAGGCTCGGTTGACGAAATTCTGCCCGTTCTGGTTTCGGTCTGATTAAGGCTCGAATGTATGCGCCCATCATCTGCAATTACCTTTAACAAGCCGTCGCAGTAGGTTGATTTGAGCTTTGCAAGAGTTCGGTATTCAAGGATTTTTGCAACAACGGGATAATCGGCGGCAAGCCCTTCAAGCACCTCGGCATTGGTTGAATAACCGCTCTTCGTCTTTTTCTTGGCAGGCAAGCCCATTTTTACAAACAACGCTTCGCCGAGCTGTTTTGGAGAATTGAGATTAAACTCATAACCGACTTCTTGGAATATTTCGGAAACCAATGAGTTTATTTTTTGTTCAAGCTCTTTTCCGAATTCTTCAATGCCGCGGGCATCCACAAGAAATCCCTCGCGCTCCATTGATGCAAGCACTCTTGCAAGCGGAAGCTCAATTTCATCAAGCAGGCGTGTTTGACCGTTGCTTTCAATTTCCGCATTTATCTTTTTAAATGCCGTCGGCAGATACGCCGTTAAAAACGCCGCTTCGTTTTCCGCCTGAGAGGAATCTGCCTGTGCATATTCTGCAATTATACGCTTCAAATCGTAAGCGCCCGATGACGGATTGAGCACATAGGCGCTGAGCATTGCATCTCCGCAGAGCGAATTAATCTCAATATCATCGCCGTAATTATAAAAGAACGAATAAATCAGTTTTGAATTATAGGTAAATTTTTTGATATCCTTGCAGAACAGGAAATCGGAGCAAAATTCGGCATAGCCGCCGTTTTCGGGGTCAACCTCGGCAACTCCCAAATCCGTTTTAAAGAGGAACACTCCGCTGTCAAAGGTAAAATAAGCCTCGCCCGCTTTTTTGAGCATATTGAACAGCAGCTTCAAGTCCTCCTGCTTATAGCAGTCAAGCAAAACCTTTTCTGCACTTTTCTCGGCTGCGGGCTTTTCCGGAGCTTTCAAATCAAGGCGTTCTATCATTTTATACATTTCAAGCTCCGCAAGGATAGCCGTTACCTTGAAAGTATCCGGTTCGGCGGGGACATAATCGGCATAGTTGCCGTCAATCGGCGCGTCTGTTCTTATTGTTCCGAGCTCACGGCTGAGGTATGCGGACTCTCGGTCATTGACAAGCTTATCGTGAACGCCTTTTTTTATGTCGATCGTATCGATGTTGTTATAAATATCGTCAATCGAGCCGAAGCGGCTGACAAGATCCTGCGCCGTTTTCTGACCGATGCCCGCAACGCCGGGTATGCAGTCGGAAGCGTCGCCCATAAGAGCTTTTATATCAATCATCTGCTCGGGAGTAACGAGATATTCTTCTTTTATTCTGTCTTCGTCATAGCGCACGCTCTGCGGCCTGCCCATCTTGGTTGAAGCGAGCAAAACATTGACATTGCTCCGCACAAGCTGGAGAGAATCGCGGTCGCCCGTTGCGATATAGCAGAAATCATCGGAGCCGCAATGCGCCGCAAGAGTGCCGAGAATATCATCAGCTTCCCAGCCTGCGGCTTCAATTATTTTATAGCCCATTGCAGAGAGCAACTCTTTTAAAGGAGGCATCTGCTGAGCAAGCTCGGGCGGCATTCCCTTGCGGTTTGCCTTATATCCCGAATACATTTCGTGGCGGAAGGTCGGCGCCTTAACATCAAAGGCGACAGCCACGGCGTCGGGAGAAACCTCCTCTTTGAGTTTAAGAAGTATATTAAGAAATCCGTAAATTCCGTTTGTAAATCTTCTGCCGTCCTTAGTTGTGAGCAGTTTTATTCCGTAAAAAGCACGGTTGAGAATACTGTTGCCGTCAAGCGCCAAAAGCTTCATTCAAAATCACCTCAATTTACATTATAACATATAATTTGTAAATTTCAGCATTTTTATGAAAATTATTGAAATTAGTTGCGTAAAATGGTAACATAAATCAGATAATTCTCTCAAATCCAAGGAGACGGTATGAAAATAGGCAATGTTGAGATAAACGGATATGCGGCTCTTGCTCCGATGGCGGGAGTTGCTGACAGGGCGTTCAGGGAGCTTTGCATAGAATACGGAGCTTCATATGTAATAACCGAGATGGTCAGCTCCAAAGGACTGACCATGCACGACAGAAAGTCGGACAGCCTTATGCTTTTGGGCGAAACGGAAAAGCCCGCCGCCGTTCAGATTTTCGGCTGCGAGCCTGAAATAATGGCGCAGGCGGCAAAAAAAGCTGAGGCGACAGGCTGCTGCGCCATTGATATAAATATGGGCTGCCCCGCTCCTAAAATTGCAGGCAACGGCGGCGGAAGCGCACTGATGAAAGACCCCGAGCTTGCCGCAAGGATAACCGAGGCTTGCGTTAAGGCGGTCAGCCTGCCCGTTACGGTCAAAATCCGCTCGGGCTGGGACGAAAACAGCATAAACGCCGTTGAAATGTCAAAGCTGCTTGAAAGCGCGGGCGCGGCGGCAATAACCGTTCACGGCAGAACAAGAAAGCAGATGTATGCTCCGCCCGTAAATCTTGACATTATCAGGCAGGTAAAACAGGCAGTTAAAATCCCCGTAATCGGCAACGGCGATATAGTTGACGCGGCAACGGCGAAAAATATGTATGAATCAACGGGCTGCGATTTCATAATGCTCGGCAGAGGCGCACTCGGCTCTCCGTGGGTATTCACTGCGATTAACGAATATTTCAGAAGCGGAAAAATTCTGCCCGAGCCGCCCATTGAGGAGCGAATGGCGGTTATGATAAAGCACATTAATAAACTGTGCGAATATAAGGGCGACTATATAGGAATGAGAGAAGCACGCAAGCACGCGGCATGGTATATCAAAGGAATCAGAGGTGCGGCGGCTTTAAGGCAGGAAATCGGCGCACTTGAAAGCATGGAGCAGCTTGAAGCAATAGCGGAAAAGGTAATAAAAAGCGATAAATAAAAACACGGTGCACGGCGAAAAATCCGCTGTGCACCGTTAAATTTTATTCTGTTCTTTCCATAGCGTCGCTTCTGATGATATATCCGAGCACGCAGGCGGCGTTTCTTTGAAGCTCACCGAGCGTTATGCCTTCGGGCTTGCCTAAGGTTTTAAGCAAGGTGCCGTCGGGCTTGCGCCTGCCCGTGCGTGAGCCGCCTGGCATAAGCACATTTACCCCGGAGCGGACACGGTAAGCCTGGTCGCAAAGCTGCGGGAACTCGGGAGATTTTGAGGAGCGCATCCACCAATCGGTCATAACACAGCCGTCAAAGCCCCATTCGCCGCGCAGAATTCTTTCGCACAGCTCATAGTTATAGTGCCCCCAAACGCCGTTAATCTTGTTGTATGAGGTCATAATATTAAGCGGCTTTGCTTTTTTAACGCAGATTTCAAAGCCTTTGAGATATATCTCTCTGAGTGCTCTTTCTGAGACTCTTGAATCATTGTGAGTTCTGTTTGTTTCCTGATTATTGCAGGCATAATGCTTCGGGCACGCCGAAACGCCCGCTTTTTGAACGCCTTTAACTATTGCGCTTGCAATTTCGCCCGTAACCAAAGGATCTTCGGAAAAATATTCAAAGTTTCTGCCGCAAAGCGGATTTCTGTGGATATTCATTCCCGGAGCAAGCAAAACATCGGAGCCTATTCGCTTCATTTCAAGCCCCGTCTGCTCATAAAGTGCCTGAATAAGCTCGGTATTCCACGAGCACGCAAGCCCCGTGCCTATCGGCAGAAGCGATGCGCCCGACTGAAGCCTGATACCCGACGGGCCGTCGGTTGCCGTTACGGCGGGAATTCCTTTATTTCTCATTGATTTGAGAACTCCGCCGAAAACGCCTGCGTTGCCCGCCGTGCCGAGCGGGCTGTTCATTATATAGTCTCCCCTGCTGATTGCTTCAAGCTCCTCGGGGCTGAGCTGCGACACAAAGTCCGACATTGAAGCCTTGCCGTTTTTAACATCGCTAAGCTTAATTCCCCTGTCGCCCTTAAACGGAGTTTCTTCGGGAAGATTTTTAAGAATTATATCTTTGAGGTTATACTTTGCCGCGGGAACATCCTCGTATTTAAGCTCGCCGTTTATGAATTTCATTCGTTTAAACGAGCCTTGCTCACTCGGAGCGCAGGTCTGAGAAAGACGCTTAACTATTTCGCCCTTTTCCTGAGTATATTCACAGCAAAGCGAAGCAGAACGGACATCCGTGCCGAGATATATTTTGTAGTCTCCTTTTTCAAGAATATAGGCAAATTCCTTTTCATCGTCATAGGAAGCCATATCCGAAACGGAGAATGAAAGCGAAACCGTTTCACGCTCTCCGGGCAAAAGGGTTTTTGTTTTTTTGAAAGCAACAAGCTCCCTTGACGGCTTGCCGAGCCTTCCGCTCGGAGCTTCATAATAAAGCTGCAAAACCTCGGCTCCCGAATATTCGCCCGAATTTACTGCGTCTGCTCTGACTGAAAATACGCCGTTAACGCAGTCGCATTTTATGTTTTCAACCGAAAATTCGGTATATCCCAAACCGAATCCGAAAGGATAAAGCACCTTATCCTTTGCAAAGGTTTCAAGCCCGCGGTAGCCGACATAGATATCCTCGGTGTAGCAGTTAAAGTTCTTGCCGCCAAAATCGGAGCTGCCGGGATAATCCTCCCACTTTTCTGCAACGGTATCGGTCAGCTTGCCGCTCGGTGAAACATCACCCGACAGAATATCCGCCGCGGCGTTGCCCGTTTCCATACCGCCCTGCCAGACATAAAGAATTGAAGAAATCTTATCGCCGTATTTTTCTATTTCGGACATATCGATAATACTGCCGCAGTTGAGCAGCAAAACGACCTCATCAAACGCTTCGGTAACGCAATCAAGAAGCTGTTTTTCGGTGTCGGTAAGATAATAGCTGCCCTTTTCAAGAGTATTCTCTCTGTCCTCGCCTGCGGCTCTGCCGATAATGACAACTGCCGTGTCCGACTGTGAAGCGGCAGTCCTTGCCATTGAAAGGTCAATCGGCATTTCATCATAGCACATGGGCCAATGACCCCAAAAGCCGTCGTCAACAGGATTTGCCTCGCACCATTTTTCATATGTTCTTGCAAGCAGCTCGTTTATCCGGATTTTACCGTTTGCACGAATTCCCTGCATAAAGCTCACTTTGTAAGGAGCTTTTACATCGCCTCCCGAACCGTAGCCGACATAAAATGTATCATTCTGCACTCTGCCGAAAACCGAAACAACTCTGTCCGAAGTCAGCGGCAAAACCTTATTGCTGTTTTTCAGCAAAACCGCTCCCTCTGCCGCGGCTCTGCGGCAAAGCTTTACCATTTCGGGAGCAGGCTCAAACTCGGCAATTTCATCTTTTGCGGAAACGCCCTGAGATGTGGCGGTTACTACACGGTTAACCGCAATTCCGAAATATTTTTTCACTTTCTTCTTAATATCCACAAAAGCACCTTCATTTATTGGTTATTTCTTCATT
>JAEDGK010000100.1 GCA_016297555.1 Clostridiaceae bacterium
GCAGTAATTTTTAACGGATTTTTCGATAAAATATTGAAAAGTTCGCGGTTTGGGGCTTGTTATCCGCTCCAAAACTTGCTATAATTGTTAATTGTTTTAACACCCGAGGAGGTTTTTATTATGGACAGACTTGAAATAAAAAAGCTCTTTGACTCTCCCGAAAGCTACGCCGACCAAAGCGTTACCGTTTGCGGCTGGGTAAAAACTCTCAGAGATTCAAAAGCCATCGGCTTTATTGAGCTTAATGACGGAAGCTGCTTTAAGGGCGTACAGATAGTTTTTGAAGCGGCAAAGCTCGATAATTACAAGGATATTGCGAAGCTGAATGTAGGCTCTGCCGTTAAAGTAACGGGCAAGCTCATTCTCACTCCGCAGGCAAATCAGCCCTTTGAAATCAATGCGGACGAAATATCGGTTGAAGCTCTTTCGACCCCCGACTATCCGCTTCAGAAAAAGAGACATTCCCTTGAATTTCTCAGAACGATAGCGCATCTCAGACCGAGAACAAACACATTCAACGCCGTTTTCAGAATTCGTTCCGTTGCGGCATATGCAATCCATAAATTCTTTATTGACCAAGGCTTCGTTTACGCTCACACGCCCCTCATTTCATGCAGCGACTGCGAGGGCGCAGGTGAAATGTTCAAGGTAACCACCCTCGACCTTGAGAATGTTCCCAAAACCGAGGACGGCAAGGTTGATTTCGGCGAGGATTTCTTCCAGAAGCCCGCTTATCTTACGGTTTCGGGTCAGCTTCAGGCTGAAACAATGGCTCTTGCATTCGGCAAGGTTTACACCTTCGGTCCCACCTTCCGCGCCGAAAAATCCTATACACAGCGTCACGCCGCGGAGTTTTGGATGATTGAACCCGAAATGGCTTTTGCCGAGCTCAGCGACGATATGGATGTTGCCGAGAGCATGATAAAGTATGTTATCAGCTATGTTCTCGAAAACTGCCCGCAGGAGCTTGAGTTCCTCAATAAATTTGTTGACAAGGAGCTTATCGAAAGGCTCACCGCCGTTGCAAACTCCGATTTCGGCAGAGTAACCTATACAGACGCCGTAAAGATGCTTGAGGAGCACAACGATGAGTTTGAATATAAAGTAAGCTGGGGCTGCGACCTGCAAACGGAGCACGAGCGTTTCCTGACCGAAAAAATATTCAAAAAGCCCGTCTTTGTTACCGATTATCCTAAGGAAATCAAGGCTTTCTATATGCGCCTTAACGATGACGGAAAAACCGTTGCCGCTTGCGACTGCCTTGTTATGGGCATCGGCGAAATCATCGGCGGCAGCCAGAGAGAGGAACGCCTTGACCTGCTTGAAAAGCGCATTGAGGAGCTTGGCTTAAAGCCCGAGGATTACAGCTGGTATCTTGACCTGCGCCGCTACGGCGGAGTTAAGCACAGCGGCTTCGGTCTCGGCTTTGAAAGACTTGTTATGTATCTTACGGGTATTTCAAATATCCGCGATGTTCTCCCGTTCCCGAGAACAACCGGCTCGGCAGATTTTTAATTAAACAGATATGGAAAACGCCGCAAATCTCACTATCCGAGAATTGCGGCGTTTTTGTTATCTTTTCTTCTCAATAAATTCAAACGGCTTCGTGCCGGCTTCAAAGGGCTTAAACGCCGCCGAAAATTCAAACGGCTCAAAGCTCCATTTGCGCTCCGGCTCAACCTCGTCATAGTAACCGTGACCGCCGCGGATATCAAAGCGATAATCCGCATAAACCATTGTATCATCAAGCGGTTCAAGCTCCGAATTGTGCTTGGCTTCTTCAAGCATATAAGGCGTGAAATGTGACGCGTTAAAGAAGAAAGAGTCTTCACTTGCGGGCGCAAATATCATTCCCGCGCCGCTATCATCGGAAACAACGCCGTATTTTGAGCCGAAATGCGCGCCGTTTTCGATGGGTCTTATATAAGGCACAAAGTTTTCGGAAACTGTTGTTTTGAACTTGCCGAAGCGGCAGGCACGGTGGCGGTCGGCATAAGACTCGGTGGGTCCCTTGCCGAAATACTCCATATTTTCATAACCGCCCTTTAATCTGAATGCAAAGCCGAAGCGCGGCAAATGCATATTCATCTCTTTAAGGAGCTGCCTGAATTCGCCTGAAAAGCTCATAACCGCGCTGCCGTCGCCGTAAAACTTATAAACAAGCTCTCCGCTTAGCACGGGAGCAACCGCAGGACCGCCCATAGAAATCGGGCAGGTTATTTTAACGCAGTTTTCCTCGGTTTCAATGTTCGCGGCATATGTTTTCTGAACAGCCGCCTGCATTGCGGCACTGCGCCTGTCCTCCGCCGTTCCGAGCTGATTATAGCCATGCGCCTTCCAAAGCTCAATTTTTATGGGCTCGGCAAGCATTTCCCTGCCGCCGCAGACAATCGAGGATATTCTGCCGTAGGGCTTATCAAAGGTATAAACCGCGCCGTCGCTTTCAATTTTAACAAATCGGCTGCCCTCGCTGAGCTTCGGAGCTGCCGCAGAAACAGGCGTCTTCGCCTGAGCGCGGGATAAATCAAACTGAACAAAGCCTGCCTCATAGTCGGCGTCCGCCCACTTTTCCGCTTTCTTTTGGCGGAAAAACAGCGTCAGGAAACAACATTCGCTCTCGGGTACGGAATCAAACAGCTTATAACGAGCCGCGCTCTGCGGAGCAATATCGGTTTCGTCTATTCTGCCGCTCATAACGATTTCGCCGTTAACTTCGAGTGACCATTCTGCATATAAATCGGAAAGGCTTTCAAACCAGCGGCGGTTAAAAATATTAACTGAGCCGTCGGAATACTCCGCTTCAAAAGGCTCATAGCCTTTTTTCATATCGTAAAAGCCGGGTCGCAGGCTCCTGTCGGGGAAAACCACGCCGTCAACACAGCAAATACCGTTATTCGGGAAATCGCCGAAGTCTCCGCCGTAGCCGTAGCCGCCGTTTTCGCGGACTATTCCGTGATCCGTCAGCTCCCAGAAACAGCCGCCGAAAATCGAGGGGTATTTTCTGAACATATCGCAATGAGCGTGAATATCGCCCGTTGACATTGAGCAGCAAAATTCACAGAAGAAGAATGGCTTTTTGGAATTCTTATTTTCTGCATAAGCCTTTGTATATTCAAGAGAAGCATACATTCTGCTCTCAACATCGGAAATATCGGAATAGTTTTCGCCAATCGGAACAGCCTTGAATTCCAAATGAGCGTTTTCATAATGAACAACGGCTTTCGCATCGCGGCTCTTGATGTAATTTCTCATTGCTCTGTGATTTTTGCCGCAGCCCGATTCGTTGCCGAGCGACCACATTATTACGCAGGCATGGTTTTTATCGCGTTCAAAGAGTCTTTCCGCTCTGTCAACATAGGCATTTTCCCACTCATCGTCGGTTGAGAGCTTTGACCAGCGCGTCCAATCCCAGGTGTCGCGGTATTCAAATCCCATTCCGTGGGTTTCGATATCCGCTTCGTCAACCGTCATAAGACCGTATTCATCGCAAAGCTCCAAAAAGCGCGGGTCATTGGGATAGTGAGAGGTGCGCACGGTATTGCAGTTACCTTGCTTGATAATATGTATATCGCGCAGCATATGCTCATAATCCTCATAATAGCCCGTTTCGGGGTCGGAATCGTGGCGGTTAATGCCGTAAAGCTTTATCGGCTTATTATTGAAATAGGCAACATTGCCCCTGATTTCAAGGCGTTTGAAGCCGACTTTAAGCGCAATAAACTCGCCGCCGCAGGAAATCAGCAGAGTATAAAGCTTAGGATTTTCGCTGCACCAAAGCTCGGGTGCGTCAAGGGAATAGTCAATTTTGCCCTCTGAACGGGCAACGGTTTTGCCCTCGGGCGAAATCAGGCGGCTGCTAAGCTCCGCCGTGCCCTCAAAATCGACCTCGGCGGTAAGCTCGGCACGGTCAAGCCCGTCGGAAAGCGCTGTTTTAAGAAAAATATCTCTGATATGAGCCGCTTCACGCTCAAGAATATAGACCTCTCTGAAAATTCCCGAAAGGCGGAACATATCCTGATCCTCAAGATAGCTGCCGTCGCACCACTTGACAACGATAACATCAAAAACATTTTCGCCGTCGGCAAGCAGATTTGTAATGTCAATCTCGCTCGTGCAATGGCTGACCTGGCTGTAAGCCGCAAACTTGCCGTTGACATAGAGATAAAAGCAGGAGGATACTCCCTCAAAATTTATGTAATAGCTTTTGCCGCTCTTTTTATTAAGGCTTATTCTGCGCCTGTAATGCCCCGCAGGGTTTTCATCGGGCACATGCGGAGGGTCAAGCGGGAAAGGATAAAAAAGATTGCTGTAAAGCGGAGCGTCATATCCTTTTCCGAGCCTTGTCTGCCAGCAGGCAGGCACGGCGATTTTATCCGCCAAAGCCGAGGAAAGAAAATCCTCGCCGATATCTTCAAATGAACCGTAAAATTCAAAGTCCCACTCGCCGCAAAGGCTTATAAATCTCTCGGATTTTTCCCGCACACCTTTGAGCGCCGCCTCCTCGCTGTGAAACGGTATAAAATATGCCCTCGGCTTTTCGCAGCCGATATGCAGGCTGTTTAAGTCCTTATGATAAGCATTAATCAGCATTTACATCTTCCTTTAATTTAGGATATTATTATTTATATCATATATATACGCTTTTTTCAATAGAAAAAGCCGTAATTAAACCTGCTCTTCAAGACAGCTCAGAGCCTTTTGAAAATCCTCCCTGCCTATTCCCGAATAGTTTATCAGAGCCAAATGCTCCTCCCCGCCCTTGCCCGCATAGTATTCGGAAAGAAAAGCTATCCTGATGCCTTTATCCGCACAAGCACGCGAAAGCTCGGCGTCGCTCTTTTGCGTTTTCAGCTTCAAAAGAAAGTGCAGACCCGAATCAGGCTCAAGAATTTCGGACTTTTCCGCAATCGGGCTTGCTTTGATATCGGCAATGATATCGTCGCGCAGCAGCTTATAGTAACGCTTCATTCGCCTGATGTGGCGTTCAAAATATCCGTCAGAGATAAACTTGGCAAGCGTATATTGCTCAAAAGCGGCAACCGTGCAGGAATAAAATCCGAGCCTTTCCTCAAACATCTTTGCAAGCGGAGGCGGCAAAATCATATAGCTTATTCTTATTGACGGCGCAATGGTTTTTGAAAATGTATTGATATAAATAACCTTATTATTAACATCGGCTATCTGCATGGGCGGAAGCGGCTTGCCCGTAAATCGAAACTCGCTGTCATATTCATCCTCGATGATATAGCGATCCGCCGCACCGTTTGCCCATTCCAGAATCTCGCTTCGGCGCTTCGGTGAAGTTACCGTGCCCGTTGGGAAATGATGAGCGGGTGAAATGTGAATAACCTGAGCGCAAGATTTTTCAAGTGCCCGAGTTTTAACGCCGCCGCCGTCCATATCAACATAAATGCAGTCAACTCCGTGAGCCTTATAGACCTCGGAAATTCTGCTGTATGACGGATTTTCAAGTGCAAACCGCTTGTCAAAGCCCAAAAGCTGAATTATCAGCCCGTAAAGATATTCCGTGCCCGCTCCGACTATAACCTGAGACGGCACTACACGCATACCGCGGTTTTCGGCAAGATAAGCACAGATTGCTTCGCGCAAACACAGCGCGCCGTTAAAAGGAACGGACGCCATAAGCTCGCGGCTGTAATTGAGAGTAACCTCACGCATAAGCTTTGACCAAACCGAAAACGGAAAGTGCTCAAGGCTGACGCCGTTTGACTTGATATCCGCTGCAAAGCCGCGCAAGGAGGGAGCTTTTTCCGTCTCGGGCTCTGCAAAGGGCGCAAGGCTGACCTTTTCTGCATAATATCCCTTTTTTTCAACAGAATAAATATAGCCCTCCGCGATGAGCTGAGAATAAGCCGCTTCAACCGTTACCTTGCTTATTCCCAGATGCTCCGACAAAGCGCGCTTTGACGGCAGCTTTGAGCCGCAGGAAATCCTGCCCGCCGTTATATCGTCCCTTATTCGGCGGTAAAGCTGCTCATAAAGCGGAACGCCGCCGCCCTTTTCAAATGTATAAGTCAACATCTTGCATCACCGTCTGGCATTAAATTTTATCATAAAAATGGCACTTGAAACAATGCCACTTATGATTATACTAAATAAAAAAGGAAATTGCAAGGTTGATTTAAGTTTTATAAGCACAAACTTGAGTTAAGAATGAAACGAAAAGGACGGTTTTTGCTTTTCTTTGTGCCTTGCAGCGCATAAGAAAGGAATGGTTCAAATGAAATCAAACAAACTTATTAAGCTCATCACGGCGGCTCTGTTTATGGCGCTTATTTGCGTTGCCACCTATATTGTGCAGATTCCCATGCCCGCAACAGGCGGCTACATCAATCTCGGCGACTGCTTTGTTTTGACTGCGGGAATTTTCCTCGGTCTCGGCTACGGCGCTTTGGCGGCAGGTCTCGGCTCGGCTCTTGCGGATATGATTGCAGGCTATATGCAATATGCTCCCGCAACCTTTGTTATCAAGGCTCTTATGGCAATCGTTGTATGCCTTATTTATAAAGCTCTCAAAAAGGCGTTCAGCAGCAAGCTTTCAGTTGTTGCAAAGCTCATTGCCGCCGTTGCCGCAGAAGCGGTTATGGTGCTCGGCTATTTCGGCTATGAGGCGGTTATCCTCAAATACGGAATGGGCGCGGCAGGCAGCATACCCGGCAACATAATTCAGGGTGCAGTCGGAGCTGCTGCGGCAATCGCTCTTGTCACCGCTCTTGAAGCTGCGGCAAAAAAGAGCAAAACTATATCATCATTCTTTAAAGAAGGTTAAGCTTTTATGGACAAAATTTTTGATCAGGCACGCGCAGCAGCGGCAGAGCTTGTTGAAAAATCCGGCATTAAAAGCGGCGACATAGTTGTTGTCGGCTGTTCGACAAGCGAGGTTATCGGAAAGAAAATCGGCACAAGCGGCACACTTGAAACCGCTCAGGCGATTTACAACGGTTTAAACAGCGTTTTCGGCGAAAAAGGAATTTATATCGCCGCTCAATGCTGCGAGCATCTCAACAGGGCAATTATTCTTGAGGGCGAAAAAGCGCAGCAGCTTGGGCTTGAAAGAGTATGCGTTGTCCCCCACCCCCATGCAGGCGGTTCATTTGCAACAGCCGCCTATCATGCAATGAAAAACCCCGTTGCTCTTGAAGAAATCAAGGCTGACGCAGGCATTGACATCGGCTGCACTCTTATCGGAATGCATCTTAAAAGAGTTGCCGTTCCTCTCAGACTTGAAAACAACCAAATCGGTGAAGCGGCGGTCAGCGCCGCAAGAACCCGCCCGAAATATATCGGCGGTGAAAGAGCAAAATACGAATAATCAACAATACGCCCATTCCGAAAAAACGGAACGGGCGTATTTCTT
>JAEDGK010000101.1 GCA_016297555.1 Clostridiaceae bacterium
GTTGGAAAGAACAAACTCGCGGTTAAATATGTTATTTCCGAAAACGGGAACGCACGGAACAATAACCCTGTATTTTTTTGTAAGAGAAAATATGCGGTTCATAACCTCGGGTAAACTGCTCGCAAAAGCAACGGCAATAATAAAATCGCCTTCAAACTCACAAAGCCTGCGAACCTTAAAGCCTCGAAAACTCTGCCCGCGAACAAATTCATCGCTCGCAGTTACCCCCGCAACGGGAATTGACAGCCTGTTAAATTCGTCAATCACCTTATCTGCGCCGTTCCCCATTCCGTAAACCACAACGGGCAAACCGCTTTCTTTTATCTTCTCCCATGAGGACTTGTTTTCAGCAAGAAATTCAAGCATTATATCACCGAAAATGAATATATCATAATTGAAAACATATGTCAAACATATTGAAAATCAGAAGTCTTTATGATAGTATTAGAAAAAAGGAGGCAGAATAATGTCGGCAGTTGTTAAAGGAATCAAGCTTTTATGGAAAGCTGTTGAAATGAGCGATAACGCTCGACTTGCAAAGCAAATCCCCGCAAGCGGCGTAGAACAGATAACCGATATTCCCTATTGTGAAAGCAGACATCCTCTTAATATGCTTGATGTTTATTTTCCCGAGGGAATACCGAGCGGCGCAGCATTGCCCGTTGTTATTGACATTCACGGAGGCGGATGGTATTACGGCACAAAGGAGCTTAATAAAAACTACTGCTTATCCATTGCCAAAAGAGGATTTACCGTTTTTAATATTAGCTATCGACTTGTGCCCGAGGTCACTATGGACGAACAGCTTCGCGATGTTATGCTCGCTCTGAAATGGATTAATGAACATCTCAACGATTATCCCTGCGATAAAAACAAAATTTTGCTCACGGGCGACTCTGCGGGCGGTCAGCTTGCCTGCTTTGCCGCCGCTCTTTGCGGCTGTGAAACTCTCAGAGCCGTTTATGGCTCGGTTGACCCCGAAATCAAGCTAACCGCTCTCGGGCTTACCTCCCCCGCCGCATATCTTTCGCCCGAGCCGGGAATTATGGGAATCAACGCCAAAACCGTTCTCGGAAAAGGCTATGAAAAAAAGGCGTTTTCAAAGTTCATTGACGCCGACAAGTTGCTTGAAATTGCAAAGCTGCCTCCGACCTTTCTCGTAACAAGCTCAGGCGATTTTATTGCAAGAAGCTTAACCGTAAGGCTTTACAGAGACATTGAGGCTCACTCGGGAACGGCTTACATAATGGATTGGAGAAAGAGCAGAGGCAAAAATCTGCCCCATGTTTTCAGCGTAACTCAGCCCGACGAGCCCGAATCAATTAAGACCACAGATGAAATGCTTGCTTATTTTTTAAGACAGGCGGAAAAAAGCAACAAAGAAGGAGCCACTATATGAATAACATCAGAAAAAGACAAATCCATCTTGATTTTCACACTAACGGCACTCTGCCGGTAGGCAACAATTTCAGCAAAGAACAGTTTCAGGCAGCTCTGAAAGCAGGTCATGTTAATTCAATTACTTTGTTTTCAAAATGCCATCACGGATATTCCTATCATCCCACGGAAGTTAACGAAATGCATCCCACTCTTAAATTTGATTTGCTCGGCGCTCAGCTTGAAGCGTGCAGGGAGATAGGCGTTAATGCGCCCGTGTATATTTCGGCAGGGCTTGATGAGAAAGAGGCTGAAAAGCATCACGAATATCTTGTTAAATGGTCGCCGAATGAAGAAGATAATATTAATAATTGGGAAAACGGCGTTCATTTTCATCACCTCTGCTTCAACACACCTTATCTTGACCTGCTTGTTGCTCAAATTGAGGAGGTAATGCAGAAATACAATCCCTGCGGCATCTTTCTTGATATTGTTTCTCCTCATATCTGCTACTGCGACCGCTGCAAAAGTGATATGCAAAAACTCGGTCTTGATATCAACAATCCCGAGGATATGCAAAAGCACGCCATGATTGTTTTTGAAAAATACAGCAAAGCAACAAATGCGGCAATCAGAAAATACAGCAAAACGGCTACAATTTTTCACAATGCGGGTCACATTGCCAAAGGAAAGCATGATATAATCGACTATAACACTCACCTTGAGCTTGAAAGTTTGCCCACGGGCGGCTGGGGATATGACCATTTTCCCCTTTCGGCGGCATATGTCAGAACTCTTGAAAACAAGGAATTTCTCGGTATGACGGGTAAATTCCACCATTCGTGGGGTGAATTCGGCGGATTTAAGCATCCCAACGCATTGATATATGAAACATCGCTCAGCGTTGCAAACGGCGGCGGCTGCTCGATAGGCGATCAAATGCATCCTCTCGGCGAAATGAATATGGCAACATATAATCTAATCGGCAAGGCTTACGGGCTGATTGAGCAAAAGGAGCCTTGGCTCAACGGAGCGGAAAACATTGCGGATATTGCGGTTTTGAGCGCGGAGGCTTTAACAGGCTCACGCGATGCCGGAGAGCTTTCGGATGTGGGCGCAAACAGAATGCTCCTTGAGGAAAAATATATCTATAATTTCATCGACACCGATGCTGATTTTTCAAACTATAAAATGTTGATTTTGCCCGATACCGACGGTATTCCCGATGAACTTATCAAAAAAATCAATGATTATATCGCACACGGCGGCAAGGTGATTGCAAGCGGCAAATCAATAATCAAAGACGGAAAATTTATAATAGACTGCGGTGCAGACTACATAGGCGAAAATGAATTTAATCCCGCATATTTTGTGCCCGAATTTGAAACTGTTGACGGCAAGACGCAGTATGTTATGAAAGCAAAATCATATCTTTTCAAGCCTGTTGACTGCAAGGTAATCGGCACGGGCGAAAATCCCTATTTCAACAGAACAAGAGAGCATTTTTGCTCCCACGCCCATGCTCCAAACAATCCCGAATCTGCATTTCCCGCGATTGCGGTTAAAGGCGGCGTTGCTTATATCGGTTGGGATATTTTCAAAGCTTATGCCGAACAGGGACATCTGATTTTTAAAGAGATTTTTGCACACACGGCAAAAATGCTGCTCGGCGGCAATGTAAGCGTTAGTGTAAATATGCCCGACCGCGCAATAGTCACCCTCACCCGCCAAAACGAGCTTAACCGCAAAATTCTGCATCTGCTGTTTGCCCATACCACGGTCAGAGGAAGAAACACGGAGGTTATTGAGGACACGGTGCCGCTTTACAATGTTGAATGTTCCGTTGCCTGCGAAAAAGCTCCGAAATCGGTTACTCTTGAACCGCAGGGCAAAAATATTCCGTTTGAATTTAACGGCGGCGCGGTAAGCTTTACCGTTCCCGAAGTCAACATTCATCAGATGGTTTGCATCGCATAATAAATCTGAATATAAAAATTATGCCGCGGCTGATACCGATTGCAGTATCAACCGCGGCATTTGTTATACGGTGTTTTTAATTAAACGGTCTCAGGCTTTGATCGGAGCCGGAAATCATAAACTGCGGATAATTCTCATTTGCGCCTGCATAGAAATCTCCGTTGGATGTCATAAGCCAAACAAAGAAATTGCCGTAATCACTGCCGTAAGAGCAGGAAACATGAGGTGCACCCTTAATTATATAAGTATATTCGGGGAAAAGCGCCGTTGAAAGATCAACCGCTCTGTCGGGAGAAAGATATTTAGGATTCGCGGGAACATAATCGTCTCCGAGATTTTCGCCGTATTTTGCAACAGTTGCGTAACCCGACATCTGATATGTTTCAAGCACTCCGTCGCCCGTAAAATCCGCACTTTCATATACGGGAATAACGGGAGAGTCATAGCCTGCAACAATCGCAAGCTCAACACCGCTGTCCGTCATTTCTTTGAGCAGCGCATCTCTGTTTTTCATCATATTCTGAAGCTTGCGTGTTTTTTCAACGAAAGCTTTGTTGCTGTTGCCTCCGTCAAACATAAAGTCAAGCGCTTCCTGATAATCCTCGGGCTGAGTAAGACCCCAAAGTGTCAGCATATTGCCGAAAACGGGCTTGAGAATTCGGTCATAAACCTCATCACGGTAATTTTCAACGATATAATCGGTTATCTTCGTCAACGCTTCAAATCCGCCGACCTTGTTAATAAATTTGCACAGAAGCGAAATAATCGCCTTGTCACTGACTGCGTTTGCTACATAATTATATAAATTCTGAGCCGTTATCTCAACCCTGCCGCAAAGCAAATCGGAAGCTACCTGAGCTCCGCAGAAAGTCGAGGATAAAAACACACATCTGTTTACTCTGTCATATCCGTATTTGGTGAGGTAACCGACCGTCATTATTCCGCCCATGCTTGCACAGGCAATATTGACTTTATTCTTTCCCGTTGTTTTAACGGCGGTTTCAATCAGGGCATTTATTTCATCGGCAACCACAAGAGGATCCATACGCCAATCGTAATTAAGATAATATGTATATCCGTCGCCCAAGCTCTCAATGCAGGCACGGGTCATTCCAAGCTCATTTGCAACGCCTTCACGAAGGAACTGATAGTTTTCGGCGCTCTCGGGATATTTAGGCATACCGACATTATAAAGAGGATCGCCGTTTTCATCCATTGAAAGTCCTTTTAAAATCTCATAAACATAATCAATAACAACATCCATTGCCGCATCAAGGCTTCTGTTAATGACGCCGCTTCCTATCGCCCTGAAAAGCTGAAGAATTATCTCATCGGCTTTGATTTCGCCAAGCGCGGGGCGCTGATTTTCTGTGCCGCAATCATAATACAAGCCTGCGAAATCCATTCCCCTGACTATAACCACGGGATATTTTTCACTATCGTCGGCAACATATGCGGTTGTTTGAGCATCCGCCGCAAAAGCCGGCACGGCTACGGCAAAAAGCATTGTGATAACGAGCAAAATACTGATAATTTTTTTCATTTTTCTTATCCTCTCAAAATATATTATTTACTTAAAACCAAAGTATCGCTTTCTTCAGAAATAAACGATAAAACAGGTCTTTCTAAGGGATGCTTATTGGGCGAATGTAATATCAGCCGCTTTTTGCCGCTGAAATCCTCAAATATCATTCCGTGACCGCCGTCTTTATCAAAAAGCAGTTTTTCGTGCCGCCAATTACCGTCAATTTCTCCGTTATCGGAAGCGGAAACCGCCTGAACATAGCCGCTTTCATTGACTGACGACCATATCATAAGCAGTCTGCCGCTGCGTGTGCGAAACATAAAAGGTCCGTCGGTTATAAAATCATTTCGCTTTTTATCTGCCCAAAACGGCTCCGACGCTTTAAAAAGCACAAACGGCTCGCCTGCCGGTGCGGAAAGATCGGGAGTCAGCTTCATAGCGCACATCTCACCGTCGCGCACCTGAACCCATTCATGGCAAAAAACGATATAAGGAGCTCCGCTTTTATCAATATAAAGCGTTCCGTCAAGGCATTGCCATTCGCGCGGTGTTACAGCATCATCCGTGAACGGCAAAAACGGTCCTGTGGGGGAACTGCTTTTTAATATCTGTGTTCCGCGAAGTCTCTTATCCGAGCGGAGCGAAACAAACATATAAAACTCGCCGTTATAATAATGAACCTCGGGTGCCCAAATTTCTCTGTCCGCCCAAAAGCCTTCGGGCACTGAAAAACACTCAAGCGCTTCGCTCCAATTTTCAAGATCGGCGCTTACATAAACATCAAGCCCCTCGGCTGTCTGCCATGCGGTTTCGCCCCTCGTTCCGTAAAGATAATATTTACCGTCAAACGGAAGAATAAAAGGGTCTCTGATATGAATATCTTTAAGCTTCATTGCCCGCCTCCGCAAAATTCAATTTATAATGATGAATGAAAACACCTATCGCCTTGTTATAATCGAGAACATGCATTACCGAGCCGTCCTCGGCGTGGTAAAAAGTCATTCCCTCCGCCTCAACATTTTCTCCGCCTACATCACGCACGGCGGCAACGGCAACCTCGCCGCTGTTAACATCAACGCTTAGAATATTTTTAAAGTTACCGTTATTTTTGGTATCATTTGAAAGATAAAGGGTTCCTTCAAAGAACTCGCCGCCCTGAATTCTGTCAATCTCACCAAGACCGACAAGCGGAATTTCGGAAACAAGCCGCATACCGTCATTCACATCATAAGCATAAATCGTTTTTGCGTGAGACCACTTTGAGGCATAGAGCAGCCCCGTTTCGGGGTCAACGGCACACCAGGGCACGCCGTCATCATAAATCTCATTAGGCAGGTCATAAACCTCGCCCGTAGCTTTAAGCGTTTCACAGTCAAAAACAACAATGCAAGCCTTGCAGATATCGCCGCCTTCAACGGAAGCATAGATTTTTCCGTTATAAACGCTGATACCGCCGATATGATTGTTTCCTCGCTCGCTGCATTTCTCAGGAAGCGGGTTGACACGGCTCATAACGATTTCAGGGGCATCACAGGTAAATTTACCGAGAGCCGTCAGATTGAGTGCTGTTATTGCGCCGCTTGTGTAATAATATTCGCCGTCGGTTGCAATTCCCTGACCCATTAAAAGCGCTTTTTCAAAAACAAAAGTGTCTTTTGAAACAAACTCTGCACTCGGAGTGCTTTTAGCTTGTGGGCTTGTCAGAAGAGTCAATATTAAAAGCGGCAGGGTCAGCAACGACCAAATCTTTCTAATTATTCTCATTAATCGGCACCTGCTTTTTCAACTTATGATATGTTATATTAGCATATATGGTATAAAATAGCAATCAAAAGTGAAAAAACGAGCAACAAAAATTTTTTAATTTTTTTGTTAAGTATTTACAAAAGTTTTAAATGTTGTTATAATATTGTTCAATAATAACACGAAATCCTTTGGTTTTTGGAGGTAAAAAATGAAAAAATTCAAAAAAGCCGCCGCTGTTTTTATGGCAGCCGCAATCCTTATGACATTTGCTCCGTTCTCTTTTGCGGCAAGCGACATTGATTATCAGATTACCAACCCTTATGCATCCGTTGACTTCGACACTTGGAATCAGTATAAAGCCGATCTACACAGCCATACAACTTTCAGCGACGGTCATAACACTCTGCCCGAAATGGCGGAAAGACATTATGAGCTCGGTTTTGATATTTATGCAATAACTGACCACGGCACAAACAGCACAGGATTTACAAACCAGAAGTTCAACACTGCAATGGAGCTTGTTTCCGTTATTAAAAATGACGGAGAGCATCACGATGAAGTGCTTTCGGCAAACGGCACAGCCGCAAACGGAAACGCTTATAAGGTCGAAACAGTCAACGGCGACGAATA
>JAEDGK010000102.1 GCA_016297555.1 Clostridiaceae bacterium
TACCGATTTCCTGCTCAAATGCACGCAGAACGGCGTCATTAAGGAATGTTCCGCCCTGAACGACTATGTTTTTGCCGAGCTCATCCGCGCTTGACGCTCTGATAACCTTATACAGTGCGTTCTTTACAACGCTGATTGAAAGACCTGCGGAGATGTTTTCAATCGAAGCTCCGTCCTTCTGCGCCTGTTTAACGGAGGAATTCATAAACACGGTACAGCGCGAGCCGAGGTCAACGGGTCTGTCGGCAAAAAGACCGAGCTTTGAAAATTCCGCAATATCATATCCCCAAGCGGCGGCAAAGGTTTGAAGAAAAGAGCCGCAGCCCGATGAGCAGGCTTCGTTAAGAAATATATTGTCGATTGCGTTATTTCTGATTTTGAAGCACTTTATATCCTGACCGCCGATATCGATAATAAAATCAACATCGGGCTTGAATTTCTTGGCGGCGGTAAAGTGAGCAACAGTTTCGACAATGCCTATATCAACCGCAAAAGCGTTTTTGATTATGTCCTCGCCGTAACCCGTAACCGCACTTGACGCCACAACCGCATCGGGAAATTCTTTATAAAAATCAATAAGAAACTGCTTTATTAGTGAAACAGGGTCGCCGTTGTTTGACATATAGCGACTGCTGACAATTCTGCCGTCGGAATTAATAACAGCGGCTTTAACCGTTGTTGAGCCTGCGTCAATGCCTATATAAACTTTTTCACCCTTTTCGAGCTTGCAGTTATCATCAACGGAATCCCTTGCATGGCGTGCCGAAAACTCCTCGTATTCTTTCTCGGAAGCAAACAGAGGATTAGCACCGAGATATTCGCCGCTTTCCTTTGCGTTTCTGATTTTCTCGGTAACTTCTTTCATATCAAGCTCAATGCCGCTTGAAGAAAAAGCCGCGCCGAGAGCTACAAAATAAAGCCCGTTTTCGGGGCACACGCCCTTTGTGTTAAGTCCCTTATCGAATGCGGTTCTAAGCTCCGAAAGGAAATAAAGAGGACCGCCGAGATAAACAACATTTCCCTCAATTCGTCTTCCCTGTGAAAGACCCGCTACCGTCTGATTTACAACGGCGGTAAAAATACTTGCGGCTATATCATTTTTTCTCGCTCCCTGATTAAGAAGCGGCTGAATATCCGATTTTGCAAAAACGCCGCACCTTGAAGCGATTGAATAAATCTTTTCATGGCTTTTTGCAAGCTCGTTCATTTCGGTCGGACTTACGCCGAGCAATGACGCCATCTGGTCGATAAATGCGCCGGGTCCGCCTGCACAAGAGCCGTTCATTCTAACTTCAACACCGTTTGTAAAGAAAAGAATTTTTGCATCCTCTCCGCCAAGCTCAATAACCGTGTCAGTTCCCGGCAGAAGTCTTGAAACGCTGACCCTTGTTGCATAAACCTCCTGAATAAAGTCAAGCCCCAAAGCCTGAGCAAAACCCATTCCCGCAGAGCCCGATACTGTCAAAGAAGCTCTTGAAAACTCAGGATTTTGCTCGATTATATCAGAAAGCATCTTTGCACTTTTTTCTGCGATTTTTGAATAATGGCGCTCGTATGCTTTATATACAATTCTGTTGTCATTGTCAACCGCAACGCATTTCAGCGTTGTTGAGCCGACATCCATACCTATTCTCATTATTATCCGTTCTCCTTTGATTAAGCGTTCATGAGGTTTTCCTTATTCTCGTTTAGGTTTTCGAGCATCAGGCGCTCAACCTCGCGAAAAAGCTTCTCATTAGCCTCCTCCACAGACATATTATCCGCTTTAAAAGGCTCGCCGTAACGAATCGTCAGATTTTTGCTTCTGAATTTATAATCGCCCGTAAGACCGAAAGGAACAATATAAGCTCCTGTCTTTTTTGCCATTGCGACAGCTCCCGTTTTAAAATTCAGAAGAAATTTATCGGTCTTGTTTCTTGTTCCCTCGGGGAAAATTCCTATTGCTCCGCCTTTTTTGAGAACCTTGAGAGCGGACATTGCGCTTGAAAAATCTCTTTTTGAGCGGTCAACCGGAATACAACCGACAAATCGGAAAAGCGGAGCAAGCTTGCCTTCAAAATACTCTTTCTTTGCCATATAGTGAATAACTCTTTTCGTTGCCATTATCGTAAGGCACTGATCATAGACATGCTTGTGATTGCCCGCGATAACTATTGCCGAATCTTTAGGAATTTTTTCGGCTCCGATAATCCTTGGTGAATAATAAAACTTAAATGCGACGCGCATAAACGGCGTCAAAAATTTGTATCCAAACTCTCTGTCTTCAGGCTTTTTCATTTTTATCTCCTCCGTTTTCGAGTCCGCCGATAACGACGTTCATCAAGTTATTGTTTGCATCCTCAAGATTTTCCGAAACCTCAATAGGCTCAAAAAATCTGATTTTCACGCTTCTTTCAAATGGTTTGTAAGCTCCCGTAATGGCAAAGGGAACAATCTTGGAATTCGTTTCCTGCGCCATTTTTACCGCTCCGAATTTAAAGGGCATAATAATGTCGTCGGTGCGATTAATAGTCCCCTCCGGAAAAATCCCTATAACCTTTTCATCTTTGAGCACTTCCTCCGCTTTTTCAAGAGCGGCTTTATCCTTTGTGCGGCGGTTAACGGGTATTATGCCGAGAGCCTTAAAAATATGCTTTTGAGGACCTTTCATAAGCTCGTCCTTGGCAAGGAAGTGAACGCACCTGTCTGTTGCGCTGGCAACTATCAAGCAATCAAAATAGTGTGTGTGATTGCCTGCAAGCACAATCCTTCCGCTCTCCGGAATGTTCTTTTTGCCGACAATAGTCGGCTTGTAAATTGCCTTGAAGCAGGCGGCAAGCGGTCGCCTGACAACTTTGTAAAATGTTGGTTCTTTCATCTTTTATCCTCCATTATTCAGACTAAAAAAGCCTCCGTAATAAAATAAAAAAAGCGAGGCAAAAAGCCTCGCTCAAAATGCTGTTAAATTTTACGCGTTGTCTGCCGTCTTTTCTTTTTTGACTGCGATTATACGGAACTTACCTGATTTGATTTTCTTCATTGTGCTGTAACGGGCGCAGTTTTTGATGATTTGCTGTTTTGCCGCTTCATCAATATCCACGCAGTTCATTACCCTTTTGTATTCGCTGATACAGTTATTAGGTTTCATGCAAATCATTTCCTTTCAAGCTCAGCTTTGAGCAATTTTCTTCCGTATTGAAGCCGCTTTCTGACGGCAACAGGCGACACATTGGTTATTTCCGCAATCTCATTTGCTTTATAGCCTTCAATATAATACAAATCCAGCACGATTTTATATTTTGAGGGCAGATGCATAATCAACTCAAAAATATCGCGGTCATTATCGCTGACGCCTATACTCCTGAGTTCATCGAGATTTTCGGCGGCATGGCGGCTGTTAAACCGACTCATATTTTTACTTATATTGGTAGCAACCTTAATAAGCCATGCTTTCTCATGCTCGGAATCCCTGAAAAGAGGAGCTTTAAGCATATAGCGCAAAAATGTCTCCTGCAAAGCGTCCTCGGCGTCTGCCTTGTTTTGCAAAATACCGTAACAAATCCTGAAAAGCATTTGACTGTATTTTTCAACGGCGTATTCGATATGGCGCAGCTCATCGTTATATTGAGCCGTTACCGCACACACACGCAACCCACCTTTCAAAGACGCCTTAACATCTTTATAATAATAACACACCCATCGGGTGCAAAATGTGATATTTATTTTATGAACAATTTGTAAACTTATTCATATCTACGCAGTTTAACATATCACTCATTAGAAATTAAATATATTTTACCACAATTATCCGAAACAAACAAGGGTGTAATGCAAAATTAATCAAATTTCGTCCAATGCAAGTTGAACAGTTAACAAATCTGTGATATAATAAACAATATGAAAAAGATGAATAACACAGAAATTCTTAACCGTATTAAGGGCGGACTCATTGTTTCCTGCCAAGCCCTGTCAACAGAGCCGTTGCATGACAGCTATATTATGAGCAAAATGGCTTATGCCGCGTCCCTCGGCGGCGCCGTAGGGATAAGGGCAAATACCGTTGTTGACATTCAGGCTATCAGAGAAAGAGTCAATTTGCCCATAATCGGAATCATCAAGGAAGAATATCCCGACAGTGAGGTTTACATAACCCCTACCCTCAGGGAGGTTGACGCTCTTGCGGAAATCGGCTGTGAAATAATTGCCGTTGACGCAACCGCAAGACCGCGCCCCGGCGGCGTTTCGTTTGAAGAATTTTTCAGAGTTATCCGCGCAAAATATCCAAATCAACTGTTTATGGCTGACACAAGCTGCTTTGAAGAGGGCAAGCTTGCGCTGAGCCTCGGAATTGATTTGCTCGGAACAACAATGAGCGGCTACACGCCTTATACAAAAGGCACTCCCCTGCCCGATTTCACTCTGATGCGCCGCTATAAAGACGAGCTTGGCGCAACTGTTATAGCCGAGGGCGGAATTTGGACTCCCGAGCAGCTTGTTGAAGCTTTTGCAAACGGCGCCCATGCGGCGGTGGTCGGCACGGCAATAACAAGACCCATGGATATAACCAAGCGTTTCGTAAAAGCTTTGGAGGAAAGCAAATGAGAATTCTTGCCTTTGATATAGGCGGCACGGAAATCAAATACGCTCTGTGCGATGAAAGCTTCAATTTGAGCGATAAAAAATCAGTCCCCTCAAACGCTGAAGAAGGCGGCAAAAAGATAATTGAGCGCGTTATTGAGATTATCAACGGTTTTGAAGGTATTGACAGAATAGGCATTTCAACGGCGGGTCAGGTCAACGGCGAAAGCGGCACAATTATTTATGCGACCGACAGCATTCCTGACTATACGGGAACGCGCGTTAAAGAGATTATCGAGCAAAAAACGGGAATTGCGACCGCAGTTGAAAACGATGTAAACTGTGCGGCTGTGGGAGAAGCGGTTTTCGGAGCGGCGAAGGGATGTTCCGATTTTATTTGCCTGACCTACGGCACGGGAATAGGCGGCGCAATTTATATCGGGAACAAGCTTTTTACAGGCTCGTCATGCTCTGCGGGAGAATTCGGGCATATGATAACCCACGCCGGCGGCAGAGATTGCACCTGCGGCGGAAACGGATGCTATGAAGCTTATGCTTCTGCAGGTGCGCTTGTTAAAGCTGTCAGCGATTATCTCGGAAAGCCCGTAAACGGCAAAGAGGTTTTTGATAATTCCGACAATCCCGTCGTAAAAAAGCTCATTGACGAATGGATTGATGAAGTTGTTATCGGTCTTAAAGGGCTTGTATATGTTTTCAATCCGCCGCTGATTGTTCTCGGCGGAGGAGTAATGAATGAACGCTATATTATTTATGAAATAAATAAGAAGCTGCAAAACGCCTTAATGAAAAGCTTCAGGAGCGTCAGAGTTGTTGGTGCAAAGGCAGGTAATGATGCCGCAAAGCTCGGCGCGGCATATCTTGCGGCAAATATTTAATATAATGGTTCGGTTTAATAAGGTGACACTATGAGAAATTTTGAAAAATCCAAGAAACTTGATAATGTTTGTTACGATATCAGAGGTCCTGTTATGGATGAGGCAAGCCGAATGGAGGCAAACGGAATTGATATTCTGAAGCTCAATATCGGCAATCCCGCTCCGTTTGGGCTTACGGCTCCCGATGAGGTTGTTGTTGATATGATATACAATCTGCGTTCCACCGAGGGATATTCGGACTCAAAGGGGCTTTTTTCTGCAAGAAAAGCCATAATGCAGTATTGCCAGCTTAAAAAAATCCCCAATGTCGGCATAAACGATATTTACACAGGTAACGGAGTAAGCGAGCTTATCACAATGTCAATGCAAGGTCTGCTCGACACGGGCGATGAAATTCTCGTTCCGATGCCCGATTATCCCCTCTGGACTGCTTCCGTAACTCTTGCGGGCGGAACGGCAGTTCATTATCAATGCGATGAAAAAGCTGATTGGAACCCCGATATTGACGATATAAAAAAGAAAATTACGCCCCACACCAAAGGAATTGTTGTTATTAATCCAAACAATCCTACGGGCGCTCTTTATCCAAAAGAAGTCCTTGAACAAATCGTTCAGGTAGCACGCGAAAACGGACTTATTCTTTTTGCCGATGAAATATATGACCGTCTGCTTCTTGACGGCGCAGAGCATACGGCTCTTGCCTCACTCGCCCCCGATTTGCTGACAGTCAGCTTTAACGGACTTTCAAAATCACACAAAGTTGCAGGTTATCGCTGCGGCTGGATGTGCCTTGCGGGTGACAAATCCCACGCAAAAGGCTATATCGAGGGACTTAATCTGCTTTCATCAATGCGCCTTTGCTCCAATGTTCCCGGGCAGAGCATTATTCAAACCGCTCTCGGCGGAACGCAGTCCGGAGACAGTCTGCTCGCCCCCGGCGGCAGAATTTATGAGCAGAGAAATTATATTTATGACGCTTTGAATTCAATTCCCGGTGTTTCGGCAGTTAAGCCCAAAGCTGCATTTTATATTTTCCCGAAGCTCGACACAAAAAAATTCAACATCACGGATGATGAAAAATTCTCTCTTGATTTGCTGAAAGAAAAGAAAATTCTTGTCACCTGCGGCACGGGATTTCATTGGAACAAGCCCGATCATTTCAGAATAGTTTATTTACCCGATATAAAAACGCTTGAAACCGCAATGAACAAACTTGCGGATTTTCTTGACGGATATAAACAATAACCCAATAAACGATATGCGGATTTCTTCGGAAATCCGCTTTTCGCAGGTATATGATAATTATGAGGATACAAAAAAACATCGAGCCTTCTGTGTGAAATTCACAGGGGCTCGATGTTTTTAAGTTATAAGTAACTTTACCAAACTACACTGATTTTGAGACCGTCAACGGTATATGTTACATCCTTGCGATAATGATTATCAATGGCTTTGCAGAACGCATTGAGCATTTCCTCGTCCATCATCACAATAGAGAACTTCATTGTAAGGCTCTGGGGAATATACATTTTGTCGCTCATATTGAAACCGTTAATCCACCAATGCATCTGAGGCTCCTGATAGACGAGAAGCTTATCTCCGCGCCAAATTTCAAGGCTCATTTCCATTAAGTCTTCATCGCCGGCACAGTTATAATAAGAGCCGAAGCTGCCCTTATCTCTGTTATAAACGCCAACCTCTCCGCCGTTGGTGATGAGATAATTGCCT
>JAEDGK010000103.1 GCA_016297555.1 Clostridiaceae bacterium
AAACTGCGTATAATTTGTCCCGGTCAGGCGTTTTATTTGCTTCGACAGAGCGTTTACATCCTAAAATGTCAGCTCGCTGAGCCGCGTCAGGCTGCCGTCGGCATAATTATTCTCGATATAATCAAGCATTTTGAAAACAAGTGAATTTCCGCTGCCGTTATAGCTTATTCCCTCAACATTATTCATCAGATGTATCAGCAGAAGGCTCATTGTCAGCTCATTGATTTTGTCCGAATATGGGGTTTCATACAGATGGTTCCATATCAGATTTTCAACAAGATTTTGAACGGCGGGAGAATTTGACGCGCTGAAATGCAGGAATGTGGCTTTGCCCGTGTCGCCCGTCAGACATTCAATTATAAATCGGTGTATCATTGTTTCTTTTTCGCCGAGCATAACCAATATCTGCTTCATAAAATCGGGGTGCACAATAAAATTGACCGCAATATCGTCTTTTCCCGAAGGCAGATTTTCCTGCCTTGAATTTTGGCTGAGAAAGAGAAAATCGCCCTTAGCGAGCACAACCCTTTCGCCGTTAACGATATGCTCGGTCTGCCCCTGACACATATAAACTATTTCAATATAGTCATGCGTGTGCTCGGGGAAGCCCTGAGTGCTTGTATCCGCGCGCACGGTTATCAGCTTTTCGCTTCCGAGAAAATTTTTGCCCTCAACGAGCACGGTTCCTTTGCCGCAGGGAGCCTGTCTTGGCAGCTTTGACGGAGTTTGCGTTGTAGAACGAACAAGCTCAATGAGCAGACTGATATCCATTCCCGTAACCGCTCCTTTCCGAAAATTAAATAAACTGCGGTTTTCCGCTTTTCTTCCCATACGGCAAGTATATCAACTGCCGTTTTTTAAGTCAAGAGGCACGGGCGGCAAAATCGCCGAAAACAAAAAAGGGGTTGTCGCAATAAGATGAAGAAGCCGTTTTCTTCCGATGCCCGGCGTAGAGAAAAGCCAAATCGGAAAAAACGGCTAAAAAGAAACATAAATAATTTAATTTTAAATCCAAACAAAAAACAAAAATGGCTTGTATCGGTCAGATTTCCAATACAAGCCATTCTTTTATAATTAGTTTCTTTTGATATTCGCTTATTGCGACAGCCCCGTTGCTTAAAATTTTATCTCCAAATTACCCACAGGAGAACATAGCCGGTAATAACCGCCGCGAGGGTGAAGGGCACGCCGTATTTCATAAAGGTTGTGCTCTTAACCTCATAGCCCTCCTTGCGGAGAATTCCGATACCTGCAATATTTGCGCTTGCACCTATCGGAGTGAGGTTGCCGCCGAGTGTTGCGCCGCAGAGCAGACCGTAAAAGAGCAGCTTGGGCTCAATTCCGATATCCGCCGCAATAACGGGAACTATCGAAAGCATGGTAGCCGTATAAGGTATGTTATCGATAAACGCCGAAAGCAAAACGGACATCCAAACGATTATTGTGTAAACAATGAATACCGAGCCTGAGCCGAGCTTTGCTATTGCACTGCCGATAACATCGATAACACCCGCGCTCTTAACTCCGCCGATAACTACGAAAAGACCCGTGAGCAAAACAATGGTGTAATAATCGATTTCTTTAAACGCCTGCTTAACAATCTCAAAGTTCTTTTTGAAAATAAGCTCTCTGAGAATTCCGATAACAAAGAAGCCGATGCAGATAACGCCGTTGGTTATATCGGGCTTATAGAACTGACCCGGAGCGGCGGCGTCTTTATAGGGAATAAACGAAACTGCAATAAGAGCAACAACGGTTGCAACCAGCAGGAAGGTCGGGAATTTATCTTCAACCTTTGTGCGGTTGTTGAAGCTTATCTTGTTGTTTTCCTTGCGGAACATAAACAGGATTATAAGCGCGCTGGCAAGTGCTCCCGCCTCAACTACCCAGAACATACCGGGCTTTCCCTCGTCAACGAAGAAATCAGAAAAATCAAGATTTGCCGCCTTGGCAAGCAGAATTGAGGTTGTGTCGCCGACAAGAGTTGCCGCGCCCTGAAGATTTGAGGAAACCGCAATGCAGATTATCGAAGAAACCGGAGAAACATTGAGCTTTTTGCAGAACGCCAGCGCAACGGGTGCA
Source organism: Clostridiaceae bacterium (assembly GCA_016297555.1). Taxonomy (GTDB): domain Bacteria; phylum Bacillota; class Clostridia; order Oscillospirales; family Acutalibacteraceae; genus CAG-177. The sequence goes on from JAEDGK010000103.1 coordinate 2,083, forward strand.
ATCATCAAAACGGTTGCAACATTATCAACAAAAGCCGAGACTACACCGGCAAAAAGCGACATTGCAAAAACAGCCCATTTCATATTCGGCATTCTTGAAATCAGAACATCCGACATAAGCTGAGGCATTTTGGACTCGATGAAAAGATAAACCGTGCCCATTGTGCCCGCAATCATCATTATTACATTCCAGTCAATTTCACGCAGAGCGTCAAGAATTCCGTAGGCAAAGCTTTCGCCGCCCACCGAAAAGAAAGCCGAGGGGCTGACCGCCGAAGCAATGCCCAAGCCAATAAAAACTATTGCAGAGCCAACGGCTATATAGGGTCGGATTTTTTGGAACGCCATCATCAAAACATAAGTTACCGCAAAAATGACGAGCGCCGTGATTGTGATAGGACTCATTTCAAATTCTCCTGTGTGTTATTTGTGGGCGGCAATCTGCACGAAAAAAGCAGAACCCGCAATATGACGGATTCTGCCGTAAATTTCAACAAGGCATGAGAACGCCTGAGCGCTTCTCACGGAAAATCAAAATTACAGTCCACAACAAATAGAATACGCCGTATTCTATGACAGACTCCACCTCTTATTTTGGACTGCGTATGGATTATAAACCACTTTTATTAAAATGTCAACCGATTTCGGCGATATGTGACAAAAATATGCTTTTCGCAAACTCAGAACGCCTCAACCGCAGCCTTTTCCGCCGCAAGACCTTTTTTGTAGTTATCAAGGAATGTCTTGAAGCCCTCGATATCCTCAGTCTCCGGCGCGATTTCGGTTGATTCCTGACCTGCAAACACCTTGTTTTCAAGGTATTCGTCAAGCGTTTCGTTTTCGCTCTTTGCCATCATATAGCGGGCAAGCACAGCCATACCCCAAGGGCCGCCCTCTCCCGCAGTTTTCATAACGGAAACGGGCGCACCGAGAGCCGCTCCCATTATCTTCTGACCCGCCTGCGGAGCCTTAAAATATCCTCCGTGGCCGAGAATTCTGTCAACCTTCACCTTCTCCGCCTCAAGAATTTCCATGCCGATGCTAAGAGTAGCCGCCGCGGAGCAAAGCTGCGCCCTTGCAAAGTTTTCAAGAGTAAAGCTGCTGTCGGGGCTTCTGAAAAGCATGGGCTTTCCGCTGTCAAGTCCCGTTATAACCTCGCCCGAAAGGTAGTTATAAGCCACAATTCCGCCGCAGTCCTTATCGCCTGCAAGCGCACTCTCAAAAATCTTGTCGAGAGCCTTATAAAAGCTTATCTCAACGCCCATCGCCTTGCAGAACGATGTGAAAAGATTAGCCCACGCGTCAATTTCGCCCGAGCAGTTGTTGCAGTGAACCATCGCAACGGGCTTGCCCGCAGGCGTGGTTACCATATCTATTTCGGGATATCTTTTTGAAAGAGCCTTTTCAAGAACAACCATAAGGAAAATCGAAGTTCCCGCAGAAACATTGCCCGTTCTTGCCGCTACTGAATTTGTTGCAACCATTCCCGTGCCTGCGTCGCCCTCGGGCGGGCAGAGAGGAATTCCGGGCTTGAATTCACCCGTCGGGTCAAGCAAAAGCGCGCCCTCGGCTGTTAAAACGCCTGCGTTTTCGCCCGCCGAAAGAACCTTGGGCAAAATTTCTTCAAGCTTCCATGCAAAGCCGCGGTCTGCAATTTTTTCATCAAAAAGAGCAAGCATACGCTTGTCATAATCATTGGTTTTGCTGTCAATCGGAAACATTCCCGACGCTTCGCCCACGCCGATAACCTTTTTGCCCGTGAGCTGCCAATGAACATATGCGGCAAGGGTTGCAATAAAATCAATTTCTCCTACATGCTCTTCACCGTTGAGTATCGCCTGATAAAGATGAGCCGCGCTCCAGCGCTGGGGCACATTGAAATCAAAAAGCTCGCTGAGCTCCTCTGCCGCCTGACCCGTTATTGTGTTTCTCCATGTTCTGAATTCGGCAAGCTGCTTGCCGTTTTTATCAAACGGAAGATAGCCGTGCATCATTCCGCTGATGCCGAGAGCGCCGACCGTTGACAGAGCAACGCCGTATTTTTCATTAACATTTTTCTTCAGCGACGCAAATGCGCTCTGAAGCCCCTGCCAAACCTCATCTATGGAATAAGTCCAAATTCCGTTATCGTAGCTGTTTTCCCAATCAAAGCTTCCCGAAGCAATCGGCTCATGGTTTTCGCCTATAAGCGACGCCTTTATTCTTGTTGAGCCAAGCTCTATGCCGAGAGCCGTTTTACCCGATTTAATCGCATTAACAATATTTTCCATATGCTTCACTCTCCGATAAAATATGCGTAAAATATTGTATTCAGTATATCAAAATACTCCTCTACCGTCAAGGGTGACATTTGAGTTGTTGCTGTAAAAAAGATAAATCTAAATAAATAGCTCGCAAAGTGTTGATTTTTTTTATTGATTTTGCTATAATGTTTTTTGTATTTTGCGGCATTTCGAGTTTTCTGCCGCAGACTTCAAATTACAGCAAAGTTCAGGAGGAAAGAAATGAATTTGGTCGACAAAGTAAAAGACGGCGTTTCAAAGGTTGCAACCTATTGGAAAACGCCTATGCCGAACCGCTATATGACCTTCAAGGAAATTGCCGCTTATTCGGGCGGCGGCATCGGCGCCTATATGATTATCACCCTCGGCACGGCGTGCCTGCTTGCCACTAACAACACTCTGCTTTCGAGCACCCTCGGCATTGACCCAAAAGATATGTATGTTATGTATGTTATTGCAGTCCTTGCAAACATACCTCTTACGGGTATCAGAGCAAATATTATTGACAATACCCGAAACAAAGCAGGTAAATACAGACCTTACATAGTAACAATGGCTCTGCCCGCCGCCATTATTTGTAACATAATGGTTTGGTTCCCGTATAACAAGCTCGGAGACTGGCTCGGCGACGGAATGATTTTCGGTGAAACAAGAGCCTATATAGCAAAATGCGCCATAATTATGGTGCTGAATCTCTTCCTTCACTTTTTCTATTATTTCTTCTATGATGCTTATGAAAACCTTATTCATGTTCTTTCACCCAACACGCAGGAAAGAACCGATGTTTCCTCAATAAAGAGCATCGTCTATTCTCTTGCGCCAACGCTTGTTAATCTTTTCACCCCGATTATTGCGTCCTCCGTTTTCCATTCAAACACAACGGACATTCGCGTTTACCGTCTGTTATATCCCCTTCTCAGCGTTCTCGGTATTCTTCTGTGCATAGTTGTGTATAAGCACACGGAAGAAAAAATAGTTCAGGCACGCACCCATGTTATTCAGATTAAGTTTTGGGACGCGCTTAAAGCCGTTGCAAAAAATAAATACTTTTGGATAATCTCTCTTGCAGGCTGGCTCGGCTTCCTTGAAGCCTCCTATGCAAATATTCTTTTCTGGCTTTATAACTACGGCGGCGCCTGCTCCGGAGAGGTTTACGGTCTTGTTGTTACTGTTTACGGCAACGCTTCTCTTTGGGGTATGCTTCTTGCGCCGTTCTGCGTTAAAAAATGGGGCAAAAGAGCCGTTCTGATTGTAACAAACATCTTCAATATAGTATTTATTCTTCTGATGCTTCCGTTTGTCAACGAGATAAACAACCTCACAATCTGGCTGGTTATGGGCTGCCTTTATCTCAATGCGCTTATGGGTTCATTTATGCACATTCTGAACCCCGCAATTCAGGCGGATATCCGTGACTATCAGCAATACAAAACGGGCGAGCGCATTGACGGTATGTTTTCCGCGGTAGGAACAATCGGAACAATTATCACGCTGCTCACCTCCTCGGTTCTCCCCACAATTTATGAAAAAGGCGGCCTTACCAAGGCAAACGCCGCCGCCGTAACTTCAGACCCCGCAGTTCTCAACAGAGTGCTCGGTGACGGAAAAACCGTCGGTGCAATTCTTTCCGAGCAGCTTGCCAACGGTCAGGATAACTATAACAACGCCCTTTCCGCACTCTATGACCCCGCGGTTCTTCTGAGCCTCATCAAAGTTCTTATTATCGTTGCGGCAATCGGCGCAGTTATGAATGTTATCCCCTATGCATGGTATGATTTCAATGAGAAAAAGCAAAAGTCCGTTATCCGTGTTTTAAAGGTTCGCACAATGTTTGAAGACTACGGCAACGGAGTTCTTGATGACGGAGAGCTTGTTGAAGCCATTGACATCATCAACAATTCACGCGAAATGGCGTCTGCGTCTCCGAAAGCCGTTGATAAAAAATCGTATAAGAGTATAAAGAACAAATCAGAAAAGAAAGCAGCAAAAAAAGCCTACAATGCAGATTTGCATTACAACGAAGAAATAGAAATAGCAAAATTCGTTTGCGATGAGCTTCAGAAATTCTCAACGCCCGAATTTAAATTCAGAATTGAAAAAAGCACCGAAATTTATGAAGCGGGTCTCAACGGACTTGTTTGCCTTGACCTTAACGCCGCAAAATCCGAGCTTAAAAATGCCAAAGCAATGGCAAAAGGCACCAAGGAAGAAAAGGCAATCAGAAGCGCCGCCATTGAAATTGCAAGGAATACGGTTTCTGCCGTTAAAGCGATTAAAAAGCATTATTCCGACGGCAAAAAGCTCAATCAGCCGGATTATTCCCTGCTTGATAAGAGCTTTGAGCTTGAGGACGAGCTTGAGATGAAGCTGAAAATTCTTACGGATTCACTCAGAGAAATCAAGAAAGCAAAAGACAAGGAAAGGCTTGCGGAAACCGTAGCTTCCGTCAAATCTATTCAGGCTGAGCTTAAAGCGGCAAGAGCAAACTCCAAATCGCTCAGCGATGAATTTGCTTCATTCAACCGCGCCGCAAAGCCGTATATTGATGCAAAAAATCTTTTAACCCAGAGCAAGAATTATCTTAAACTCGATGAGATATCATCGGTTTACGAAGCGGCAAAAGAACGCCACGAAAAAGCTCAGGCAGAAGCAGCCGCCGAAGCCGAGCGAATCAAAGCCGAAGAAAAGGCTTACGGCGAAAAGCTTAAAGCTGAAAAAGCCGCAAAGAAAGCCGAAAGGAAAGCTAAGAAATAATGTTTGCCCGCAAATGCAGAAAGCTGTGTTTGCGGGCTTTTTATCGGTGTTCCTTGTCGC
>JAEDGK010000008.1 GCA_016297555.1 Clostridiaceae bacterium
TTCCCTCAACAACATCTTCCCACAAATATTTCTACAACGGTCCCGGCAACAGCCACAGAATGGCTGACGCGATAAAGGGCAGCCCCGATAATCTTTACACGGTTATCAAAAATGATTCGTCCGCGAGCTACAACGGTCAGCAATATATGGCTCAGGTTGCCGGTCTCGGCGCAAAAATGTATTCAATCGGTTTCTGCCTTGCAGAAGACGGTCAGATAACCGTTGAATCAATGCAGTATGTTATCAGAAATATTGCGTCATCATCGGAATATGCCTACTTTGCAAACGACGCTGCGGAGCTTGACAACGCTTTCACCGCCATCCGTGAGGATATCAAGCAGGCGGCTACCGAAGCATATTTTGTTGACAGAATGGGCTCTGAGTATAATCTCCAGCTTGCCTCAACCTATACCAAAAACGGTCAGGAATTCACTCTTGACCCCGCTCCGAAGATTGAGGTTAAGACCCATACTCTTTACACAAGTGCAGACCTTGCAAACGGCGTTATAACCGATCTTAACGATGTCGGCACAAGAAGACCCGGTGTTAACCCCGATTTGCTTGAAACCGTTACATTCAACGCAGACGGCACCGAGGCTTATTCAGACAGAATAGATGCGGGCGCAACAAACATACTCGTTGACGGAGTTATCAACGCTTCAACCTTCTTCTATAACACAACCTCCTCGGCGGTTATGATTGACCCCGACGGCGACGGCACGGCGAATTATTCGCTCGCTCCCGAAACTTTCTATTGGAAAATAGGTATAATTGCCGAAAAAGAATTTGCTCTTACCTATTATGTATATCTTACGGGCACAATGGAGGGTACGAGAGACCCCGGCGCATATCCCACAAACACAAGCGCAATTCTCTATTATATGAACTATCTCGGTCATGAGGCTTATAAAGAAACCATTTCACCTGTTCTTCCGTGGCAGGGCGCAGTTGTTAACTATGAATTCTATCTTGTTAACCGGAACGGTCAGCCCGTCAACAGAGCGGGAACGGTTATTCCCTTTGAAAACCGCATTATCATCGGCGACAGGCTCAGCTATCTTATCAGGCTGAATACCGCCGAATACAACGAGAGTTACACGCTTTATCCGCTGGCTGATGTGCCTGAAAACTACACTCTGTTTAATCCCGACGCTTCCGCAGGCGTTACAATTTCAAGCGGCGCAACGGGCACAAACGAAGTAACCATAACCGACGGTGCAAGCGCGGTTACAACCTACTATTATGAAAGCGGATACAGATACAATCAGAACGGAACCGTTCCTGCCGTCAGCGACTATTATAACACTCACTTCGCTTTCGGCGTTTACACATCAGAGGGACTTTCACCCGACTCGGTTGTTATCGATTACGGACTTCCCGTAAAAATTCATCCCATAGCAAACGATAAGATTATTCTTACCGATACTCCCGTAAACGCTGTTTCCGCATCTTTCGGCGGAACGCTCAATACCAACGCTTATGAAGCCTCGCAGTTTGATTCGCAGGAAACAAGCATAACTCTTGCTCACGGCACGGCAAGCATTGACCCGGATGACGGCACCGCAGTAATTTATACGCCCACGGATATGCAGATGTCCGCCGAAGAAGTGTTCTATTATGAAACCGTTGTTGACGGATTCTATTATTACAGCAAGATTACCGTTATACCCGCCGCAAATATTTTCTATGAAGAAAGCTTCATTGACTTTACTGACGGAAACGGCTATGTATGGGAAACCGCAGGCAGCGGCAGAACCGCTTATCAGGCTGAGGACAGACCGGGCGTAAATACCGTTGACGGCTTTGATGCCGACAATGTTTACGGCTATGACCCTGCTTATGATGACAGCTCGGTAACCTATTCTCTCGACAGAGCGCGCTATACAACGCTTGACGCAGGCTCAATTGGCAACGAGCCGACCGCAAGCTTCACCTTCTGCGGAACGGGCTTTGACCTTTTCAGCGTTACAAGCAACAAAACAGGCGCGGTTCTTATTAAAATCGAGGGTCTTAACGGCACGGACTTTAACAAGACATATATTGTTAACACATATTACGGCTATTCCTACGGTCAGCTTTATCTCGACGCTGCGACGGCAGAGCCCACGGCAACCCTCAGCGCAACAAGCGTTGTGGACGGCTCAACCGTAAATAACGCTCCCCTTTATGAGAGTGCTTACAAAGCGGGCACAACCGTTGAAATTGACGAGGACGAAACCGTTGTTGTGGTCAACGGCAAGGTTTATTCAACAAAGCAAAAGGATAACGCCGCCCTTGCTTACGGCTGGCTCACTTCAAACGGAACGGAAACGGGGCTTTATCAGATTCCCGTTATCAGCGTTCCTGTCGGAAATTCAACTCTCAGCTACGGCACATACAGGGTAACCGTAACTCCCAAGTATGCAAAGGTATTCGACAAAACGGGAGACGACAGCTACAAGATTTATATTGACGGCGTAAGAATTTATGACCCTGCGGGCGAAACCGTCAGCGGAGTTATAGAAAAAGCTTATAATGCCGACCGTGAAAATAACGCGGAATTCATCGAAGTCAGAGACACGGTAATCTCCTCAAACGACTTCGGTTCGGCAACAATCGACGGTAATTCGGTTGCAGGCACGATGTTTATTGACGGCATTTCGGCCCTCAACAACGGAAGCTATGCCGACTCAATGGATAAATTTACAAAAGCAGGTCCCAACAACGAGCTTTATCTCTATGAAAACCAAGCGATTGCCTTTATCCCCACGGTTTCGGCAGCTTCATTCCAAATCGGCATGAAGGTCGCCGAGGCGGGGGCATCGGGCAACGCAACCGCAACGGTAAGAATCCTCAACACAAGCGGCGGTTCAAAAACCGTCAACGTTTCGGGTGCGGCAGAGAAATATTATGATATTTCTTCTCTGCTGGCATATGACACCACAACCGATGAATACTCGGCAAACGGCTCAATAGTAATAGTCAACGATTCCGATGCCATTCTTTCGCTCACCAACTATAAATTCACAAGCAAGTCTGCCTCCGTATCAAAAACCGCCGACTATGTTACGGTCAACAGTGCAACTTATGCAATGGCGGCAAAGGCAGTCAAGACGGTTATGACAACGGCTGACAGCTCGGGAGTAACTGCAGAGTGGGAAACAACCGACCTTAAGTCCGGAGCAACCGCCACGCTGACGGTAAACACTCCTGCCGACATAGTAAAGGTCGAGGTTGACGGCGTTGAAATTACCGACTGCGTTGTCAATGAGGACGGCACAAAGACCTGGACTCATTCCTTCACTGTTACCGAAAACAGCTCAGGCGATTATGAGATTGTTCTGACCGACAGCAAGGGCAGAATAAGCGAAACAATTTCTGCCGGAGAAATAACCGTAAGCGAAGAAAACCCCGTAGTTGCTTTCTTTGAAAAGCTGATTGCAAAAATAATCGAGATCTTCAACATATTGATGAAATGGTGGAGGGTTGTATTATGAGCAAAAATTATTCAAAGCCTGTAATAAGTTTCCAAAGCCTTGCCGTATCAACTGACATTGCATCAAGCTGTGAAATGACAACGAGGAGCGCTGAATATGTATGCCCCGTATTTGTTAAGGAATGGGGAGATATGACCATTCTGACAAACGCCTGCGATATGGAAGCGGCGGAGCAGCTCTGCTACCATGTTCCCGTTGAAGACAACAATGTTTTCAGTTCCTGACGGCTGTCATTAAAAAACAAAATCGTGCCGGAAGTTTTGACGGGCTTAACCCGTAGCTTTCGGCACAACTGTTTTGAGGGTTTTTATGAATAAGAAAAAAGTGCTGATTACCGCCTTCGCCGCTGTTTTGCTTATCGCTGCGGCGGCTGTTGCGTTAATTAAAACCGGTGTGTTCGTTCCGAAGAAAAAAGTTTACATTCCCGAAGGCTCAACCATCAATGTCCGCGATGAATTCACGGCGCAGCTCACGGAAACAGAAGTGTCCGACAGCATTTCGGAAACCGTTTCCAAATCGGAAATCACAAACTTCTATGAGGCTCAGTCAGAGTTTCCGTTCACGGTGGACGGCAAATTATCCGTCAGCAAAATGTTTCCGTATTCGGGCAGCTTTGTTGAGGACGGCAGCGACAGAGCGGTTGAAAATATCTGTGCAATAAGGGTCAGAAACAATTCCGCATCGGCATTTCAGTATGTAAGCCTATGCTTTAAAACCGATGCGGGCGAGATATTTTTTGACTTGACGGCTCTGCCTGCGGGCGGCGCCGTTACCGTGCTTGCCAAAAATGCCGAGCCTTTCCGTCCGAATATAATCGTTTCGGAAGTCAGCGCGGCAAAAAGCATTGAATTTGCGGAAATCCCTTCGCTCCACGGCGAAATGTTTGAGCTTTCCGTGCAAAACGGCGTTATGGGAATACGCAACATTTCATCAAAAAAATCCGCCGCAAATGTTTATGTCTATTATAAATCCACCGATGAAAACGGGCTTTTCGGAGGCATAACCTACCGCATAAACCTCGGCGATATCCCCGCCGGCAAATTCAAGCAGGTTTCTCCGCCCCATTTCAGCGAAAGCTCAAGTAAAGTGATGTACATAACCTATGCATAAAAAAACATATATGTTCCCCGGAACGGCTCTCTGCCTTGAAAGCGAAGCTAAGATTAAAGACAATATGCATTTCAGCCGATTTCTGACCGATGAAAACAGCGCCGATATGCATATAAAAGTTATCTGCTCAAAGCTTCCCGCAAGGGCTGCAAATCAGCCTTCCGGCAGGAAGAGCTACTTTGTAAAAGACGGCTCCGAATATCTTTTTACCGCCTATTTTAATTCTGACGAAATGGCATATAAAGACTACGCCTGCCGCGTCAGAAACGAAAACGGAATAACCCTGTTTGTTGATTACCCCGAGGGTCTGTGGGATTCAATGCTCATGGACGCGTTAGATATTCCGAATTTGCTCCTTGAACAAAACGCTGCTTTTGTTCACGCCTCGTTTATCATATCGGGCGGAAAAGCAATAATATTCGCGGGCGATAAGCAAGCGGGCAAATCCACTCAAGCGGCGTTATGGAGCAAGCACAGGGACGCTTTAACCGTCAACGGCGACCGCGTTATCCTGAAATCGGAAAACGGCGGAATAACCGCTTACGGCTCGGCGTTCTGCGGCTCGTCCGACATTGCGCTGAACGAAAGCGCACCCCTGCTGGCAATCGTTCTGCTCGGCAAGGCAACGGAAAATTCGGCGGAAAGCGTTTCCGCTCCTCAGGCGTTCAGGGAACTGCTCGGCAAAATGACATATGATTCGGGCAGAGGCGATTATGCAGAAAAGGCGGCGGCTCTCGCGGCGGAAACCGTCGGCAAAATCCCTGTTTTAAGGCTGCTTGCAACGCCCGATGTCAGAAGCGTTGAGGCTCTGGAGGAGGCTTTATGGCAAATATAAAAATTGAACCGTCGGCATCCGAGCCGATGATTTCAAGATATATCCACACCAAATGTGCCGCAGCGGGCATCCCCGCCTCGGCAACCTTTGAGATGACCTCGGGCTGCAATTTCAACTGCAAAATGTGCTATATCCACTCACCCGACTGCAAGCAAGGCGGCAACGAGCTGAGCGCGGCCGAATGGATATCACTCGGCAATCAGGCGCGCGAGCTGGGAGTTATATTTCTGCTCCTCACGGGAGGCGAGCCGCTTGTGAGAAAGGATTTTCCCGAAATATACACGGCTCTCAAAAAAATGGGTTTTATAATATCAATCAACACCAACGGTTCTCTGCTCTGCGGAGAAATTGAAGAGCTTTTCAAAAACAACCCGCCGTCAAGGCTCAATGTTTCGCTTTACGGCGCTGATAACGAAACCTACCGCCGCCTTTGCGGCGCACCTCAGTTTGACAGAGTTATTGAAAACATCAGGCGTATGCGCGATATCGGAATTGATGTTAAAATAAATTGCAGCATAACTCCCGACAACTGCGGCGACCTTGAAAAAATATATGAGCTTGCGAAGTCCCTCGGGCTTCACATAAAGCTCACAACCTATATGTACCCGTCAGTCAGGCAAAACCCCGTCAATACAGGCTTCAACGCGGGCAGACTGTCGCCGCGCGATGCGGCATATTACCGCGTTAAATATTCACTTCTGAACTTGGGCGAAGATGAATTTCTCCGCCGTTCTGACAATCTTAACGCGCTGTTTGATACGGAGGACGAATGTGTTGACATTGACGCCGACAGAGGCGTACGCTGCCGTGCGGGCAGGTCGGCTCTGTGGATTGACAGGCTCGGCAATGTTTATCCCTGCGGAATGATTACGGGAGAAAACTGCAACGCCGTTGAAAAAGGGCTTGCCGAATGTTGGAAAACGGTCAGAGCCGAAACCTCATGCATAAAAACTCCGCTCAAATGCACTGCCTGCAAATACAGGTCGCTCTGCCCCTCCTGTGCGGCGGCTTGCAAATGCGAAACGGGAAGCTTTGAGACACCGCCCGACTATCTTTGCGAAATGAGCAGATATACGGTTGAATTCATTGCGGAAAAATCCGAAGAAATCAGGAGAGAGCGAAATGACGGTAAATAAAGATTTTGTTGTTCGCACGGTTGCGGGCGAAACAATGCTTGTCCCCGTGGGCAAAAATGTTTTGAAATATAACGGCATTTTCACGCTTTCCGAATCGGGAGCGATGATTTACAAGCTGCTTTGCGAGGGCAAAGCCGATGAAGAAATCATAGCTGCCCTTAATGAAAGCTTTGACGCAGACGAAGCAACCCTGAAAAACGATTTTGACGAATTTATTCAACAGCTTAAAAATGCGGAAATCATATTGCCGTAAGTATAAAAATCACAGCGCCCCGCATTGATTGCAAGGGCGCTGTTTTCTATTCCGAATTGCATAAAAAACAGCCCTTGGAATCGCATTGATTCCAAGGGCTTTGATAATCCCCGTTCGGGTAAAATTATCTCTTTGAGAACTTGAGTGTGATTAAAGCATCTTGTTTTTGCCTGTCATAACCTGCCGTAATCTGTAAAATCGCTCAGATTAACATTGACAAACGGTCAAAAAGTCAATATAAAGGCATTTGCCGTAACTTGCCGCAGTTTGTTCGCAACCCCGAAAAAGCTGTAATATCCCGACTTATTGACAAAATTTTGACATTTTTTTCGAAGAAAATGCTTGCATATACAATCGCAATTACAAAAAAATGAGCGAATAATTCCGAAAACACGCAAAAATATGAGGCAACGCAACTGTAGGACTTAATCCTGCAAGCGCAATTTGTTATCCCAAAAACAGTTTTGTTGTCAGTTTTTTCTTCTATTCCAACAATTTATTATGGATTTTTCTTTTAAAAAACAGTGTCCGCCACAAAATCGCAAAATTTATACCGTCATTAAACAACAAAATCGCAAAATGTAAAGCTTTTTTGTCCTGAATTTGATAACAAACCGTGTCTTTTCTACAAAAAGCGAATGTTGACATTGGGTTCTGACAGAATTATAATTATTCTATACAGAAACAAAGGAGAAAAGCTATGAATACATTTGATAATCTTTTCAGCAGAAGATCAATTCGTACATATAACGGCGAAAACATAACGGAATCCGAACTAAATCTGATTCTCAAAGCAGCATACGCATCACCTGTCGGCAGAGCACTTTTTGACACGCTGAACATTACGGTTATCAGCAACCGTGAGTTTCTGAACAAGTGGGAAGACTACTGCGAAAATCAGACCGAACACAGACCTTTCTACGGCGCACCGACTGTTGTTCTTGTTTCATCGCTCATTCCCTCAACCGACCTCAAAAGCGTTAACGTGAACTTCTCAAACGCTGCAATTCTTGTTCAGAATATGGCAATCGCCGCTACCGAACTTGGCATAGGCTCCTGCCATATCTGGGGTGCGGCCAGATTCCTCAATGACAACGAGGAGCTTCTGAAAGAACTCAACCTCCCCGAAGGGATGGTTCCCTGCTGTGCAATCATTCTCGGTCAAACAGACGAGAAATATGAACTCCGTGATATCCCCGAAAACAAAATCAAAACCAATTTCATTAAATAAACACAAATGCTCCGCAGAGATTTTCTGTGGAGCATTTTATGTCATGACCCTCGAAACGAAAGGAGGACGGAACTATCATATGAATGTGTCGTGTGTGAATTTTGCACCGAGACGGAAACCGGAAACGAAAGCATCGGTGAGACTGCGGGCTGTGAATTCAATATACTTGTCTGTGTAGTTCAGAAACATCGTCTTATCTTCGCCGGATAGTTTATCGGATATTTGTTTCTCGAGTTCAGTCAGATCGTTCAGTTTCTTCTTCAATTCCGCACCGAATTCCGGATTGTACGCCTGTGCATCAATGTTTCCGTAATATAAATCCCGCCATAAATCCTCTTTCCGTCACTTTGTTTTCTATATATCATTTTAGCAGAAATCAGATGTCACGTCACGTTCTAAAGCGCATGAAAAATGACGCGAATCAAGAAATATGGCCGGCTATACCGCACAAAAACCTGTCATTATGAATGGCTTTTCCACCTACACGCTCACACTGAAATACATCAATCCAACTGATTTAAAATTTGAAAAGTCCTGATATAAATCCGAAAAGGTCTTCAAAAATATCTACAATTTTTTCAAATACATCTGCGATCTGTTCAAGAACGCCCAGTTCTTCTGTGGATTCTTCAGGCTTATCATCGGGGGTTTCTTCGTCCTTGGGAAGAGTGGTTTCTTCCTGCTCAGGTTCATCAGGTTGCGTTGTTTCTTCATCGGAAATTTCTTCGGATTCCTTATCTTTAGTTTCGAGAATCAGCTTGCACTCTGTACAAACTCTTATCAGTTTATCTGCTCCTTCAGGCATCCAGTCGCCCGGAGTATGATCAATAATAGGCAGAACTTCGGTATAGTAATCACCACATTCGCATGAAAGTCTGGCTGATCCCGAACGGGTGCAGGACGGTTCGCGTGTTACTGTCTCTTTTGAGAACGAATGCTCGTGAAGTTCACCGTTAATATAAAGATCCGTTTCTCTGAATAAGTCTTTACTGCTTACGTATCTGCGCCATTCAGCCATCGTTCCCGAATAATATACAGTCTGAATTTCGTTGCATTCAAGAAAAGCAGTCAATTCGATTTTTTCGATGCCCTTATCAAATATGACGGTTTTGGTTTTTTCTCTGTAAGCATACCACGGAGCATCACCGAGCATTCTGTAACCATACAAATTCCCGTTCCCACTGATAGTGAGAGCATTTTCTCTCACATCAAGAATCCAAGTCAGATTATTGCCGCAAGTGCCTTCGGGGTCCATGAATACAAGGTAAGGAATGAGCCGTTCAGCGCTTATGATGGCAAGGTGTTCGGCAGTGTTGAAAAGATGTTCAGGAAAGCCAACAACCGTTTTGCTTATCTTCTTACCTCTCGAAATCTGATTTACGATTTCGTTCCAGAGAATGAATATGAAAAGCTAATAACCGATTGCTACAACGCCAAGAAGGCTGAATACAGCGCAAACCCCAAAGGCGAGAAATAACACTTAAATTATATGTGCACAGCGACGAATATACTCAGAAAGCCGCAAACGAAAAATTCGCTTCACTTGTGTGGAACGGATAAAGACTGTTTGAGCAAAGAAAACACAGATTCGGCGATTAAACCGAATCTGTGTTTTGCTTAATTTTAATATTATGATTTCAGTTTATATCTGCGATTTTTATTGTTACCCTCCGGCACGATAATATCATCTGAAATCATTTCGCTCAATATTTCCTTAAGCCTTGAACTTTTCAGCCCGACAAGTTCAGCAAGCTCTGAACTTTTTGCAGAAGCGTTTGTTGTCAGATATTCTATAATTGCCTGCTTATGTGCAAGGGTCTTTATCGCCGCTTTTTTATCGCCGCTTTTTATCGCCGCTTTTTTTTCGCCGCTTTTTATCGCCGCTTTTTTCAGCGGAAGCGATAGTGTTATGCGTTCAGGATCAAACTCCTCACTGATTGTTGGTGCAGACCAACCCTGCTTGTTCCAAACACTATAGATATTCGGAATACCGCTCCCTGCACGTTCACCGATATCTATAAGGGTAAACATTTTCATAAGCACTGTATTTCTTGGATCGGATATTCCGCCGGATTTGGCAGCTTCAAGCTCTATTCTGAAACCACCCGGATTTGAAATCGTGATTTCATCAGGTTTATTTATGATAACAATTCCTCTGGTTCCGTGATAGTCGGAGTTTATAAGGCAGTTTGCCAAAGCCTCACGGACTGCAATATGAACAGAGGTATCTTCAACACGAATTCCGTTTTCAATCTTAAAAGGCACCTTGATATTTTGCGAAATTTTGTTGTATACCCGAAAGTAGAAATCGTAGATATTGCCGCTCCATTCGCCTGAAGATGAAACTATTCTGTCTGTCCAACGGGTTGCGTCATCATATTGTTCCTGATAATCCAGAAAATATGACGGGAATTCACGAACAATTTCATATTCGTGACCAAACATCAGAAGACCCGCAACAGTAGGATGACGCTTACCGTCATCACCTCTGCCGACTGCTCCTAATCTCAAAAGAAAATCCTCGTCCTCTAAGGTTTCCCAAACGTGTCCCGGTTTGGAATGCTTCATGCGCATACGATAGCTGTGAACGCTTTCAAAGTCAAAAACATCCAAATCCATTTCGTTCAAAACCAGCATATCCTGAGATTTGATTGATGCATCCCGTATCATTGCGTTAATTTCTTCTTTTGTGCACTTATAGTCACCCTCGCCGTTTCGGCGATAGCTGTTGATATAATTGCCGTCAAGATAAACAGGGCGGTCGGAACGCTGTGCTCTGGGAACATTTATTACAACTATCTGATTTCCGTCAACATCCTTCACATAAACATCTTTATTTGAAAGAATATTTGCACTGACTTTCTGTGAATTATTAATAATATCCCAGAAATCTTTGATAAGCTTATCCGGATCAGGAATATTGATAGGGTGAAGAGTTTTGTCTGCATATTCTTCAACGCCAAGCAATATTACTCCGCCTATTGTGTTGGCAAAAGCTGAATATGTTTCCCAAATGCTGTGGGGCAATCCGCCTAAAGCTTTTTTAGCTTCAATGCGGTTGTTTTCTTTATATTTTTCAAGACTTGAGAAATCGAGCAATTCTTTCACCTCTGCTAATATTATATGTCGTTCTTTGAAATTCAGTATAGCACACTTTTCTGAATATATCAACGCTATTTATTTCAAACCGAATCTGTGGTTTTTTCTTAATTATTGACAAAATATTGACATTTTGGATTTCGAAATTATTCTCAAAAAGAAAAGAGCCATTGGAATCGTTGAGATTCCAATGGCTTTGATAATCCCCATTCGGGATAAATTATCTCTTTGAGAACTGCGGTGCACGGCGAGCGCCTTTGAGACCGTATTTCTTTCTTTCCTTCATTCTGGGGTCTCTGGTCAGGAAGCCTGCCTTCTTGAGAGCGGGACGAAGGTTTTCGTCATACTGAAGAAGAGCGCGGGCAATGCCGTGACGGATTGCGCCTGCCTGGCCTGTAACTCCGCCGCCGCCTACGCGGCAAACGATGTCAAACTTCTCTGCTGTGTCGGTAAGAGCGAGAGGCTGACGAACGATGAGCTTGAGTGTTTCAAGACCGAAATAATCATCGATATCTCTGTCGTTGATTGTTATCTTGCCGGTGCCTGCATAAACGCGTACTCTTGCAACCGAGCTCTTTCTGCGGCCTGTGCCGTAGAAGTAAGGATTTGAATCGTACATTATTTATAGCCTCCCTTTCTTAAAATTCCCAAGTGTCGGGCTTCTGAGCGGCATGAGGATGCTCTGCGCCCTTAACTACGCGAAGTCTTGTGAGAGCCTTGCGGCCGATAACCGTGTCGGGAATCATACCCTTAACGGCAAGAGTCATCGCAAACTCGGGTCTGGTTTTCATAAGTGTGCTGTATTTAACCTCTTTAAGATGACCGATATAGCCGGTGTGACGGTAATACATTTTCTGATCGAGCTTGTTGCCTGTCAGAACAGCTTTTTCTGCATTGATGATGATAACATGGTCGCCGCAGTCAGCATTGGGAGTAAAGATGGGCTTATGCTTGCCGCGAAGAAGCTTTGCTGCCTCAACAGCTACCTTGCCCATGGGCTTGCCTGCTGCATCGATCACATACCACTTGCGGGTGATGTCGCCCGCCTTAGGCATATAAGTTGACATAACTTTTCCTCCGTTTATTTTTTTCGTGCTTGCATATCTTATCATAAGGCTGTGATTATGTCAAGAGGTTTTTTTGAATTTTTTAATTTATATTCTGCAATCTCTCGTTTTCTCGTTTTTTCTTCCGTTTTCATAGCAAAAGCTCACGCACGATTTACAAAAAATTTTTATTTCCCCGTCAAAATAACGCAAAAAACGGCGGGCTTTGGAAATTACGGATTAATTCCCCGCCCGCCGCTGTTCATTTTATTGTGTTACCAAATCTTCTTGCTCTTTATGTCAGCCAATGCGTCCGCCGCAAAGCTGTCAACATCTCTTGCGCCGATGTCGCCCTCGCCTCTCTTACGCACGGAAACCGTGCCGTCCTCGATTTCCTTGTCGCCGACAAGCAGCATATAAGGAATCTTGTGGAGCTGAGCCTCGCGGATTTTATAGCCGATCTTTTCGCTTCTCTCGTCAACGGTTACACGCATACCCATTGCCTCAAGCTTTTCGCGAACGGAATTTGCATATTCGTGATGGCGGTCGGCAATCGGCAGAATTCTGATCTGCTCGGGAGCAAGCCAAATCGGGAAAGCGCCTGCAAAATGCTCGGTAATAACGCCTATGAAACGCTCGATTGAGCCGAGAACAACTCTGTGAATCATAACCGGGCGGTGCTTCTCGCCGTCGGGTCCCGTATATTCAAGCTCAAATCTTTCGGGAAGCTGCATATCAAGCTGGATTGTGCCGCACTGCCATGTTCTGCCGAGCGAATCGGAAAGGTGGAAATCAAGCTTCGGACCGTAGAACGCGCCGTCGCCCTCATTGATAACAAAATCCTTGCCCATTTCCGTAACGGCGGTTTTGAGGGTTTCGGTTGCAAAATTCCAATCTTTCTCATCGCCCATATGATCCTCGGGCATGGTTGAAACCTCTATCTGATAGGTCAGACCGAATACGGAATAAACCTCGTCAAACAGGCGGACAACATTTTTGATTTCATCCTTCATCTGATCCCATGTCATAAAGATGTGCGCATCGTCCTGCGTGAAGCAGCGAACACGGAAAAGCCCGTGGAGCGCGCCGCTGAGCTCATGGCGGTGAACAAGACCCAGCTCGCCGCATCTGAGCGGCAAATCACGGTATGAATGAGGCTGAAGCTTATAGACAAGCATTCCGCCGGGGCAGTTCATGGGCTTGATGGCAAAATCCGTGTCATCAATAACGGTGGTATACATATTCTCTTTATAATGATCCCAATGTCCGCTGCGCTCCCAAAGAGCGCGGTTGAGCATCATCGGGGTTGAAATTTCGACATAGCCGTAACGCTTATGAACCTCGCGCCAATAATCGATAAGCGTGTTTCTGAGCGTCATACCGTTGGGCAGGAAAAACGGGAATCCGGGACCCTCGTCCATAATCGTGAAGAGCCCGAGCTCCTTGCCGAGCTTTCTGTGGTCTCTTTTCTTTGCTTCCTCAATGGCGGCAAGATGAGCGTCCAAATCCTCTTTTTTGGTGAAAGCCGTGCCGTAAATTCTTTGGAGCATCTTGTTTTTGGAGTCTCCGCGCCAATAAGCTCCCGTGCAGGAGGTCAGCTTAAACGCCTTAACCCTGCTTGTGTCGGGAATATGAGGACCGGCGCAAAGCTCGTTGAATTCGCCCTGCTTGTAGAACGAAATCTTTTCGCCCTTGTCGGAATGTTCCTTGATAAGCTCAACCTTGAAGTCCTCGCCCTTATCAGCCATCATCTTAACGGCTTCGTCGGGGTCAAGCTCATATTTTTCAAGCGGCAGACCCTCTTTGACGATTTTTTTCATCTCTGCCTCTATCTTTTCGAGAACATCGGGAGTAAAGGGAACATCAACATCAAAGTCATAGTAGAAACCGTTGTCGATGGCAGGACCGATTGCAAGCTTTGCTTCGGGATAAAGCCTTTTAACAGCCTGAGCAAGAATATGGGACGCGGTGTGGCGCAAAGCCCATTTGCCGTCGGGATCGTCAAAGGTGAGTATTTCAAGCGAGCAGTCATTTTCAAGCGGAGTTCTCAAATCGGCAACCTTGCCGTCGATTTTGCAAACGCAGGCCGCTTTATAAAGCCCCATTCCGAGGCTTTTTGCGATTTCCATTGCGGTTGTGCCTTTTTCAAACTCCTTTACAACGCCGCCTTTAAGCGTAACTTTTATCATATTATCAATCCTTTCTGATTACTTTTTGAATTTCAATAAAAAAATAAGCCTCATCCCGCCAAAACAGGATGAAGCATTTTTTGCTCCACGGTTCCACCCGTCATTCCGAATAAAAAATCCGGCTCTCAAAACAGCTTTAACGCAGCTGATACGGCTATCCTTATTTCGGTAAGCTCTCGGCAGCGGTAGCGGCTTGCGGACTTTACCGCCCTTACAGCCAACGGGGCGGCTCTCTGTGAAAAGCCCGTTGCAGGCAGCCTTCTGCCTCAACGATTTAATCTGTATTTTAGATTATATTATCACTCGCCGAGCTGAAAGTCAATAGAATTTTGATGTTAATATAAATAAAAAACTTGACAATAACCTGTCAAAAGTATAATATAGATACAATGGTGTTATTTTGTGCCAAGAAGGCGCGTATGCGCCCGATAACGCCGTTAATTGATTTTTCGGTAATTTTTTCATATTGACATTTCGCCGCCGCGCGGTGAAATGCCAAAAAAATTTAAGTTAAGGAGGAAAAAGCACAGTTGGAAAAATGGTTAATTGTTCTTATTGCCGCCGTTGTTGCTCTTGCCGCAGGCATTGCCATCGGCTTCATAATCGGCGGTTTACATAGGAAAAAGGTTGCCGAAGCGGCTATCGGCTCAGCAGAGCAGGAAGCAAACAAAATCATCAGCGATGCGATTGCCGCCGCCGAAGCAAAGAAAAAAGAAGCCATACTTGAGGCAAAGGACGAAATTCACAAGCAAAGAACCGAAACCGAAAAAGAGCTCCGCGAAAGGCGCAACGAAGTTCAGCGAATGGAGCGCCGCATCAACCAAAAAGAAGAAGCTCTTGACAAGAAAAGCGACAATCTTGAGAAAAAAGACGAAATCCTCAACGAAAAAATCAAGGCCGCAGAAGCTCGCCTTGAAGAAGTTGAAAGCATCAAAAAGAGCGAGTTTGAAATGCTCGAGCGTATTTCAGGCTTGACGAAGGAGCAGGCTAAGGAATACATCATCAATTCTCTTGATGAGGAGCTTACACACGAAAAGGCAGTTAAAATTCAGGAAATTGAGCAGAGAACCAAGGACGAAGCGGATCAGCTCGCAAGAGAGGTTATTTCAACCGCCATTCAGCGCTGCGCCGCAGACCATGTTGCCGAGGCTACCGTTTCCGTTGTTGCCCTGCCCAACGATGAAATGAAGGGCAGAATTATCGGCAGAGAGGGCAGAAATGTCAGAACTCTTGAAATGATAACGGGCGTTGACCTTATCATTGACGATACTCCCGAAGCAATCACGGTTTCAAGCTTTGACCCTGTTCGCAGAGAAATCGCAAGAATCACTCTTGAAAAGCTTATTGCCGACGGAAGAATTCACCCCGCAAGAATTGAAGAAATGTATGAAAAATCAAAGCGTGAGGTTGAAACAACAATCAAGCAGACCGGTGAGCGCGCCCTCATTGACGCGGGCGTTAACAATGTTCATCCCGAAATTGTTAAGCTTATCGGCAAGCTCAGATACCGCACAAGCTACGGTCAGAATGTTCTCAACCATTCGCTTGAGGTTTCATCAATCGCCGGTCTTATGGCGTCGGAACTTGGCACCGATGTCAGAACGGCAAAGAGAGCAGGCTTGCTCCACGATATCGGCAAGGCGCTCGACCACGAGATGGAAGGCTCCCATGTTGATCTCGGCGTAGAATTTGCAAGAAGATATAAAGAAAACGAAAACATTCTTCACGCAATCAAGGCTCACCACGGCGAAATCGAAGCCAAAACAATCACTGCCGTTCTCGTTCAGGCAGCCGACGCAATCAGCGCCGCAAGACCCGGCGCAAGGCGCGAGGATGTTCAGAACTATATCAAGCGCCTTGAAAAGCTTGAAGAAATTGCAAATTCCTTTGACGGCGTTGACCGCTCGTTTGCCATTCAGGCGGGCAGAGAGGTCAGGATTATGGTTAAGCCCGAGGTCGTTGATGACGAAAAGATGGTTCTTCTGGCAAGAGATGTCGCAAAGAAGATTGAGGACAGCATGGAATATCCCGGCCAGATCAAAGTTAACCTTATCAGAGAAAGCAGAACTATTGACTACGCAAAATAAAACCTTGTTATTAAAATCAACGGGGCTGCATTCGTGCAGCTCCGTTTTTTAGTAATCGGTTACTTTACGGGAGGGCAGGATGAATATTCTTGTCATAGGAGATGTTGTTTCTTCAAAGGGCTGTGAGTTTCTGCGCGGCGTTTTGCCGCCTTTCAAAAAGCTCAAGGGAATTGACCTTTGCATTGCAAACGGTGAAAATTCCGCGGTAGGCAACGGCATAACTCCGTTTTCGGCGCAGTATCTTTTCGACAGCGGCGTGGATTTTCTGACTACGGGCAACCATGTTTACCGCCGCAGAGAATTCTATGAAATGCTTGATGAGCGCGATGATATAATCAGACCCGCAAACTTCTTTAAAGGCAACCCGGGCAAAGGCTATGCCGAAATAGATTTGGGCTTTGCCAAGGCGGGAGTCATTAACCTTGCGGGAACGGTATATATGGACAGATGCGACAATCCGTTTCTGACGGTTGACGAAATTCTGCCGAAGCTTTCGGGCTGCAAAATAATCCTCGTTGATTTTCACGCGGAGGCAACCGCCGAGAAACGAGCCATGGGCTTCTATCTTGACGGCAGAGTTTCCGCCGTTTTCGGAACCCACACCCATGTTATGACCAACGATGCGGTTATTCTGCCGAACGGCACGGCTTACATCACGGATATCGGAATGACGGGGCCGAAAAATTCCGTTTTGGGCGTAAAGCCCGAGATTTCGATTGAGTGGCTCAAAACCGGTATGCCCGCAAGATTTGACACAGCCGAGGGCGAGTGTATGCTGAACGGCTGTATTTTTGAAATTGACAACAAAACCGGCAAAGCTCTCAGCGCAGAGCCGGTAATAATAGAGTAAGGGATTAGAATGCAAAAGCTTTTGAGTTATATGCGCTCCGCCTGCCAACAATACGATATGATAAACGACGGCGACCGAATTGCCGTCGGTATTTCGGGCGGAAAGGATTCGGTTTGCCTGCTTGCCGCCATGGCAAATCTGCGCGGGTTTTATCCCTGCAAATTTGAGCTTGTTGCAATAACCGTTGACCCGCGTTTCGGCGGCGAGGAGGGCGACTACTCTCAAATTGAGGAGCTTTGCAAAAAGCTCGATGTTGAATACATTATTAAAAGGACTCAGCTTGCCGAGGTTATTTTTGACATCAGAAAAGAAAGCAATCCGTGCAGCCTGTGTGCAAGAATGAGGCGCGGCGCGCTCCATGACGCGGCAAAAGAGGCGGGCTGCAACAAAATCGCACTCGGGCATCATCTTGACGATGTTGCAGAAACATTTATAATGAATTTATTCAACGGCGGCACGCTTGACTGCTTTATGCCCGTCACATATCTCTCACGCAAGGATATTTATATGATAAGACCGCTGATTTTTGCAAGAGAAAGCGACTGTGCGAGAGTGGTTCGCCGCGAAAATCTGCCCGTTGTTAAAAGCAAATGCCCCGCCGACGGTCACACCGAGCGGCAGGAGGTAAAGGAATTTTTAAGCTCGCTCGAAAAGAAATACGGAGATGTGCGCCATAAAATTCTCGGCGCAATGCAGAGAAAAGAGATTAACGGGTATTGATATGGATTTGCCTGTAATGTAATTATTAATGAAACATTCACGGAAGGATGATAACAAATGAAATATGCAGTAGTGCTTTATGACGGAATGGCGGACTACCCCGTTCCCGCGCTCGGCGGAAAAACTCCGATGGAGCTTGCAAAAAAGCCTAATTTTGACGCTCTGGCGCAGAAAGGCAGAGTAGGGCTTGTTAAAACCGTTGCGGACGGTTTGAAGCCCGGCAGCGATGTTGCCAATCTCAGCGTGCTCGGCTATGACCCCAAGGTTTGCTACACGGGTCGCTCCCCTCTTGAAGCGGTCAGCATCGGCGTTAAAATGGCTGACGATGATGTTGCTCTGCGCTGCAATATAGTCACCCTGAGCGATGAGAAAAACTATGAGGATAAAACTATGCTCGACTATTCCGCAGGCGATATTTCGAGTGCCGAAGCGGCTGAAATCATTAAAACCGTTCAGGAGCATTTCGGCAATGATGAATTTACCTTTTACAGCGGCGTAAGCTATCGCCATTGCCTTATCTGGCACGGCGGCACAACAAAGCTCGGCAAAATGACCCCGCCCCACGATATTTCGGGCAGAGTTATCGGCGAGCATCTTTCAGCCGAGCCGAGCGCGGCAAAGCTCATTGAAATGATGAAGAAAAGCTATGATTTTCTTAAAGACCACCCCGTAAACAAAAAGAGAATTGCCGAAGGCAAGGCTCCCGCAAACTCAATCTGGCTTTGGGGCGAGGGCAGCAAACCCGCTCTTGCGTCCTTTGAAGAAACCTACGGCGTAAAGGGCAGCATTGTTTCCGCCGTTGATTTGCTCAAGGGCATAGGCATCTGTGCGGGAATGAACACGCCCGAGGTTGAGGGTGCAACAGGCTATATCGACACTAATTTTGAGGGCAAGGCAAACGCCGCCGTTGAGGAATGGAAAAACGGCGCGGATTTGGTTTATATCCACATCGAAGCTCCCGACGAATGCGGCCACAGAAACGAGCCCGAAAACAAAATAAGAGCAATCGAGCTTATTGACGAAAAGGTTTTGCCGATTATTCTTGACTATCTCAACGGCTGCGGAGAGGATTACAAAATAATGATTTTGCCCGACCACCCCACGCCGATAGTAACCCAGACCCATGCGGGCGACCCCGTTCCGTTTATGATATATCACAAAAACGGCGAAAAGGACAGCGGCGTTAAATCCATAAACGAAAATTCCGCCAAAGCCACGGGAGATTTCATAGAGGTCGGCTGTACGCTGATGAGAGAGTTTTTAAAAGGCTGAGCAAAATTAACCGCCCGAAACGGGGGATTTTTCCCGCATCGGGCGGCTTTTATATAATGGCTGCCGATAAATCGGCGAGAGTTCTTAATTAAATTATACTGTTGAAAAATGCGGCGGTTTGTGATATCATCTATATTACAATTTATACCTCCGAGAGGCTAATGAAATGAAAAGAAAATTTTCTCAAACAAGAATAATTGCACTCGGCTATATTCTTATAATCATTGTCGGCACTCTCCTGCTGATGCTCCCCGCCGCATCTCAGAGCGGAAAAAGCGCAGGCTTTGTGCCCGCCATGTTCACCGCTGTTTCCGCCTCATGCGTTACGGGGCTTGTTGTGCTTGACACCGCCACGAGCTGGACGGTGTTCGGTCAGGCAATAATCATAACGCTCATTCAAATCGGCGGACTCGGCTTTATGACAATAGCCACAATGTTTTCAATGCTTCTGAAACGCCGAATGGGTCTGCGCGAAAGAGAAATAATGGTTGAGAGCATCAACACTCAGCATATCGGCGGCATAATGCTGCTCACCCGCAAAATAATTGCGGGAACGGTTTTATTTGAAACCTGCGGCGCTCTGCTGCTGGCAACGAGATTTATTCCCCGATTCGGACCGGTCAAGGGGATTTGGTATTCGGTCTTTCACTCGGTTTCGGCATTCTGCAATGCAGGCTTTGACCTGATGGGCATAACCGAGCCATACGCTTCGCTCACGGGTTTTTCCGACGATGTTGTTGTTAACTTCACGCTCTGCGCCCTCATCATAATAGGCGGAATAGGCTTTCTTGTGTGGGACGATATCGGCAAAAAGAAGCTCCGCTTCAAATATTATCAGCTTCACACAAAGCTTGTTTTAACCGTGACGGCGATTTTGCTTGTTGTTCCCTCAATTCTGTTTTTCGTTTTTGAACGCGATTTTACAAATGCGGGTCTCGGCTTGGGTCACAGCGTGCTGAATTCTGTTTTTGATTCCGTAACCGCAAGAACGGCGGGCTTTAACACAACCGACACCGCCGCGCTCTCCCCCGCAAGCAAAATTCTGACAATTTTTCTTATGTTTATCGGCGGCTCGCCCGGCTCGACTGCGGGCGGCATAAAGACAACCACGCTTGCCGTTATCGCCGTTTCCACCTTTAACGGAATAACGAGGCGGCAGTCAAAAGGCGTTTTCGGCAGGCGGCTTGAAAAAGACGCAATCCACAAGGCAAGCTCCGTCGCATTCACGAATATGAGCCTTGCGATTTTCGGAATTATCGCAATCTGCGCTTTTCAGCCGACGCTCGACATTGGCGATATAATTTTTGAATGTGTTTCCGCTATCGGCACGGTCGGAATGTCAACGGGCATCACCCGCAGTCTGACCCTCGCCCCGCGGCTTATCATAGCGTTCCTGATGTTCTGCGGCAGAGTAGGCAGCGTTTCGTTTGCGCTTGCGCTTATGGAAAAGCGCGCTGCTCCGCCCATCAAAAATCCGCGTGAAAAAATAACCATCGGCTGACGAAAGGATGAAAACGATGAAATCTTTCTTAATAATAGGTATGGGGCATTTCGGTCACCATATGTGTGCAAGCCTTGCAAAAATGGACTGCGAGATAATGATAGTCGATAAAAACGAGGAAGCGGTTGAGGATATGCTGCCCTATGTTGTGAGCGCAAAAATCGGCGACTGCACAAATATCGAGGTTCTGAAAACCTTTGACATTCCCTCTTTTGACACCTGCTTTGTATGCATGGGCGAAAACTTCCAAAACAGCCTTGAAATAACAAGCCTGCTCAAGGAATGCGGCGCAAAGAGAGTTATCAGCAAGGCAGACAGAGACATTCAGGAAAAGTTTTTGCTTCGCAACGGTGCGGACGCAGTAATTTATCCCGAAAAGAATATGGCAGAGCGTTTCGCAGTCAGGGAAAGCAGCGAGCATATTTTTGACTATATCAATCTCGGCAGCGAATATTCGATTTATGAGATTGATGTGCTTGACAGATGGGTCGGCAAAACCGTTAAGGAGCTTAATTTCCGCGTTAAATATAATCTCAGCGTGCTCGCTACAAAGCAGGGCGGCGATGTGAAGCCCGTTATAACAGGCGAAAGACGGTTTGAAAAGGGCGAGCATCTGCTTGTGCTCGGCAAAGAAGAGGATGTTCGCAAGCTTACAAAATAAATCCGTTGACAAAAGTGCGTTAATAATGTAAAATTTAACTGTAGTTTTGAGGGAGAAGATTTTCGTTCCGTCAAGGCGAAAATCTGCAGTAATACTATATGTATTTCAAAGATTTTTAACGCAGACGGGGCGGAAAGATTCCGCTCAAAATCATATTTATTGCTGTTAAAAAAACTATAAATTATTTGGAGGTAAAAATTATGGTTTTAGCTGCTGTCGGCAAAAACGGCACAGGCAAGGATTTCTTCCTTGAATATGTTGCAAAAACTTACGGATTCCCCATGATTTCAATCGGTGATGTTGTCAGAGAGCTTGCCGCAAAAGACGGTCTTGAGCTTACCCGTGACAATCTTCACGCAACTTCTAAAAAGTATATGACCGCCAACGGTCAGACCTTCTTCCCCGAGATGATTGTTAAGAAAATCAAGGAATCCGACAGCCCCAATTTCCTTGTTTCGGGCATTCGTCCCCCCTCAGACATCGAGGTTTTCAAAAAGGCTTTCGGCGACAAGTTTGTTCTCGTTGATGTTGTTATAAGCGACGATGAGGTTCGCTATCAGAGAATGCTTGCCAGAGGCTCCGAGCGTGACGGCAAGAGCGTTGAGAAGCTTCGTGAAAACGACATTCACGAGGAAGAAATCTTCCATACAAGCGAATCCGAAAAAATGGCGGATTACATTATGAAGAACGACGGCACGGTTGACGATTTCTACGCCGGCGTTAAGGATTTCTACGAAAACTATTTGAAGGCAAAGCTTGACTGATAAAAAGAGCCCGCCTGCTCCCGTTTAATTTTCGGGCGCAGGCGGCTTAAATTTTTATTCGGCGGGTCTGCATATTTCGCACGGCTCATAGCCGCGGTCAAGCGCACCGCTGAAATCATCGGTTTCTTCATAATTCTCGGCGTTTATTGTTTCTGCGGCGGCGCAGGTAAGATAATGGATTTTCTTTGTGTTTTTATTCAAAACATATGTAATATTCTTTTTTTGCTCCGTTTCGTCATAGCTGAAAACGCTCATTAAATCACCGATATCCTCTGCGCTTTCATCGCCTTTGCCCGAACACGAAGCGGCGCAAAGGCAGAAAATCAGCGCAGACAATAACGAGACGGCAATTTTTAGTTTTTTCATCACCGCAATCACCCACTTCACAGGCAATTATAACACATCGCTGTAAGTTTCGCAATGCGAATCAAAACATATTAATGCAAAAGGAAAGGAGTAGTATCAATGCAATACGAAATAAGAGGCGGCTCGTTCCCCGTTGTTATCTGCAACCTTGAAAACGGCGAACAAATGATTACAGAAAGAGGCTCAATGGCTTGGATGAGCCCCAATATGCACATGGAAACAAAGGGCGGCGGAATAGGCAAAATGTTTTCCAAGGTGCTTTCCGGTGAAAGTATGTTTCAGAATATCTACACCGCAAAGGGCGCGGGAATGATTGCTTTCGGCTCAAGCTTCCCGGGGCAGATAAAAGCGATAACAATTTCCCGCGGGCAGGAAATGATTTTGCAGAAAAGTGCGTTCCTTGCGGCAGAATCGGGCGTTGAGCTTTCAATTCATTTCAGCAGAAAGCTCGGAGCGGGCTTCTTCGGCGGCGAGGGCTTCATAATGCAGAGGCTCTCGGGCAACGGCGTTGCTTTTGTTGAGATTGACGGCGATCTGATTGAATATAACCTCAATCCCGGTCAGCAGATAATTGTTGATACCGGCAATGTTGCGGGCTTTGAGCCGGGAGTTCAGATGGATATTCAGCAGGTTCCCGGCATTAAAAACAAGTTGCTCGGCGGCGAGGGACTGTTTAACACCGTTCTCACGGGCCCCGGCAAGGTTTGGCTGCAAACTATGCCCATTTCAAATGTTGCAATGTCTATCCGCCCATATATCCCCATGGGCAACGGCTAAAACTCAAAAATTACGAAAAAGGACGGCTGAGCGAAAAAACTCAGCCGTCCTTTGGTTATTGAAATTAATATCCGAACTGCTTATTGAAATATTCAAACGGGTCAACATACTGAACCGCCGTGGTTGTTTCAGGCTCTGAGCTGCCCTTATCCTCAACGAGAGTTATTTCAATATCAAATTCCTCCGTTGAATAGTCGCTGTTTACCCTGCAAAGAGTCAGCTTCATCTTGTCTCCGACCTTGCCGTTATCAATGCGTTCAAGCAAAACATCGGCGGTGGTCAGAGGCTCGCCGTCAACGGCGATAATCATATCATACTTGCGCGCATCGGTGTTTGCAAGCGAGCTGTTGGCGCTGATTTCGTTGATAACCAGCGTTCCTGCGGGCAGACCCTTAATGCGAGCAATCATACTGTATTGCGCGCTGGCGCTGACGGGATAATAGGTTATGCCGAGCATGGGTCTGTTGGGAACATAATTATAATTGATAAGGTCTTCGATTATTTCCTTAGCCGCCGTTATGGGGATTGCAAAGCCCATTCCCTCATAATCGGTAGCAGCTATTTTCTGAGAATTGATGCCGATAACCTGACCGTAAGCGTTTACAAGCATACCGCCCGAATTGCCGGGATTGATTGCCGCGCTGTGCTGGATGCACTTCATTGTGTAGCCTATTTCACTGCTTACGGGTCTGTCGATTGCGGAAACATAGCCGTCGGTGAACGAGCCGAAAAACTCAACTCCGCCGGGATTGCCGATTGCATAAATCCTGTCGCCGACCCGAAGCACATCGGAATTGCCGAATTCAGCCGCCTGCAAGCCGTTTGCCTTGATTTTGAGCACGCCGAGGTCTGTTCTCTTATCAAAGCCGACTATCTCCGCGTCATAGGTTGTGCCGTCAACCGTCTGGACTCTTGCGCTTATTCCCGAATCGCTGATAACATGGGCGCAGGTGATAATGTAGGTATAGTTTCCGCTCTTATCCTCGCCCATAATAACGCCCGAGCCTTGACCGACCGAGGAATTGGAGTTCTGTGAATAAACAACAATTCCGACATTGCTGTCTTTAAGCTTTGCATAAATCTGAACTGGCGTCAGCTCTCCTTCTGCCGAAATATCCGAAGGAGTAACGGGAGAATCGTTTATGCTAAGCTGAGGTGAGTCTGAATTTAATACATTATTTTCTGAACTTTTATCTTTGTTTGATGAGTATTTGACTATAGAAGAAATTCCGAAACCGAGAGCAAATACAATTACAAGAGCAATGCAGGCAACAAAAGCCTTTATGCCCTTTCTCGTTTTCGGGTTTTGAATGGGAGCAACGGGCTGCCGGAAATCATTGGGCTGAGCCGAGTAGCTCTGATAAGGCGGCTGACCGCCCTGAGGCTGCTGAGCATAGGAATACTGCGGCTGCTTGCTTTCTTCATTCGGAGCGGCAGCGTGCTGCGGTTCTTCAACCACCTGCGCCTCAACGCTCGGAATTTCTTCAGACTCCCTTGCCTCCTGCGGCGCTTCGTCATTTACTTCTTCTGCCTTGTTTTCTGTGCCGTTTGTTTCGTAATCTTCTCTTCTGAATTCTTCATCCATAATCTGTGCCTCCGCTTCCTGTGTTTGTTAGCGTTATTTTAACTCGCTGTTGTTAATTCAATTTGAACATTGAATTAAAAATATTTCAAAATTTTACAGTGATTTTTTTAATGAACCGCCGCTCGGTTAATTAAGCGGAAGCTGAAATATAAATTCCGCATATTCGCCCGGCTCGCTTCTTGCAACTATCTGACCTCCGTGGAGCTCTATTATTGTTTTAACAATATAAAGACCCATTCCCGCGCCCTTGACATCATAGCTGCGCGACTTATCTATTTTATAGAACCGCTCAAAAATCTTGTCAAGCTCCTCGCTCGGGATACCCTTGCCGCTGTTGCGTATTTTTATTATAACCTTTTCAATGTCGGATTTTGAGCTGACCTCAATATATCCGCCCTCGGGCGTGAATTTAACGGCGTTGTCAATAAGATTATAGACAACCTGATTTATCATATCCTTATCAGCGGTTACAAGATTGTTTTCCAAAGTGTCAAGCCCTCTGACCTCGATATGTTTATTATCAATAAGCTGCTCAAAGCCGAGCATGGTTCTGAATATCATTTCGGAAATGTCAAATCTCTGAGGTTTAAGGTCAAGCTCGCCCGCCTCGATTTTGCTCATATTCAGCATACCCGTTACAAGCCTTGACAGCCTCTTGACCTCATCGGAAACGACTTTAAGATACTGCGTCTCTTTTTCTTTTTCAATCGTTCCGTCAAGAATTCCGTCTATAAAGCCGCCGATTGTAGTCATGGGTGTTTTAAGCTCGTGAGAAACATTTGCCACAAAGCTCCGCCTTGACATTTCAAGCGTTGCCAACGCCTGAGCCATTGTGTTGAACGCCTGAACAAGCTCGTCAATTTCATCGTGCCCCGATATTCTGAACTTGGAACGCTTTATGTTTATCCGCTTTGAGAAATCGCCCGTTGCATATTGCTTTGCGGCGGCAGACATTTCTCTGAGCGGCTTTGTGAGCCTGTATGAAACAAGATAAACCAAAACGAATGTCAGAGCCAGAGCAAACAGCGCGGCGATAAAGAACATCTTGAAGATTGCCGCAACATAAGGCGTCAAGCCGTCAACAACGGGCTGAGTTGCAAACACCACGGCAACAGCCTCGTCATTAACAACAACGGGTGCGGCAACAACGAAATGAATTGAATTGAGCGAACCGCCGAGGTCGCCCGTTGAACGGTATAGCCCTTTTACGGCTGAATTCATTATCTCTTTCGGTATCTTATATTGATTGTGAACCATACAGTTGCCCGTATAGAGCGCCATATTCGACTGCAAAATCTCCTTGCAGTAAACAACATCGCCGTTAATATTGGTTATGAAGCAATCCGCTTCTATGGCATTTGAAATCTGCATAAGAGTGTTGCAGATAACTATGACCGAGCCTCTGCCGCTCTCGCCGAGATAATCGGATTCGAGAACATCGCTCGTGTTCTGCGCCACGCTGATGCTGTTTTCGGTCAGCAAGTTAATTTTTTCATCCATCCACAGCTTTGATACCAAAAGCAAGAGAGCTCCGCCTATAAAGACGAAGCTTGCAAGTATTATTGAAATTGTAACAAGAAAATATTTCCGGAAAAGCCCGGAGCTTCTTCTTGAGAACATCGGAAACACTCCCGTAAGGCAGCCGTCGGCTGCCGAAAAAATCAGTCTTTGGTTTCAAACTTATAGCCGACGCTCCAAACGGTTTTAAGCTCCCATTTATCGGAAACGCCTTCAAGCTTTTCACGCAGGCGCTTAACATGAACATCAACCGTTCTTGAATCGCCGTAATAATCAAAGCCCCAAACCTCGTCAAGGAGCTGATCTCTTGTGAAAACTCTGTTGGGATTGCTTGCGAGGTGATAGATAAGCTCCAGCTCTTTGGGCGGAGTGTCGATTTTTTTGCCGTCAACTCTCAGCTCATAATTGGTCAGGTTGATAACAAGCTTATCATAGCTGACCTCTTTAACATCGGTCGGCTGGCTGCCGCCGCTTCTGCGAAGAACGGCTCTGACCCTTGCCAAAACCTCTTTTGCGTCAAAGGGCTTAACAACATAGTCATCCGCGCCAAGCTCAAAGCCGAGCACCTTGTCAAAGGTTTCGCCCTTGGCTGTGAGCATAATTATAGGCCTGTCCGAAAACTTTCTGACTTCGCGGCATACCTGCCAGCCGTCAAGCACGGGAAGCATTATGTCAAGAAGCATAAGGCTCGGCGAAATCTCCTGAAACAGCTTTACGGCGTCGCCGCCGTTGTTTGCGATGGTTACCTCATAGCCGTCCTTTTCAAGATAGAGCCTGAGAAGCTCGCAAATGTTATTATCGTCATCAACAACAAGAATTTTTTCCGCTGCCATGATAAAATCCCCTCCTAATCGGATTAAATCTGTGCATAATAAGCTTACAGTTTAAATTATACTCCTTTTTTTAACAATTCTGTGAATTGGTAAAAAATAATTTGTTACTTTTGCGTTCAAAAATGAACAAACGGTTAATTTCTGACCGAGAAACGGAAAACCGTGCAGCTTTTAAATTTCTCGCCCGCATCAACAGTGCATTGAGGGAACTGCGGCATATTCGGCGTGTTGGGATAAAACTGAGTTTCAAGGCAGAAGCCCGCGTGCTTTATCAGAGGCTCGCCGTGCTTTCCCGGCTTCGTTCCGTCAAGAAAATTGCCTGTATAGAGCTGAACGCCGCAAAGGTCGGTGAAAACTTCAAGCATTCTGCCGCTTTCGGGGTCATAAGCCGCTGCCGCCGCGCCGTCGCCGTCATTAAGGCAGAAGTTATGGTCATAGCCCCTGCACATAATAAGCTGCTCATCCTGCTCGCCTATATCTCTGCCGATAGGCTTAAACTTCCTGAAATCAAACGCCGTTCCCTCAACGGGGCGGATTTCACCCGTGGGTATGCTGTCCGCATCCGTCGGAGTGAATGAATCGGCATTTATCATAAGCTCATGGCCGAGGATATCTCCGTGACCTGCAAGATTAAAATAAGCATGATTGGTCATATTTATGACCGTCTTTTTATCGCTGACGGCATAATAATCTATTTTCAATGAATTATCCTCAAACAGCGTGAAGGTAACTCTGAAATCAACCTTGCCGGGGAAGCCCATTGAGCCGTCGGGGCTGGTGTAGCTCATTTCAACCGAATTATCGTTAACTATCAAGGCTTTCCAGACCGCCGTTGAAAGCTCGGCTCCGCCGTGCAGGCAGGTTATTCCTTTTTCGTTTTTTTCAACATTATATTCGGTTCCGTCAATCGAAAACTTTCCGCCCGCAATGCGGTTTGCATATCTGCCGACGGTCATTCCCTCATAATCGGAATATTTTTCGTGCCCCTCAACGCTGTCAAAGCCGATGAGGATATCCTCAAACTTGCCGTTTTTATCGGCTGTATAAATGCTGTTGAGCGTTGCTCCGTAGGTGATAACATCCACAGCGGTTTCGCTCGAATTTTTTATGGTATAGCAGTCTACCGCTCTGCCGTCGGCAGTTGTTCCGAATGAATTCTTAACTATCATGTCCAATACCTCCGTATTATCAGCTTCACTTTTCGAGTATTTCTAAAATATTATATCTGCCGCGCTCGGCGGTCTTTTTGCCGAATTGGATTGCTTTTTGCGGACAGCGGTTAATGCACGCCGTGCAATGCTGACATTTCGGCTTTATCCATTCCGGCTTTCCGTTTTTAATTTCGATGGCTCCGTCAGGGCAAATCTGCGCGCACTTGCCGCAGGAAACGCATTTATCATCGGCAAAGAAATATTTTGTTTTTCTGAAAGGATTATAAAATTTATTAAGCACAGCCGTTTTGGCAGAGCGCATAAAGCTCTTTTCGCTCCTCTTTTTGCCTGCGATTATATCGGCGCATATTCCGTCAAGCTCCGAGTCGGAATGGCGCAGGAATTTAAGCGCCTTATCCTTGGGGCAAGGGTCGTACATAATAACATAGTTATCGGGCATTCTGAGCGACGCGCTGTAATCAGGCTCTCTGCCCAAAGCCTTTGCAAGAAGTCCCGCAGCTCCGCCCGTGTCGGCTCCGCAGGTTATAACGCAGTAAACATATCCGCCGAGCCTGCCTTTAACGCTTTCGGCAAAGCGGCGGACTATTTCGGGCAAGCCCCAGAAATAGACGGGAAAAACAAAGCCTGTTTTTTCTCCCGCTTCAATATTATCCGCTCCGTTTTTAAGAGCTTCAACCATACTTACGGCTCGGTCGCCTGTTTTTACGGCAAGCTTTTCAGCCGCATATTTTGAATTTCCCGTTCCGGAAAAATAATAAATCACAGCGCACCTCCGACTATAAAAATCTTTGGTAATAATTGTATCATCAGGAAAATTTTTTGTCAATAAGTATTCACGGCGTCAATGTGGCATAATAAAAACGAACCGAGCGTTCAGGAAAAATGCCGCAACAGGCATTTTACCAAATAACACTTTCAGGAAAGGAAAGCCAAAATGGAAAACAACAGACAGAACAACCAGCAGAATCAGAATAACCAGCAGAATAATCAGCAGAACAGACAGAACAACCAGCAGAATAAAAACCAGCAGAATCAGCAGAACAAAAAGAACCGCGAAAACTTCTGATTAACGCACAAACTGCGGGCGGCGCCGAATGACGCCGCCCGCGGCTTGCTTTCTAAAAGCTTAAACCCCCTGCGGATTTCTCCGCAAGGGGCTTTTAAGCATAAATTTTAAGTCAATGTCAATGACTTATGCCTGCTCCTGCTGCTTCTTTGCAAAGCACTCGCTGCAGTAAACAGGTCTGTCCTCACGCGGCTTAAAGGGAACTTTTGCAACTCCACCGCAGGAATCGCAGGTTGCTTCAAACCATTCGCGCTCACCGCGGGCAGCATTCTTGCGGGCATCGCGGCAAGTCTTGCAGCGCTGGGGCTCGTTTACAAAGCCTTTTTCAGCATAAAATTCCTGCTCGCCGGCTGTGAAAACGAATTCGTTGCCGCATTCCTTACAGATGAGAGTTTTGTCTTCGTACATTGTTTTTAACCTCGCTTGAAAAAATTTTTATTTCGCCCTTGGACGGAATTGCACCGTCACCTTTGATTAACAACGCTCTGCTTTAAGCTACGGGGGCATATTAACAATGAAACAGACCCGACGGGCTACCCGCAAAATTTGCGAAGCTTTTTTCTTATTCTTTGCATTGCGTTATCAACTGCCTTTTCGTTGCAGCCGAGCGACGCGGCGATTTGAGAATAAGTTTTGCTCATAAGCCTGAGATCTATTACCTGCCTTTCAAAATCCGAAAGGCAACTGTTGAGAAAGGCGCGTATGTTTTCAGACTCGCATTTTGCGGAAAAAATGTTGGCGGGATCCGCGCTGCTGTCGGCGGTTTCGTCTTCAAAAGGCAGAGCACTTGAAAGCGCGGCGTTTTTGTTGTTGAAATTTGCCCTGACAGCCGAAACGATTCTGTTGTTTATGCATGTCTCGGCATAAGCCCTGAAAGGGACTCCCCGTGAGCGGTCAAAGCTGCTGACTGCGTCAAGAAATCCGAGCATACCCTCCTGAACAAGATCCTCATCCGGGATTCCTGCTTTTGCGAATTTTGATGCCTTTGCACGGGCAATGGGAGAAACAGCCGAAATCAAGCGCGCCATTGACTTATCATCGCCGTTGGCGGCAAGAACAGCCAGCTCTTCATCCGAAAGAATTTTTCTGCCGTCTTTATGCATCAAAATACCTCGCAACTTCCTCTTAGCAATAATAATAATCTAATTTTTGAAATTTGTCAACAACTTTTTTCGCCAAAACAGAATTTATTTTAGTGAATAGTGACTAAAACGACAATTTTTACCACATATTGTGTTTTTAATCAAAATTTCATTGATGAAAAATATTCGGCTGTATGAGTGAGGCTCTGACAAGTGCATTTTTTCCGTATTTTTCCCTTATTCTGTCTATGCTGTTTTCGAGTTTTTCAAGCCGCAGAGCCTTTTGATAGTCATATTCAAACGAAAGCTGAACACATTCGCTGTCACATATCAGCTCACAGGCTCTTATGCCCAGAGAACGCACGGGCATTTTCTGCCTGTGATATTTTTTAAAAAGCTTCATACCCTGCGCGGCAAGCTCGGAGGCAAGCCTTGTCGGCTGCACAAGCTTTGCCTGATGCTCCGTAATGCCCAAAAAGCTGTCCCTGACATGAATTTGAACAGTGCCGCAAAGCAGGGAGCATTTGCGAAGCCTTTGAGAAATGCTCTCCGAAAGTCTTAAAAAGGTTCTGAAAATCTCGGAATCATCAACCAAATCTCTGCTGCCCGTTACGCTTTTGCCTATGCTCTTGGCGGCAGGCATTTCACTCTCGCGCAAAACAGGCGAATAATCATAGCCCATTGCGCTGCGCCAAAGCACCTCCCCGTTTTTGCCGAAAACCGAAACGATGATATCATGCCCCGCCGAGGCAATATCGCCTATCGTCATTATTCCGAAATCGTTAAGGCGCGCCTTTGTGCTTTTGCCGACCCAAAGCAGAGCTTCCGCCGGCAGAGGCCACACCGTCTGCCTGAAATTTTCTTTTGTAATAATGCTTATTCCGTCCGGCTTATTAAGGTCGCTCCCGAGCTTTGCAAAGCATTTATTGAAGCTCAC
>JAEDGK010000104.1 GCA_016297555.1 Clostridiaceae bacterium
TACCTTTTCGGTAAGTTTGTAGCCCTTTTCTTATTTAGGCTGTTTTTTTACAGCCCCTTTCCTCGTTATTATGAATATTTTGGGGAATTTTTAGCCTTATTTTCGTGAATCGTATCAAATCAGTATCAGATGTGATTTTGACAAGGCTTGTATCGGTTAACCCGAAACAAGCCTTGAATTTATTGCGAAATTGATTTTATCGTTCTTCTCTGAAGTAGGTCAGACCAAGGCTCTGCGGCGGCTGATGCTCTTTCTTGTTTCTTGCGCTGATGAATATAAGAACAAGAATTGTAACAATATAAGGAAGCATTTTAATAAGCTCTTTTGCACTTGATGACAGCCCCGGAATATAAACGCAGATAATGTAAAGACCGCCGAAAATAAACGAGCTTAAAATAGCCGATTTGGGTTTCCAAAGAGCGAATATAACAATCGCTATTGCAAGCCAGCCTCTGTCGCCGAAGCCGTTATTTGTCCATGCGCCTGCCGTGTAGTCCATGACAAAGTAAAGACCGCCAAGACCCGCAATCATACCGCCGATAACGGTTGAGAGATATTTGTATTTTGTAACATTAATACCTGCGGCGTCTGCCGTGGCGGGATTTTCGCCGATAGCTCTGAGGTTAAGACCGACTCTTGTTTTGTTGAGAATATAGGATGTAATGATTGCGATGATAATTGCCGTGTATGCAAGGAAGCCGAAGGAGAGGAATGTTTCACCGAAAAGTCCGAGCTTCGATGCAAAGGGGAGAGCCGCTTTATATGCTCTGCCCGTGGCAAGAAGTGAAATGGAGCCGGTTTCATTGAAAAGTTTAAGCAATGAGCCTCCGAAGAAGTTGCCGATTCCGATGCCGAAGGTGGTAAGTGCAAGGCCGGTAACATTCTGATTGGCTTTAAGCGTCTGGGTAAGAAAAGCGTAGATGAGCGACATGAGCGCCGAGCCGAGCAATGATGCACACAGAGAAATAACAATGCAGAGTATCGGATTGGTTGCTTCAACGCTGTGCTCATAAATATAACCGCCGATAATTCCCGAAATACCGCCGACATACATTATTCCCGGAATACCGAGATTGAGGTTACCTGATTTTTCGGTGATAATCTCACCCACTGAGCCGTAAAGAAGGGGAATACCTTGAATAATCGCAGCCGTAATGAAAGATGCTATTGTTGCAATCATTGTTTTTTATCCTCCTTTTTTGACTTTGTGGTTTTAATCTGGTAATTGAGGAAGAACTCGCTGCCGATAATAAAGAAGATGATTATGCCCGTAAGGATATCGGCAATGCTTGTGTTGAGATTGAAATTTGTTGCAATTTCGCCCGCACCTCTTTGCAGGAAAGCAATCAGGAATGATGTAACAACCATTACTATCGGATTGAATTTTGCAAGCCATGAAACCATTATTGCCGTGAAGCCGTTGCCGCCTGCAAGGTCTTTTGAAATTGTGTGGTTAGTGCCCGCAACAAGCAGAAAACCTGCAAGTCCGCAGAGAGCGCCTGAGAGAATCATTGTGCGGATAATAACCTTTTTAACATTGATACCGATATATTTTGCCGTGTTTTCGCTCTCGCCTACAACGCTGATTTCGTAGCCGTGTTTGCTGTATTTAAGATAAATGAACATACAAACCGTGAGAACGGCAACGATAAGGATATTTACAAGATATTTCTGACCGAATAATTCGGGAATCCAGCCTGCACGGGTTGATGAATTTACAAGACCCATAACGCTTGAGCCGCTGGGAACCCATACCATAATTGCAAAGGAAACAAGCTGAATGGCAATATAGTTCATCATAAGAGTGAACAGGCTTTCGTTTGTGTTCCATTTAGCTTTGAATACCGCAGGAATAAGACCCCATATAACACCGCCGACGAGCGATGCAACAAGCATTGCCGCAATAAGCAGGATATTCGGAATTCTGTCACCGACTTCAAACATCAGCACCATGCTGCAAAGAGCGCCGATGAGAACCTGACCTTCGGCGCCGAGGTTCCAGAATTTCATTTTGAATGCCGGCGTTACCGCAAGTGAAATACAAAGCAGCATTGCAAGGCTTTGGAGCAGATTCCAGAATTTTCTTTTTGAGCCGAAGCTGCCTTTTATCAATGCGCCGAAAACATCAAGGGGATTCTGGTCGGTCAATAAAACGATAATTACCGAGCAGACAAGGAGAGAGAATAATATTGCAAGCCCTCGTATAAGCCACGCTTTCCAACTCGGCAAAGCGTCCTTTGAACGCTTTGCGATGTGAAAGAGGGGCTCACGGACTTTTGCCTGTGAATTACTCATTATCGCTTCCTCCTTCTGCTTTTTTGGTCATCATAAGACCGATTTCTTCTTTTGTCGTTGTTCTTGCGTCAACAATGCCCGATACCGAGCCCGAGCTCATAACAACAATTTTATCGCACAGCTCAATCAGAACATCAAGGTCCTCGCCTACGAAAATAACGGCAACGCCTTTTTCTTTTTGCTCATTGAGTAGATTATAAATCAGGTAAGATGAGTTGATGTCAAGACCTCTTACAGGATATGCGGCCATAAGCACCGTGGGGGATGCTGCAATTTCTCTGCCGACAAGCACTTTCTGAACATTGCCGCCCGAAAGTCTGCGCACGGGAGTTGCGGCGCTGGGGGTTGCAACCTCAAGCTCATTAATGACCTTTTCGGCAAGAGATTTCGGATTTTTTCTTTCAAGGAAAAGAGAGTGACCCTTCTTGTAGCTTCTGAGCATCATATTATCTACGATGTCCATATTGCCTACAAGTCCCATACCGAGTCTGTCCTCGGGCACAAATGAAAGCCTTACGCCGAGGTCTCTGATCTGTGTCGGTGTTTTATCTCTTAAATTATCTGTTGAATTTGTGTTAGGATTATTATAGATAATCTCGCCGCTGTCAAGCTTCTGCAAACCCGCTATCGCTTCAAGAAGCTCTTTCTGACCGCTGCCTGCAATGCCTGCAATGCCGAGTATTTCGCCCGAATTTGCAGTGAATGTGACGCCGTTCAGAACCTTTATGCCTTCAATGTTGGTGCAGTTGAGGTTTTTGACTAAAAGTCTTTCCTGCGGATTAACAGGGTCGCTTCTGTCGATATTCAGGCTGATTTTTTTGCCTACCATCATTTCGGTAAGCTCCGCTTCGTTGGTTTCAGCCGTGTTGACCGTGCCGATATATTCGCCTTTGCGAAGAACGGCAACCTTGTCCGAAAGGGCAAGAACTTCGTGGAGCTTGTGGGTTATTATGATGATTGACTTGCCGTCATCGCGCATTCTGCGCAGGATATTAAACAGCTTCTCTGTTTCCTGCGGAGTAAGAACGGCGGTAGGCTCATCAAGAATAAGAATATCGGCGCCTCTGTAAAGCACTTTGATAATTTCAACCGTCTGCTTTTCGGAAACAGACATATCATAAATCTTTCTTGTCGGGTCGATTTCAAAGCCGTATTGCTCGCTGATTTTCTTTATCTGCTCGGCGGATTCTTTGATGTTGAACTTGTCCTCTTTAAGACCGAGCACGATGTTTTCGGTTGCGCTGAATATATCAACAAGCTTGAAATGCTGATGAATCATACCGATTTTATGCTCAAAAGCGTCCTTCGGGGATTTGATTACAACTTCTTTTCCGTCAATGAAAATCTGACCGGCATCAGGATAATAGATGCCCGAAATCATATTCATCAGCGTTGTTTTACCGCTTCCGTTTTCACCGAGCAGGGAAAGAATTTCGCCCTTGTTTACAACAAGATTTATATCTTTGTTGGCAACGATGGAGCCAAATCTTTTTGTGATATTTCTTAATTCAATAGCGGGAGTTTCCATGTGTTTACCTCCGTCTTATTTTCTGAAAACAACGCATAAAACTATACGCTCTTTTCAGCCAATAAAAACAAATATACGGGGCGAAGCGGTTTCGCTTCGCCCCTTTGATAATAGTAATCAGACTTCTGTTATACCGTCGATAAGAAGGTCAAAGTAGGGAGCTGAACGATATTCACTTTCGTGGAAGTAACCGTCAGAAACAGCCTCGGTTTCACCCGTGAATGTGCCGTCATCATCAACATCGGCAAGGTAAGTATCAAGCTTCTCACCTTTAACCGTGAATGTGTCGGTATCATAAACATGGAGTGTGCCGGCCTCAAACTGTGCCTTAACTTCATCAAGCTTAGCCTGTGTGCCTTCGGCAGCAACAGCAGCGTTGAGCTCAAGAAGCTCTACCGAACCGGTAGCGATTGTGCCTGTCCAGTCAGCGTCAAAGCTTTCACCCTTTGCAACTGCGTCGATAACAAGCTTGTAGTAGGGAGCCCAGTTGATTCTTGATGAAACAAGAGCGGTGTTGGGAGCGATGCTTGCAGTGTTGATGTTGTAAGCAACGTTGGGAACATTCTTTTCTTCACAAGCCTTGGGAGCGCCTTCTGAGTCAGCGTGCTGGCTGATAAGAACGCAGCCGTCATTGATGAGCTTGAGAGCAGCTTCTCTTTCGAGAGCGATATCAAACCATGAGTTTGTGTAAACAACTTCCATGGTAGCTGTTTCAACTATCGAGCGAACGCCAAGGAAGAATGAAGTGTAGCCTGATTTAACCTCAGCATAGGGGAAAGCGCCTACATAACCGAGCTTAGCCTGGTCAGCAGTGATGTCGCCTGCATCAATCATTTCCTTGATTTTAAGACCTGCGGCAACGCCTGCAAGGTATCTGCCTTCATAGATTGAAGCAAATGCGTTGTGGAAGTTGGGAACGTTTGCGTTGTGTGCGTGTGTGCCTGTTGCATGGCAGAACTGAACGTCGGGGTTCTCCTGAGCAGCCTGAAGAATGTAGGTTTCGTGACCGAAAGAGTCAGCAAAGATGATGTTGCATCCTTCGTCGATGAGCTCCTCAGCAGCGTTGAGGCAAGCGTCTGTTTCGGGGATGTTTGTCTTAATAAGAACCTGATCGTCTGAAAGACCGAGCTCCTTCTGAACTTCCTTGAGAGCGCTTATGAAGTTGTTATCATAAGTGGAGTTCTCGTCGTGAAGGCAGATAAGACCGAACTTGATGTTTGAATAGTCGATATTGCCTGCGTTACCTGCGGGAGCGGTGGTTGTCTCGCCGTTGTCAGCAGCGTCCTTCTTGCCGCAAGCAGCAAAGCTGAAGACAAAAACGAGAGCGAGAAGAATTGCGAGAATTTTGGTGAACTTCTTCATTTGTTTTACCTCCAAAAATTTTTATTAATTACCAAAGACAATTTTTCCGTTGTCAATGGATTTAATAACTGCCAATGATTCCACTCTGTAGCCGAGCGAGCGCAGAGCGTCGCCGCCGGGCTGGAAGCCTTTTTCAATAACTATGCCCACGCCCTCAAGCTTTGCACCGGCTTGGTTGAGAATGTTGATAAGCCCGTGAACAGCCTTGCCGTTAGCCATAAAGTCATCGATAATCAGAACTCTGTCATTTTCATTAAGATAATCTTTTGAAATCCCTATGGTGGTATTTACACCTTTTGTGAAAGAATAAACATCGGCTTTATAGATATTGTCGCCCACGTTTCTGTTGGCGCCTTTTTTGGCAAAAACAACAGGCACAGAAAAATACTGTGCGGCAATGCACGCAATTCCTATGCCCGAAGCTTCTACGGTTACTATTTTATTGATGTTTGAGGCTGCAAAAAGTCTGTGGAACTCCTTGCCGATTTCGCAGAGCAGCTCCACATCAATCTGATGATTGAGGAACATATCAACTTTTACGATATCGTTGCCGATAACCTTGCCCTGCTCA
Organism: Clostridiaceae bacterium; assembly: GCA_016297555.1. GTDB lineage: Bacteria > Bacillota > Clostridia > Oscillospirales > Acutalibacteraceae > CAG-177. The sequence goes on from JAEDGK010000104.1 coordinate 5,757, forward strand.
AGAATTCGCTGCTTTAAAAGCTCCATTTTAAATCACATCCGCAAACTGATTATATCGGTCAAAAGCCGATGAAAAATATAATTTCATTATAATTCACAGACTGTTAAAAATCAAGGCTTTTTTAATATTTTGGGCTAATTCTGCGAAATATCCAAAGATATAGTGGTTTACGGTCGATTTTTAATGAATTTTACAATTCTCGGATAAACTCGGCATTTGCAAAGCCGTTAAGGTTTCCTTTTCTGATTTCATACCAATTATTTTCAAGCCCCATAATTTCAACGAGGTCTCCGTTGTTAAGATAACCTATTATTTCGGAGTTTATGCTCGGCGCGCTTCTCACATTGAGTCTGCCGCCGGAGATTTCAACAACTCCGCGTGCAAACGGAAACGGCTCAACAAAATCAACGCCGAAATAATCAGCGAGCGAAAGAGCAAGGTTTCTGCCGATTTCCGCTATGTTTGATGAAAGCCACAGAAAATCTCTGAGATTATCATGGTAAGCAAGCTCAAAAAGAATGGCGGGCATTCTTGTTTTGTTAAGCTCAATGAGCGTTGCAAGCGGTATTATCTTGATGTTTTCGGGCAGGGGATATATCTGCTCGTAATTGTTTGCAAATATCGTTGCCGCTCTCCTGCCTTCTTCGCTTTCGGGATAATAATAGATTTCCGCGCCTCTGACTGTGCCCGAATTCGGCTCGGGAGCGGCGTTTGAATGAATGGAAAGGAAAAAGTCATAGTCGCCGGCATTTGCCTGCCGGGCAGCTTCAAGGGCGGTCATTGACGGGTCATTTCTGCCGTATCTTATTCCGCTTGCCTGAAGATACGGCAGCATGGCGTCTGTTATCAGATTCATATAGTATTCTTCCGAATTTCCGACAATCGTGCGGTTGTATTCCTGCGTTGACGGACTGAGATATACACTCGGCATTTGCTCAACTCCTCTGTAATTTCTTGAAGAGATTCACGGGCTTTTGCGCCCGTTTACACAGCATTATATGCCGGAGTTTATATAATAGTTAATATATCGACAAGGCGGAAAATAAAAAGTTAAAATAAAAGCAAAAAAATGATTGACAAATCAGTTTCTTTTTGGTATCATATCTATCGTTGCAATTCCGCAATGCGGGCCATTAGCTCAGTTGGTTAGAGCAACCGGCTCATAACCGGTTGGTCCGGGGTTCGAGTCCCTGATGGCCCACCAATTTAATATAGGGGTATAGCTCAGTTGGTAGAGCAGCGGTCTCCAAAACCGCGTGCCGAG
>JAEDGK010000105.1 GCA_016297555.1 Clostridiaceae bacterium
AGATAGGCTTCCTTGATTTCCTCGTTTTCGAGAAGCTCAAGACCCGTGCCCTCCATGGTTATTCTGCCCGTTTCCATAACATAGCCGCGGTCAGCCACCTTAAGAGCCATATTGGCGTTTTGCTCGATAAGCAAAACGGTTATTCCCTCTTGGTTGACCGTTCTGATGATATCGAAAATGCCCTTAACAACCAGCGGAGCAAGGCCGAGCGAAGGCTCGTCCATCATAATAACCTTGGGCTTGCTCATAAGCGCTCTGCCGACTGCAAGCATCTGCTGCTCGCCGCCCGAGAGAGTTCCCGCCGCCTGCCATTCGCGCTCCTTGAGCCTCGGAAAAAGCTCAAAAACATGCTCCATATCCGCCTTTATACCCGCCTTATCTTTTCTCAGATAAGCGCCGATTTTAAGGTTTTCAAGCACCGTCAGGTTTGCAAAAACACGCCTGCCCTCGGGAACAAGAGTTACACCCTTTGAAACAATATAGTCGGGCGATTTGCCGCAGATTTCTTCGCCGTTAAGCTTTATAGAAGCGCTCTTGGGCTTAACGATGCCTGCGATTGATTTAAGCGTTGTGCTCTTGCCCGCACCGTTTGCTCCGATGAGAGTTACGATTTTGCCCTGCTCAACATCGAGCGAAATATCCTTAACGGCTTCAATTCCGCCGTAGGAAACAACAAGGTTTCTTATTTCAAGTATATTACTCATCTTCGCTCACCCCCAAATATGCGTCGATAACCTTAGGATCATTCTGCACTTCCTCGGGAGTTCCGTGAGAAATGAGCTTGCCGAAATCGATAACATATATCCTGTCGGAAATATCCATAACAAGATTCATATGGTGCTCAATAACAAAAACCGTAAGGCTGAATTTATCTCTGATATCCTTGATAAACGCCGTCAGCTCGTCCGTTTCCTGCGGATTCATACCTGCCGCAGGTTCATCGAGCAGCAGCAAAGACGGATTTGTGGCGAGCGCGCGTGCAATTTCAAGATGGCGCTGCTTGCCGTAAGGCAGGTTGCTCGCTATCTCGCCCTTAACATCCTCAAGCCCGAGAATTCTGAGCAGTTCAAGACATTCCTCGCGCATCTTCTTTTCTTCTTTGGCATTAAGATGCAGAGACGCAGAAAAGAAATTGCTTGACCTGCGCATATGCTTTGCAACAAGAACATTGTCAAATACGGTCATAGACTTGAAAAGTCTGATATTCTGGAATGTTCTTGCAATGCCCTTTTTAGCAATAAAATCGGGCGTATGCTCAACGATTTTTTTGTATTTTCCGTTATTCTGACCGGCGTAAAGCTTTTTCATCTTTCCGTGAGGATGGTTTGAAACAATAAGCTCGCCGTTAAAATAGATTTCGCCGTTGGTAGGCGCATAAACGCCCGTTATAGTGTTAAACGCCGTGGTTTTGCCCGCGCCGTTGGGTCCGATGAGAGAAACGATTTCGCCCTCATTGACCTCCATTGAAAGATTGTCAACCGCTACAACGCCGCCGAACTGCATTGTAACATCCTGAACACGAAGCACATTTTTACTCATTTTGACTGCACCTCCTGCCCTGCGCTTGCCGCCGCTTTCTTTTTGCGGCGGAATTTGCCCGCTATGCGGGATAGCGAAAGCTCCTTATCTCCCATAATTCCCTTTGAGAAGAACAGGACGATAATCATAATGATGACCGAGAAAACAACCTTTCTGAAGCCGTCGCGGAAGAAAGGCACGGCAATATTTTCGCCGCCGAAGATATTCGGCAGATAGCCGCTGTCGAGGAAACGGAGCCACCACTCCGAGCAGGCAATATAGAGGAACGCCGCAATGCAGCTGCCCGAAATTGAGCCGATACCGCCGATAACAACCATGAGCAAAATCTCATATGTCATTGCGGACATAAACGCCGAAGCCTGAATGGTTGTCTGGAACATTGCAAGCAACGCGCCGCCGACTCCTGCAAAAAAGCTTGAAACAACAAAGGATATCATCTTATGCTTGAAAAGATTAATACCCATAGCCTCTGCGGAAACCTCATCGTCTCTGATAGCTTTAAAGGCTCTGCCGTAGGTTGAATTAATAAGCAGAAAAACAAAAACAATGCAAATCGTAGCAATCAGGAACGGGAAAAGAGTGCCGAGCTTTATAACATTTCCGCCTATCTCAATCTTCATATCGCTGAAGTTTGTGTATTTTCTGAGCAGGTTTGAGCCGTTTGTGATTTTTCCGAGAGCATTCCACTGGAAAAATGCGCGGAGAATTTCGGCAAAGCCGAGAGTTGCGATGGCAAGATAGTCGCTTTTAAGGCGCAAAACGGGAATTCCGATAAGCGCGGCAAAAACTGCGGCAATAATACCTGCAATGATTATGCAGATAATTGCTCCGATAAAGTTGCCTGCATTTTCACCGATTACTTTTCCGAGCAGCTCGGGAATTGAGAATTTTATCAAGCCGCCGTCAAAATACTGATAAACGGCGGGATGCTGACTTGCGGGAATTGAAAAAATCGCATAAACATAGCCGCCTATGAGCATAAAGCCTGCCTGACCGAGAGAAAACAAGCCCGTAAAGCCGTTGAGCAGGTTCATTGAAACGCAGACAAGCGAATATATTGCGCCCTTTTTCAAAACGGGAATAAGCATAAGGGTAAAGGTTGAAGGCTTGATAAAATTATCGAGCGCAATGAGCACGGCATAAAGCCCAATAAGAAAAAGTATCGCCGTGAGCAAGCCGAGTTTTTTGGATTTTTCCTTGGGAGTTACAAGGCGATTTTTATTATCAACTGTTTTCGTCATTGCAATCACCTCACACCTTATCCGTAGTCTTTTCACCGAAAATTCCGGTGGGCTTGACCAGAAGAACGATAATCAGCAGCGCAAAGGTGAAAGCGTCGGAAAATACCGTCCAGCCCTCGCCCATACCTTTAATAAGGTTTTCACATATACCGATTATGAAAGCTCCGATAACAGCGCCGGGAATTGAGCCGATGCCGCCGAAAACAGCCGCAACGAAGGCTTTAAGACCGGGCATTGAGCCTGACAGCGGAACAACGGTTGTGTATTTTGAAAAATAGAACATTGAACCGACTGCGGCAAGGAAGCTGCCGATAATGAATGTAAACGAAATAACCGAATTGATTTTGATACCCATGAGCTGGCTTGTTTCAAAATCCTTTGAAACAGCGCGCATTGCCATACCGATTTTGGTATGCTTGATAAGCAAAACAAGAGCAACAACCAAAAGCAGAGTGAGTATGGGAGTAACAATGAAAACGCTTTCGATTGTTATGCCGCCGATGGTATGCTTTTCTTTAAGCATCGGAATTGCGGGATATGTTCTCGGCAGACCGCCCGTGAAATAAAGCGCGCAGTTCTGCAAAAGATAAGAAACGCCGATTGCGGAAATCATTACCGACATTCTCGGAGCGCTTCTTAAAGGCTTGTAAGCCGCCTTTTCGATTACAACGCCCAAAGCAACCGTCATAACAAGCACAAGAATTACGCCGAGCCACAGCGGAGCACCGTTTGAGATTATGAAAATCATCACAAGGCCTGCTACCATAAACATATCGCCGTGGGCAAAATTTATGAGCCTGAGTATGCCGTATACCATTGTATAGCCGATAGCTATCAAAGCATAAAGGCTGCCTGCAAGAATACCGTTGAGCAGGTATTGCAGATTGTTGTTTAAAAACTCTGCCATGAGAGCTTTCCTCCTTAGGGTGGCAATAATGATTGAAACGCATAAACCCGCCGTGCAAAACAATTTGCCGCAGGCGCATTTATTTTGCGAACGGAAAGAAATATGAGCCGCTAAAAAGCATATTGCTTTCCGCTCACAAAACCAATTAGTAACCATTGGGCAGGAGCGGCGGTGCGCCCCTGCCCGAAAGTGTGATATTAAAGCTTGAAAAGCTTAATTCCGATTATGCGGAAACCTTCTGAACTGCAACGAAGTCCCAAGTGCCGGTTTCAACATTAGCGGTCTTGATATAAGCCGCGTCACGGTTTGCATCGCCGATTTCGTTGAACGAAATGCTGCCCGAAATGCCTTCATATGCGGTTGTGGGAAGAGCAGCCATAACAGCGGAAGGTTCTGCGGAATTTGCATTCTTGATAGCTTCAAGAGCTGTCATATATGCATCGTAACCCATAACGGTAACAGCAGCTATCATATCGTTGCCACCGTTGTTTTCAAGAGCGGTCGGGTCGGAATTCATCCATTCCTTAATGCCCTTTTCAAACTCGGGGTTTGCGCCCTCCTGATAGAAGGTGGAAACATAAAGCTCTGTGTTGGTGCCCTTTGTGGTTTCAACAATCTTGTTGTTATCCCATGTGTCGGTTCCGAGCAGAGGAATATTTGTGCCCTGAGCGTTGGACTGCTCAAGAATAAGCTGAGCATACTGGATTGAGCAGGGAGCAAAGATAACATCTGCGCCCTGTTTCTTTGCGTTTGCAAGATATGAAGTAAAGTCGGAGTTATCCTTGGGGAAGTTTTCTTTGATAACCTTCATTCCGAGCTTTTCTGAAGCCTCTGAGAAATAGTTGATAAGACCCTGGTCATAGTCATTGCCAAGCTCACCGAGGCAGTAAACCGTATCAGCATTGAACTTTGACTTTGCAAACTCTGCATGAACCGTGCCCTGGAAAGGATCAAGGAAGCAGATGCGGAAATAATGGTCATTACCCTCTGTTACCTGGGGATTAGTGCAGGTTACGCCGATAGCGGGAATGCCTGCTTCTTTAAAGGTGTCGGAGGCTGCGATTGAAACAGCCGAGCCGTAAGAACCGAGAACAACGGAAACACCCTCTGCAACAAGCTTTGAAGCTGCGGAAACAGCCTTGTCCGTTGATGACTCATTGTCGGCATAAACAAGCTCAACCTTGTAGGTTTCGCCGTTTATCTCGACGGTGGGATTAATCTTGTTAGCATACTGCATACCAAGAATTTCCTGCTTACCGCCTGCGCCGTTAGCACCGGTCTGAGGCTCATAAACGCCGATTTTTACAACCTTCTGAGTGTTGTCAGCGTTGCCTGCATTACCGCCGTCTGTTTTGCCGCAAGCTGCGAAGCAGCAAACTACGAGCGCAAGCGCCATAAGAATTGCAAGTAATTTCTTCATGGAAAAACCTCCGTAAAAAATATTATGATTATGGGCAACCGCCCCAAAATCCGAAAAATTTGCGTTTTGCACAGCTTTTTTGCAGGCAAAACAGTAAATAATATAATGATTATACAACATTAAAAAGTATATTGCAACAAAAAATATTACTTTTTTTATTTCCAATCCCGTATTGCGGCAGCTTTTCTGCCCTGAAAAACAACAAAAAAAGACGCGCCGCCCGCAAAAGGCAGCGCGCCGAAATTGATTTTATGCGCTTTCTCTAAGCTCTCTTTCAAGCCATATACAGCCGATATCAACCGCGTTATAAAGCCCTCTGCGCTCGGCTTTCTTAACGATTTTGTCTTTCATTCTGACATCGGGGTCTGTGTTGACAAGCTGAACAACAACTCTGTCCGCCACCTCAACGCCCTTGACCTGACGGGTGCTTGTAATCTGCATAATAACAACATAAGGGTCCGTCATATAGCCGTAATACACGGTTTTGCCGTTTCTGACGAGCGGACGCCCTTTATACATAAGAAAATCGTTTTTCTTAGCCATTTTATCACCCTTTCAAGATTATTTAATTCCGAGATAGCACTTAACCATAGCCTGAAGAAGCTCGTCTCTGTCAAGCCTTCTGACAAGGCTGCGTGCGTTATTGTGAGTTGTTATATAGGTCGGGTCCTCGGAGAGGATATAGCCGACAATCTGGCTGATTGAATTATACCCCTTTTCATTTAAAGCTTCATAAACGGCGAGCAGATTTTTCTTCATCTCCGCCTCGTTTTCGTCCTTAATTGAAAATTTGATTGTTTTATCAGTCATTTCGGTCACCTCCGTACCTGTTTATTATATAACACCTTTCAAAATAAAACAATGGTTTTTTTGAAATTTAATTATTTAGTCAAATTTGCAACGGTTATCGCCGTATTTTTTGCACTAAAACGCCGATTATGCACGCAGACTGACGCCGATTTTGGCAAGATTGGCAAGAACGGAATCAATTCTGCTCTGAACTTCTTCCATTTCGAGAGTTCTGTCCATAGCCGCAAAAACGAGGCGGACAGTTATGCTTCTGATGCCGAGCTTTTCATAGGTATCGATAACCTTTGCGCTTTCAAGCTCCTCTATTCCGAGCGATTCCCAGCAAGCGGCAATATCGGAATATTTAACATCATTATCAAGCACGAGCGAAAGGTCATAGTAGGTTGACTGCTGTGTGCTCGGCTCGCGGAAGCTTATCGAAGCGGCGTTGAGCGCGCTGAAATCAAACATATCCAGCCCAAAGCAAACCGCCGCGGCAGTTTTATCAAGCTTTGCACGGTTGGCGGGGTGCAGAGCGCAGAGAACGCCTACGCGGGAGCCGTCGATAAGGATTTCGGCGGTATTTTTGGGATGCTGCCAAGCGTGAACGGGAGCAATCTTTTTGTATTCCGCCTTCTTCTGCTTGATTTCGCCGATAATGCAGTTGATTATTTCAACAGCCTTGAAATAGAGCGCCTTTTCGTTTCCACTCTTATCATAAAGGACAACGCCCAAACGCTTTCTCTCGTTGCAGCGGCCGTTTTCATCAGTTCCGTCAACAACTCTGCCGTCCTCAAATATGCCGAATTTTTCGGCAAAATCTTTATTTTCCTGAACCATTGCAAGGAGAGTGGGAAGCATTGAATTTCTCAGAACGCCGTTTTCGGAATTCTCGATATTGAGAACCTTGACATTATCCTCAACCTCAATGCCGAGCTTCTTGAATTTTCTGCCGTCGCACCAGATGTAGGAATGAACCTCGTGCATACCGAATCTTTTAACAAGGATATCCTTGATTTCC
>JAEDGK010000009.1 GCA_016297555.1 Clostridiaceae bacterium
CTGAGATGTGGCGGTTACTACACGGTTAACCGCAATTCCGAAATATTTTTTAACTTTCTTCTTAATATCCACAAAAGCACCTTCATTTATTGGTTATTTCTTCATTTTACGCTGTGCGCGCTTGCGCTCAATATCAAGCTTGCGCTCCTCTGCAAGGCGCTTAAGTTCGGCTTCTTCGGCTGAACGCTTTTCAGCTACGGAGCGTTTTGCTTCTTCGTAATCTGCTGTTATTTCATTGAGATTTTCATAGCCCTCGGCAAGCTTGACAGTTCTCAGAGCCGAAAGATAAGGCATTGCAACCTTGGCATAAATATTCTGAGCCTTGTTAGCCTTTTTCATAGCTTTGCGCCTGAGCTTCTGCTGCTCGGGCGTATCATCGGGCAAATCGTAAGCGTCCTCAACAATCTGCGGGTCAAACGAAATCTTGCCGTCTGGATAATATTTATAGGCAAGCTTTGCGCTTCGTTTAAGAGCGTTGGCGTTTCTTATCTCCTGCCTGCGCCAGACTTTTTCTTCTTTAACATCAGTTCTCGGCAAAGCTCTTGAAAGCTCAACCGCCTGCTCATAAACATCATAAAATCTTTCTTCGCCCGCTTCGGCAACAAGCTTTGCAAGCTCAAGCTGCTTTTTGCCGAAATCAGTTGAAAATCTTCTGATTTCAAACATAACGAATTTTGCAATTTCGATTTCTTCATTATGGTCTGCGTATTCGTCACGGCGTTTTCTGAGCTCTTTGAGCTTTTCTTTCCTTACTGCCGCTTCTTCGGATGTGTTTTTAGGAAGCTGCTTTGCCTGCCTTAATTCCTCTTTTGAGAAATCAAGCTTTTCTGCGTTTTCGTATTTTTGTGCTGTGAAAACAGCCTCACAGCCCTCAATGTAGTTTTCAATCTCGCCTTTATCCGAATGATAGTCCTCAATAAGCGTTCTCAGGCGGATAACTCTGAGCATGGATTTTTGACCGGTTTCGCTGACATCATAGAAAAACCAAGGTATAACATCAACTGCCGCGCCGAAAACCGAAATTGCGATAAGCACATCAAGCATACTGTAAAGAACGCAGTTGGGATTTTTCTGCTGCATATTAAGCGGCAAATCGGGATTATAGTCAACATAAACATCAAGCACGGAATAATCGTTTCCGTCAAAGCCGCATTTTTTATATACCCACGGCAGGAAAAGACTCGTTGCCATACCGACAAGTCCGTTTGCATAGGTTGAAACAAGCCCGAAAGAGCCGTCAATTCTTTCGCCGACAAGATACTGCTGAGTGTCTCTCATATCGGACTCGATTGCCTTGTCGATAACCTCGCCGCAGTCAAGGAATCTGTTGATATAGTTGATAACAAACAGGAAAACAACGGCGAATTTTGATTTATATGTAAGACCTATTCCCGCAATCAGGAAAATCTGAGCAATATTTTTGAAAAGCTTTATGTTTTTCTTTCCGAATTTCTTTATAAACCACGGTGAGAACATCATAGCCCAAAGCTGTGAGTTGTGGCATAGAGTGTTAAGGAAGCCGTAGGTTGTGCTCTTGGTTATGTGAGCACGGTAAACGAGCATATCCCAAACATCGCCCTTTGCTCCCTCAAGGAAGTTATTCCATGCGTCGAAGCATTTAATCCAGAAAATACGGTTACCCGCAACGCTGCGAATTGAATTGCCGAAGCTCATCTTTGTTATTCTGCTCTTGGGAAGGACGAGCCTCTCCTTTGTGCCGTAGAAAGCAAAAAGCGCAAGCGGAGCAAACAGCACGAGCGGCGTATATGTTCCGCGGTAGAAGGTCATTGTGAATTTATTGGCGTTTATCGGCAGAATATCAACCATCATCGGCACATAGATATTAAGAACCGTGGGCGCCATACTGTAAATAATGCCCGTTACGGACATTATTTTTGAGCGTTCCTGAGAATTGGGGGTTATAACATAAACCATATTGGTAAGTCCCGTCTGGAACCAGCCTTGGATATAGCCCTGACATTGACCGACAACAAAAAGAACGGCTATCATAAGATATCTTGAAACTCCGTCGCGCATCTGCTCATAAGGCAGCCAAAGGCTGATGAGCGTTAAAATCATCGACGGCACGGCGAGCCTTATGTAAACGCGGTATTTGCCGTGCTTGCTTCTGAGATTATCAACCATCCATGAGTTGAGCGGTGCAAGGGCATAGCCGATAATCTGGCAAACATAACCCATAACAAGCAGCTCATTATTATTCATTCCCAGAGTTGCGCCCGAAAACGCATTTCCTACGCCGAAGCCTATGGTGAACTGAACTGCAAAATACATTGCAAACCAGCCAACGCTCAGCATCATAAGCTCCTTATAAGGAACATACTCTCCCGGTCGCGGCTGATTCCAATAAAGTGTTATTTCTTCGATGAAAAACTGCACTTTTTCACGAAGACCGCTTTTTTCTGCCATTTAATCTTCCTTTCCCTGTTTGATTTTGACATTGTTCATTATTTGTTAATATAACACATAAATTATATTGTGTCAACCAAAAAACTATGCAACTTGATTAATCGATAAAACAAAAATCAGCGTGTGCGCACATAAACGCTCACGCTGATTGACATTAAATTTCAAATTGCTTTCTGTCGGCGGTAATTACTCCGTCTTCGACCGACATTCGGCATATTCTGGCGTTTCGCCTGTCGCCGTTAAGCCCGTCCTCCGCCGTATTTCTTGCATGATAAACGGCATACCATTCGCCGCCGTGCTTTATCATGGAGTGATGACCCGTGCCCTCCTCCCACTCATTGCTTCTGAGAACGGGGGCATAGGTTTTATCATCGGGATATTTTTCAAATTTAATCTTTGTCAAATCGGTTTCATCGGTTTTTGCCCTTGCATAGCCAACGAAATAGTTTTCATTTTCATAGCAGGAGCCGCTGTACATCAGATAATGCCAATCGCCCTCTCTGAAATAAAACGCGCCCTCGACCGTGTGCCAATGAATGCCTTTTTCATATCTGTCACGCCTGAAAATCTCCTCATCAAGGCTCGGCATAATCATCGGAACAGGCTTACCCTCGGCGGTTTCGGGGTCAAGCAACCTGTCAACGGCGATATAAGTTCCGGGGCGCTCGCCCTCAAAGGTGTTGGTCGAATAAAAGATAAACAGCCCGCTTTCGTTTTTAACGACATGGGAATCAATCGAAAAAGGATGTAAAAGCTGTTTTGCGTTTTCAAAAGGTCCGAGCGGATTTTTGCTTGAAGAAACAAACATCGTTTGGCGGTGACCGCCTTTATCGGGAACATCTCCGTAAAACTCAAATGAGCAATACATATAGTAAACACCGTTAAGCTCAATGACGCTCGGCGCCCAAAAATCCTCAACTTCAGGATAGGTAAAAACTCTGCCCTCAAACTTCCATCCGCTGAAAAGCTCATCGGAGGAATAAGCGTAAACGCCGTCGCTTCCCGTTGTGTAAATATAAAACCTGCCTCCGCTTTCCAAAACAAACGGGTCTGCCTGACCTATATAGTTTTCTTTATTGACTTCCAACAACTGCATAATAAATTCCTCTCTTTACGGCTCTGCATAATAATCCACCGCAATGCTCGATTCTCTGACGGCGTGCATATGCTTTTTGACAACGGAGCAATGATAGGGGTCATTCTGATAGCTTTCAAGCGCCGCCTCATCATCGAGCAGGGTTTCAAGAATGATATCGTAGGAACGCTCGGAATGAAGAAAATCAACGCCGACTTCTATTCCGCGAAGCTGAGGGACTTTGCCGCGCATTGAGAGCAAAACCTCGCGCGCCTTTTCACATTCCTCGGGGCTGTTGTTTTTAAGCTTGAAGCATACTATGTGTTTTATCATTAGTGAATCTCCTTTTCTGTGATTTTGTTAAGGTTAAAAAAGGATATAAAGAAACGGCAATCTTCAATCGAAAATCGCCGTCTTTTTCTGGTGCCGATGGCGGGGGTCGAACCCGCACGGTATCGCTACCAACGGATTTTGAGTCCGTCACGTCTGCCAATTCCATCACATCGGCAAATCAGCTTTTCTATTATATATTAATGCTCATCAAAAATCAAGGGGTATATTAAAAAAATCCTCTTTTAATCTCTTTTTGATTGTAAAAAGCCGAAATATATGATAAAATAATCAAAACTTTTCTTAGGAGGATTGACATGAGCGCAAATGTATATTTTTCGCGTGAAATAACACCTGAAAAGGTTCTTGAGCTTTATAAAACGCTCGGCAAAGAGCTTAGCGGAAAAGTTGCCGTAAAAGTCCATTCGGGCGAAAAAGGAAATCAGAACTTTTTGAGACCCGATTTCTGGAAGCCCGTTATAGATTATATAGGCGGAACGGTAGTTGAATGTAACACCGCATACGACGGCGCAAGGAATACAACCAAGCGTCACAGGGAGTTAATCAAAGAACACGGCTGGACGGATTATTTTGCATTTGATTTGCTTGACGCGGAAGGTCCCGACCTTGAGCTTGAAATACCGAATGGCAAGAAAATCAACAAAAACTTCGTCGGTAAAAACATTGTTAATTATGATTCAATGCTTGTGCTTTCGCACTTCAAGGGGCATCCCATGGGCGGCTACGGCGGAGCAATCAAGCAGCTTTCAATCGGCGTTGCATCCTCATTCGGCAAGGCATATATTCACGGCGTCGGCAAGCCCGAGGATATCTGGACCTCCGACCACGATTCGTTTCTTGAAGCGATGGCCGACGCGGCAAGCTCCGTTGTCGATTACTTCAAGGGCAACATCGTTTATGTCAATGTTATGAAAAATATGAGCGTTGACTGCGACTGCTGCGCGGTTGCGGAAGATCCGTGCATCGGCGATATCGGCATACTTGTTTCGGACGACCCGATTGCGATTGATCAGGCGTGCATTGACCTTGTTTATGCCTGCTCAGATCCCGGCAAGCCGCATCTGATTGAGCGCATTGAAAGCCGCAACGGAATTCACACCGTTGAAGCCGCCGCAGAACTCGGCTTCGGCACACGGGAATACAATCTTATTGAGGTATAATAAACTGCAACGCCGCAGGCTTTTACCGAGCCTGCGGCGTTGTTGATTTATAAAATGAGTTTCGTATGTTGATGTATCGTTTTCATTAACGGCAATAATGCGGACGCCTCGGTTATCTTCGGAGAGATCAAATTCCGCCGCATAGGTCAGTGCCTTTGCAGCCGTCTCGGTTCGGTGATATCGGATTTCCCTGCAAAAGCCGTCATTGAAAAGTACCCAAAAGCCAAAGCAAATAAAATAATGCAGATATTATTTTCTAAACAGCAAAATACTTTTTATCTGCCCTGTGTTGCCGAGGTTTTGAGCGTTACATCGTGATATCCGCCCTCAACAATACTCGTTGCGGAAACAACGGTAAGCTTGGCGTTCTTCTGAAGGTCGGGAATGTTGAGAACTCCGCAGTTGCACATCGTTGACTTAACCTTATAAAGGCTCTTTGCAACATTGTCGCTCAGAGGTCCTGCATAGGTTACATATGAATCAACACCCTCTTCAAAGCTGAGCTTTGCCTTGCCGCCGAGGTCATATCTCTGCCAGTTGCGCGCTCTGTTTGAGCCTTCTCCCCAATATTCCTTAACATAAGCGCCGTTAACCATTAGCTTATTTGTCGGGCTTTCGTCAAAGCGGGCAAAATATCTGCCGAGCATCAGGAAATCCGCGCCCATTGCAAGCGCGAGAGTCATATGATAATCGTGAACAATTCCGCCGTCCGAGCAAATGGGAACATAAATACCCGTTTCTTTATAGTATTCGTCTCTTGCCGCGGCAACCTCGATAAGAGCGGTTGCCTGACCTCTGCCGATACCCTTTGTTTCTCTTGTGATGCAGATTGAGCCTCCGCCGATGCCTACCTTAACGAAATCCGCACCCGCTTTTGCAAGGAAGAGGAAGCCGTCGCGGTCAACAACATTGCCTGCGCCTACCTTTACCTTGTCGCCGTATTTTTCTCTGATAAAAGCAAGGGTCTGCTCCTGCCAAACGGTGTAGCCCTCGGATGAGTCAATGCAAAGGACATCCGCACCCGCCTCAACAAGAGCGGGAACGCGCTTCTCATAATCGAGAGTGTTTATACCCGCGCCGACAACATAGCTCTTGTTTGCGTCAAGCAGCTCCTGCGGATTTTCTTTATGCTGTGAATAGTCCTTACGGAAAACAAAATAAAGCAGATTTCCGTTTTTGTCGATAATGGGCAGAGAATTGAGCTTATGCTCCCAGATAATGTCGTTTGCATCCTTTAAGGTTGTGTTTTCGGGAGCTGTTATGAGCTTTTCCAAAGGAGTCATAAAATCGGAAACGCTTGTGTCCGCGCTCATTCTGCTGACTCTGTAATCCCTGCTGGTTACAACGCCGAGAAGCTTGCCGTTTGGGGTTCCGTCATCGGTAACAGCCATTGTGCTGTGACCCGTCTGTTCAAAGAGTTCAAGCACATCCGCAAGGGTTGAATCGGGCTTGAGGTTTGAATCGCTGACAACAAAGCCGGCTTTGTAGCCCTTTACTCTTGCAACCATAGCCGCCTCATCCTCAACGGACTGTGAGCCGTAGATGAAAGATACGCCGCCCTCTTTAGCCAGAGCGATTGCCATTGTGTCATTTGAAACCGACTGCATTATCGCAGAAACAAGGGGAATATTGAGGCTGAGAGGACACTCCTCCTCGCCCTTTCTGAATTTTACAAGCGGCGTTTTTAATGAGACATTGGCAGGAATACATTCTCTTGATGTGTAGCCGGGGATCAGCAGATATTCGCTGAAGGTTCTTGAAGGCTCTTGACAATAAATAGCCATATCTGTCACTCCTTTGGAAATTATATAAATTTTATTTTAAACTAAATCAATAAAGGATTAAATTATCGGCAAAATTCGGCAATGTAATTGTTGATACACTTTTTGATGATTTCCACTGCCCTTTCTCTGTTCTGAACCTCGTCAACAACTGTTTCCTTGCCCTCGAGATTCTTATAAACTGAGAAAAAGTGGCGCATTTCTTCAAAAATATGAGCCGGAAGCTCGTTTATATCTTTATAGACATTGTAATTCGGGTCATTAAACGGAATGGAAATAATCTTTTCGTCAAGCTTTCCGCCGTCTTTCATTGTGATAACACCTATCGGATAGCAGCGCACAAGAGTCATCGGGTCTATCTCCTCGCTGCAAATAACGACAACATCAAGGGGGTCGCCGTCATCACCGTAGGTTCTCGGAATAAAGCCGTAATTGGCGGGATAATGGGTTGATGTGTAAAGGATTCTGTCAAGAATAAGAAATCCCGTTTCTTTATCAAGCTCATATTTTCTTTTGCTGCCCTTTGAAATTTCAATAACGGCTATGAAGTCCTCCGGATTTATCCTTTTGGGGCTTATATCATGCCAAATATTTCCCATAGGTTATCTCCTCAGTCAAAATATACGGTTTTGCCGGTTCTTGCGGATTCATAAACCGCATTGACTATTCTGACGCTCTTAATTGCCTCCATGGGCAGAACGGACGGGTCTCTGTCCTCAAGCACGGCATTTATCATATCCTCAACAACATAATTGTGACCAAGGCAGAGGGTGGGGTCGAGAGCCGCCGCGGCAGCGTTGCCGACATATTTTTCAAGCATCTCTTTTTCTTCGTTTTCGGGAGCATCCATAAACTTCCAAGTGAGAAGCTTGTCCTGGTCAGCCTCCATGGAGCCGTTTGTTCCGTAAACCTTTATGCCCGTGCATATGCCGGGATAAGCGCAGGTTGTGCTGATAAAGGTTGCAACTGCGCCCGACTTGAATTTGATAAGCGAAGCGGTGAAATCTTCGGTTTCTATATTATGGTTATAGATCGCCATCTGAGAAGTAACGCTTTCAACCTCGCTGTTCATAAGCCACTGCATAAGGTCAACGGTGTGAACAGCCTGATTCATAAGAGATCCGCCGCCGTCCATTTCCCATGTGCCGCGCCAGCCGCCGTTATCGTAATATTCCTGAGTTCTGTACCACTTAACCGAAAAATCGCCGAAAAGCACTTTTCCTATTTTTCCGCTGACAACCGCGTCGTGCATAAGAGGCATATCGGGATTATATCTGTTTTGATGAACAACGCCCGCTTTCATACCTGTTTCAAGCCTTGCCTGCTCAATTCTCAGAGCCGCTTCAACGGTTATGTCAACAGGCTTTTCAACAAGAACATTTTTGCCCGCTTTCATTGCTTTGACGGCAAAATCGGCGTGCATTCCGCTCGGAACGGCAATGCTGACGGCATCGATATCGGGATTTTTAAGCATCTCGTCAAAATCCGTATATGTAAGTGTTTCCGGACATCTCTTTTTAGCTTCATCAAGCCTCTCCGTATTCAGGTCGCAAACCGCGATAAGATCGGCATTTTTTGATTTTGACGCAGCTTCTGCATGGCGCATACCTACACCGAGACCGACTACTGCATATCCTACTTTTTTGCTCATTGTTAAATGCCTCCAAAATAATAATTTTTTATTAAAAAATCAGACCGAACGGAATTCCGCTGCGGTCTGAAAGCGGCAAATTTAAATCAGCCGCTCCGTAAGCCGCAATAAAAATCAGATAAGAATTCTTCTGCGGCAGTTCAGATTGATTTGTAAGTAGTAAATTTATAATTTACTCCGTTGTGCTCCCCTTCTCCCTTTTCGCGGGCAAGAACCCAATCGGAGCTTGCGTCAAGATTGGGGAAGAATTTATCTGCGGGCTTCTCTGCGTCAACCTTGGTTACATAAGCCGTGTCGCAGTAAGGCAAAAGCTGCTCATAAACCGATGCGCCGCCTATAACAAAGACCGTATTTGTATCGTATCTTTCAAGCAGCTCAAAAAGCTCATCGAGCGAGCCGCAGACTGTAACTCCCGGAGCTGACCAATCCTTTTCTGCGGATATAACAATATTCACCCTGTCCGCCAGCGGCTTTTGACCGGGCAGAGAGCGGAAAGTGGCAAGCCCCATAACAACAACATTTCCTATGGTCTTTTCCTTAAAATGCTTCATATCGGCAGGGATATGATAAAGCAGCTCGTTTCCTTTTCCTATTCCCCAATTTTTATCAACGCATACTATAGCTTTCATCAGTAATTACCTCTCTCATATTGCAACGGGAATTTTCTCATTAAACTCATGATATTTATAATTTTCCAAAGAAAAGCTGTCTCTTGTAAACTTATAGAAATCAGTTATGCTCTTATCCATAACGAAATCGGGCGCGTCATAAGGCTCGCGGCTTATAAGCTCCTCAACTATCGGCACATGGCGGTCGTAAATATGTGCATCCGCAATAACATGAACGAATTCGCCCGGCTCAAGACCGCTGACCTGAGCAAACATACACACAAGCGCGGCATATTGGCAAACATTCCAGCCGTTTGCGGCAAGCATATCCTGCGAACGCTGATTGAGAATGGCATTGAGCTTTTTGCCCGTAACATTGAAGGTCATGCTGTAAGCGCAGGGATAAAGTGCCATTTCACTCAAATCCTGATGAACATAAATATTGGTCAGAATTCTTCTGCTCTGGGGATTATGTTTAAGGTCATAAAGCACTCTGTCAACCTGATCCATATCGCCCTCTTTATAATGATGCTTTATGCCCATCTGATAGCCGTATGCTTTGCCGATGCTTCCGTTTTCATCAGCCCATGCGTCCCAGATATTGCCTCTCAGGTCATTGACATTGTTTGATTTTTTCTGCCAAATCCAAAGGATTTCATCAACGGCGCTTTTAAGAAAAGTCTTTCTGACCGTGAGCGCGGGAAATTCCTTGCTCAAATCATATCTGTTGACTACACCGAATTTTTTAACGGTATGGGCGGGCGTTCCGTCCTCCCATTTTGGGCGAACTTCAAGCTCGGTATCCCAAAATCCGTTTTGAAGAATATCCTTGCAGGTGTCGATAAACACCTTATCGGCAAAGCTCATTGGTCAGCCCTCCAAACTTTTTATGTAATTTCCCAAGCCCTGTTCAAAATTGACGCCGAGCCTCGGGTCGGTTTTTGCCTTGAATGTTCGTCCGATTGCGGAAAAGGTGAAATCAAGCGCAATGTGCGCGCTCTCAAAAATATCCTTTCCTCTCATATAAGCGCCCGTAAGCGCGGAGGCGAAAATATCACCCGTGCCGTAATATGTGCCGGGATACTTTTCCGAGAAGAAATATTGTGTTTTCTCCCCTTTTCTGCAAACCGCACAGCCTATTTCGTCCGGCGCAAAAGAAACTCCGGTTAAAACAATCATTTCAGGTCCGAGGCACAGAAGCTTCTGCATAAGAGCACCTATGTATTCCTCGGTATAAGGCGGCTCGGCATAATCTTCGCCAAGCAAAAACGCCGCTTCGGTCATATTCGGAACAATTATATCAGCTTTGCGGCACAGAGCCGTCATTTCATCGGCAAAGGCTCTGTCAAAGGTTTTGTACATTTTGCCGCCGTCAGCCATAGCGGGGTCAACCACAACCACGGTTTCATTGCTTTTGAAATCGTCAACAAACGAGCAGACGATGTCTATTTGCTCAGCCGAGCCGAGAAAGCCGCTGTAAATACCGTCAAAATGAATTCCGAGCGATTTCCAATGAGCGGCAAACGCGGGCAAATCCGAGGTTAAATCACGGTAAGTAAAGCCCGTTATATCGCCCGTGTGGGTTGATAAAACTGCCGTAGGCATCACCGCAGTTTCAATACCTGCGGCGGAGATTATGGGGATTGCTGCAGTCAGCGAGCATTTGCCGATGCCTGATACATCATGTATGGCGGCAACCCGCTTTTGCCTGTTCATTATCTCTACGCCCTCTCGGAAGTTATATTTTCACTATTATACTATCATTTTGCGTGATTTTCAACCCAAAAATAATTTTTAGTTAAAATAACTCTTTGCGCTGAGTGTGCCAAAGATTTTTTGGTAATTGCGTTAAAAACCTCTTTACATACTCTTAATTTAGTGTTAAAATATATTAAAACTTTTCTGAAAAAAATAAGGAGAAATTAACATGAAAAAGACCGGCATCAAAATTGTGAGCGTTATTCTTGCATTATCGCTCATTTTCGGCGGAGTTTCTTCAATAGGCGCGTCCGCCGCTTCCGACATTGAAAAATCTCTTAAACACGCGGGTGTTTCGGTTGTTGACGGAATAGTTACCCATCTTCTTTCCTTCATCAACAAGCTTGTTCCCGACAGCGATGAAATCCAGCCCGTTTCAAAGCACAATCGCGACAATTTTTATGAGGGCACAAAATCCATGCTTGACGAGCCCGCAGACAATGCCTGCTGGAATCTCGGCTATGCAAAGGCTTCTCTTGTTCCCTCCGACTGGCAGACAAAGGACTATTATCTCGGCGGCTTCATATCACTCCAGAACGGTATGAAAAACAAGGTTGAAGAAGTTATCGACGATATGCAGGTCAGAGTTATCGCAGTTTCCGACGGCTCGGGCAGAGGCGTTTCCGTTTTTGCAAACATTGACAGCATCGGCGTTTCAAACGGCGACATCAAGGTTATCCGCTCCTATCTCTCAGAGCTTAATCTCGGTGTTGAAATCAACGCCGTAACCGTTACTTCAACCCATTGCCACAGCTGCATTGACACTCAGGGTCTTTGGACCGACCTGCTTTCAAAGCTCGGCAAAAATATGGCAAAAGCCTATCTGCCTATCGGCGAAATGGAAACCGGCACAGACCCCGAATATATCGAATTCCTTTGCCGCACTGCCGCAAATACGATGAAGAACGCAATTAACGACATGACCCCCGGCACAATGACCTATGCCGTTAAGGCTCTTGACCCCGAATATTTCAACAACAAAAACAGAAAATCCGCGACAGCCGTTATGAACGATATGTCACGCTTTGTATTCACTCCCTTTGACGAGAACATAAAGCCCACAATGATAGTCAACATTGCCGCTCACCCCGACATTGCAGGTCTTGCGGTTGACGATGTTGACAACGGCAGACAGCTTTCGGGCGACTATGTTTATTATATGGGTGAAACCATTGAGAACGCAGGCTACAACTTTATGTTCTTCAACGGCGCCATTGCCGGCATCTATGCGGGCAGAGGTCTTTCAAACGATAATGTTCCTATGAAGCGCCGCTACGAGCAGTCAAAGCGCTACGGTCAGGAAATGGGCAACATTGCTCTTAACCTCACAAATTCATACGATACAATAAGCGCCAACGCAGATTGGAACAAGATTAATGCCGAAATGGCAGCAGCAGGCGACGGCTACACCCTTTGGTTTGAGGGCTGGGAGCCTGTTGAGGAGCGCGAGCTTGAACCCATTCTCAATCTGCTCATAAGCGAAGTAAAAATAAGAGTTACAAATCCGCTTATCATTTTGGTCGGCAAGCTTAATCTTGCAAACTACTCCGTATATAAAGAGAATCACAGATATTACATATTCACGGAAATCGGTTATATGGAGATGGGCGATGTCAAGGTAGCTCTTATGCCCGGCGAAATCGTTCAGGACCTTGTTGCGGGCGGCGCATCACTGACGGCAGAAGGCTCATATTCAGGCAAGGATTTCGGATATAAGACTATTTATGAGCTTTTCGGTGAAGACACAATCTGCTTCGGACTTGCAAACGACGCAATCGGCTATGTTGTTCCCGACAATGACTATTCACTTGCAATTCTTGACGACCATTATCAGGAGCTTATTTCACTCGGCAGCGAAACCGCTTCTTCGATTATGAAAGGCTTTGCGGGACTTGCAGGCAGAGTTAACTGATTAACTGCTTATCATTGGCGGCTGTTTCTTTTGAAGCAGCCGCCTTTAATATTAAAAATTTCAAGCCCTTCTCTGCATAAAACAAAGAAGGGCTTGTCTTTATTTAAATGCTCCCGACTGCGCCTTTGCATATTACGGATATGCCGATACCTTGCAGTTGAGTTTTTCTCAGTCAAGGCAAATAATATCTTTTTCCATTTATAATCCTGCCTTTGCCAATTCTTCTTTCATTCTTTTTATCCGTATTTTTAAATTTCAGCAAAACATCGCCCAACGGCATAAACGCCTCGCTGTAAAAGCCCGTCAGCTTTTCCTGACAGAGAGCATCCGCCTCGCTGTTTTTTCCTGCAAAAATCAACTCGCGCACCTTTTCGAGGTTTTCAAGGCTTGCAGGACTGTCATAGTTTTTCGGATAACCTGACCAAAGAGTGCCGTCATTGAAGCAGAGCCTTTCTTTTTTCAGAGAGCCGAATACCATAATACCCGTAATGCCGTTGCCGAGCGGCAGAGACTCACGCCACTTTTTTGCAGGTTGATTATATCTGATTAAATTCATCATTATTCTCCTATATCATAGGTGTTTTTATCCAAATCAATAACCACCGTCGTGCCGTCGGAATAGGTTGCCTTTTGGCGGCGGATTGAACCTAAAAATTCGTGCTTGACCATTTCCTTGTTATAAAGCTTTGCCTGCAAATCGGCAAGCGGCTTCACGCGGTTAATCTCTTTTTTCAGCTCATCATCACTCAATAATTTCAAATCAGCGGTACGGTTGTCTGTGCCGATTTTTTTAAGTCCGCTGCCGAAAGGACTGATATAAGGCATACCCGCACAAAGAGCGCAATATAAATCGCCGTCGTCGCCCTTGGGAATACCCCAATTATTGAACCAATTCCACGGCACCATAATGCAGTCATGAAAAACAAGATTTCCGAGCGGCACGGGAATACCCACCGCCTGACCGTTTTCCTGCGGTCTTAGCGTAAACGGACCGTGATGCACAAGAGCGAGGTGATTTAAAAGCTGCATAGCA
The DNA here is from genome assembly GCA_016297555.1 of Clostridiaceae bacterium. Classification (GTDB taxonomy): domain Bacteria; phylum Bacillota; class Clostridia; order Oscillospirales; family Acutalibacteraceae; genus CAG-177. The sequence goes on from JAEDGK010000009.1 coordinate 13,757, forward strand.
GGCTCTTCCGAAGACATAATCATTCCTTTTGAATTGAGATAATCAAAACATTCCGCACGGCACTTTATGCTTTCTTCTCTTGTGATTTTATGTGCGGGATTGAAACATTCGTCGCCGTTCATAACCGAAAAAACATCAAGATATGCGCCCTGAACATCAACGCCGTGTTCCTCCAATTCGGAATATGTTTTCTTTACAAAATTAAGAGCCTGAGAAGCGCAGAGGAAGGTGTGCTCTCCGCCGTCCCAAATCGAGCAATACGGATGCGAGCCGTCAATCTTCGTTACAGCCTTGTTCATATCAAAAACAGGTGATGAATAATAGTAATCCCGATATTGGTCATGCAGAGCAAAGATATAGCCTAAATCACGGCTGACCTTTGAAAATTCTTTGAAGCCGTCCCAGCCGCCCGCCGCTTCACAAGGCGGAAGTATATACGGATGGTTATTATCATAGCCGTCCTTGCCCCAGCCGTCGGTATGAATATAAAGCTTTTCAAGACCGCATTCTTTCAGCTTTTTCATCTGCTCGGCTCGCTCGTAAAAGGTGGCATACAGAATTTCGTTTGTTCCGTCCTTATCATAAAATTTTGATTTTTCATTAATTTTGGAATAGATTTTATGATGCAGAACAGGGCAGCCGATAAGCTTTTCAATGTTTTTATTCTGCTTTATTTTATCGTTTATTGAAACAAACTGATTGCTTTCAATCAAATACTGCCTGTAATCCTTGGCAACAGTATTGTAATCGCCTTTTTCGTGAAAAATAAATTTAATCTTTCTTTCATAAGACAGCTTGCCGAGCGATGACATCCAATGGACTGAATTGACAAAAGCTCGGTGTTTGCCGAATGACGAAAACATACAGGCGTCATACGGAGTTTCAACAATAGCGGTGAATGTATGCCCGTCGCACACCCTGCCCCAAATCGGCATATAGCAGTCGCCCGTATTTATCTTGCGTAAATAGTGTGCAAATCCAAAGGTTGAAGCAAAGTTTTCTTTATAACCGTCGGGCAGTAAAAAGCCTTGGCGCATGGCGTCAATATGATATGAATTTGCTCCCTTTTTCTTTGAATTGAACGGAGCGGGAAAATAAACAGCCTGAATGTCACAGCCTGTTTCGTTCTCGGCTTTCAAAGAGAATTCAACCTCATTTTCACCCGTTAATTCTGCGGTTAAAATCAAGGTGAAATCAAGCTTTTTGCCGAAAGCGATATAGCCCGAGAGCCTTGACACAATTTTATTGCCCTTATATTCGATTTTTTTATTCAGCGCAGAATAAAGAGTTCGGTAAGTGCTTAAATATTTTTCTCCTGCCTTTTTGCGGATAATTATATAAGGTATTCTGCCGTCACTGACCCAAGAAAAGCCTTTATATATTATTTCATAGCTTCCGGTAAGCTTGTTAATTCTAAGCTCAGTATTTCCCTTTTTCATTTGATCCACCTCAGTTTTACTCTGCCGTCACATTGCCGACTTATTCTGATTTTCTTGTGTACCGCGCCTGCATCTCTGCCGTCAACCTTTCCCTGTTGCCTTTTCCATAAATGTGCGTGACAATCTATAATCACAGCGTTACACCATCCTTGAAAATTGCAATTTCCATACAGCCGTTTTGTTCATTCCTTGTCGGCTTGCCGTTTGCGGTTTCGATAATCAAATCAAGCAGTCCGTCATCGTTTCCCGCCTGAGCGTCAAAATCTATCCAATGCTTTTTGAGACTTGCAAGCGCGGAATTGGTTGCTGCCTTGATTGTCGGTACGGGAGCTCCGAGCGGAGTTCCCCTGCCCGTTGTAAACAGAATTAGCTGACAGCCCGCCGCCGCAAGATTTGTTACTGCAACCATATCGTTGCCCGGTCCGTTCAGGAGATTAAGACCCTCTCTTTCAGCGGCATCGCCGTAATCAAGCACCGCCGTTACGGGCGCTGAGCCTCCCTTTTGAACACAGCCGAGCGATTTTTCTTCGAGAGTTGTTATTCCGCCCTCTTTGTTACCGGGCGAGGGATTTTCGCTGACGGGCTGACCGTGGGCAATAAAGTATTCTTTATAGTTATTGATTAGCTTTACCGTATTGTTAAAGACGCTTTCGTTTACGCAGCGGTTCATCAAAATCTGCTCCGCTCCGAACATTTCGGGCACTTCGGTTAAAACGGCCGTTCCGCCCATTGAAACGAGCCTGTCCGTTATCCTGCCGCACATCGGATTTGCGGTTATTCCCGAAAGTCCGTCGCTGCCTCCGCATTTCAAGCCGACTTTTAATTTTGAAATCGGCACGGGGGTGCGCTTATCATTGCCTGCAACGCTTTTAAGCTCCGTTATGATTTTTTCTCCCTCCAAGATTTCGTCTTCGCAATCTTGGCAATCAATAAATCTTATTCTCTCTGCATCATAATCCCCGAGAACTTTCTTTAACTCATAAATATTATTGTTTTCACAGCCGAGTCCGAGAACGAGAACCCCGCCCGCATTCGGATGCTTTATAAGCCCGCAGAGTGTTTTTTGCGTAATAAGCAAATCATCGCCGAGCTGACTGCAACCGTAAGGGTGCGTAAAGCAGACTGCACCCGTTAAATTTGCAAGGCTTTTCGCCGCGCCGTTTATGCAGCCGACCGTCGGTATTATCCATATATCGTTTCTTATGCCGACACTTCCGTCTTTTCGCACATAAGCATTAATAAGCATCGGCTCAGCAGGCTCTGCCGGCTTGATTTCAGGTGAATAACTGTATTCAAGAGTTCCCGAAAGAGCCGTTTTAAGATTGTGGGTATGTATATGCTCCCCCGCTCGGATATCCTGCGCGGCAACGCCTATGGGGAAGCCGTATTTAATAATCAGCTCGCCTTTTTTTATGTCAGTCAGAGCGTATTTATGCCCGTTATCAAGGCAAACCTTTACATTGTCATTCGGATTTATTATGACATACTCCATTTAATTGCCTCCCTGATACCGTCGGCATAAATTCTGTTAAGGCTCTCATTTACAAGGGCTGTCATTTCGCTTAAATCTCTCCCCCACAAAGCCCTGTTTTCAAGAATTTCCGAAATGTCTGCGTTCTTTATAAAATCAACGGCAGACTTATCATCGCAGACATCCTTTGATTTATAATATTCAATCAGGCAGGCAAGGGAAAAGACAAGCGGCTTTGGCAAAGCTCCGTTTATTTTTTCACAGTCGGAAACGGTCGGCAAAACTCTTGCGGTAAATTTGCTCACGGAATTCAAAGAAATTGATTTCCACATATGCCTGATATACGGATTTGCAAAACGCTCTAAAACAGCGTCTGCAAACCTCTCGCTTTCGCTGCCGCCGTTAAGGCACGGCATTATGTATCCGAACAGGCAGGTCTTTAAAAATTCGTTCAGCAGGCTGTCGTCAAGGCTTTCTTTTACGGTCTCAGCCCCGCAAAGAAGCGACGGAAAAACAAGCGAAGTATGCGAGCCGTTCAGAATACGCACTTTCATTTTTTTATAGGGCGACACATCGTCTGTCCAGATGACATTAAATCCCGCCTTTTTAAGCGGCAGCTCATCTTCAAAATCGCCCTCTATTGCCCAGAGATGATAAGGCTCTGCCGTGTCAAGCAGTTCATCGGAATATCCGATTTCGTCAAAAAGCTTTTGCGCTTCATCTTCGCTCGGAAAGCCCGTAACAATGCGGTCGACAAGAGTGCTGCAAAACGAATTTTCTTTGGTTATCCACTCCGAAAACGCCTTTTCCAGCCCCCATTCCTCGGCATATTTCAGAACGCACTTTTTAAGCTCCGCTCCGTTGCCGTCAATCAGCTCACAGGCAAGGATTACAAATCCCGAAAGCCCGTTTTTATATCTCCGATAAAGAAACTGCGTTAATTTTGCGGGGAAGGAAGCGGCAGGCTTATCCGAAAACTTGCAGAGCGGGTCATAGCGAATTCCCGCTTCGGTCGTATTTGAAACAATGAATCGAAGCTCGGGATTGCCGGCAAGCGACAAAAATTCCTCAAAATCCGAATAAGGATTGATTGCGCGCGTTATTGCGTTTATCTCATTTATTAGACAAACCGACTTTCCGTTTTCAACGCCCCTTACAACAAGATTATATCTGCCGCCGCAAGCATTGATTTTTGCGACTGTTTTTGAATTTGTGGGAGACACAACAACGACCCTGCCGTCATACAGTCCATTTTTATTAAGCGAGTCGATAAAGCAATCCGCAAAGCCGCGCAAAAAATTACCCGTGCCGAATTGTAAAACAGTTTCTTTCATAATTACGCCTCGAATTTTATCAGAATTTTAGCAAGTGAGCCGTCGTTATGCGCCAGAGCCTCAAATGCTTCCGCGGCGTTTTCTTTGCCGTAAACACCGCTTACCATTCTTATTATATCAGTTCTCCCGTTTTTTACAAGATTAATAAGCTCCTCAAAATCTTTCGTAAAAGCATTGCGGCTGCCGAAAATATTTAATTCCTTTTTTAAGAATAACCGAGTGAACAAAGGTTGTTTCGCGTTTGCCGTTGCCGATTAAAATTATGTTTGCGCCGTGTGCCGCTTCGTTGATGCAGGATAAAAAGGTTTCGGGAGCGCCGCAGGCTTCAACGCACACATCAAAGCCGTTGCCGCTTGTAAATTCGGCACAGGCGGTATGCAAATCATCGGCTTTTCAGCCTGCAAAACCGTTGAAAAATCGGGCGGAACGGCTTCGGTTTTTATCATCACCGAAAACGGCTTGCAGCCTGACGGTAAAATTGAAATAACAAATTCAAAGATTAATATTAATGTCAAGGCAAAGCAAGCATTGCTGATTAAGATTGACAGCAACGCCTAATGCCCGACAAATCTATAATCATTTAAGCCGAATTTTCAATTATTCTGTAATTGAAAATTCGGCTTAATTATTTTGGATTTTTTACTTGACATTGAGCCAAAATTTCAAGGGTGCAAACGATCATAGAAGTTTTACACCCTTGAAAACAACATATTAAAATCTCTCGGATTTCCTTACCACTTTCTTTTTATCGTGCTTCCTTTGTGCTTCAAAGCAGAAATTTTTCTATTGCCTTGGCAACGCCGCAGTTATAATTTGTATCTGTTACAAAATCTGCCGCTTCGATTATTTTAGGCTCGGAATTGCCCATTGCCACGCCTATTCCCGCATAGTTTATCATATCGTAATCATTGCCGCTGTCGCCGATGGCTATGGTGTTTTCACGGCGAATCCCCGTGATTTCAAGCACTTTTTCGATTCCTTTTGCTTTGTTAAGCCCTTTTATAACGCAGTCGGCATAGCGTTCAAACTGAAAAACGGTTATCTCATCGCTGAAAAGTCTGATAAAATCGGGCGGAGCGGTCACTCCCATTGCAAGCACCTGAATTTCATCGTGATTGTAGATTTCTTCAATATCCTGCGGAGAGGAAAGCAGGGTTTGAAAGCTTTCGTGCCTTCTGACCTCGTTTTCAATCATATAAACCTCGTTAAGCCCTTCAAAGACGCACCAAAATTCAGGGTGAACCCAAAAATATTCGGCAAGCCTTAACGAAAGCTCTTTGGTCATACTCGCTTTAAAAACGGTTTCTCCGCCGATTGTAACCATTGCACCGCTGCCCGCAACAATGCCGTCAACATCAAGCTGTTCAAGCAAAACGGGCGGAATATTGCCCCATGAACGACCCGTGCTGATAAAAACCATATGGCCGAGCTTTCTTGCGGCAGCGATTGCTTCAAGGTTCCGCTTCGGAACAATGAATTTATCCGAAATAAGAGTTCCGTCAATATCGAGAAAAACCGCGTATCTGTTATCCGGCTTTGTCATCATTACGCCTCAATCTTATGGAATATCTTTTTGCCCTTCTTGATAACAACGGGCTTTTCTTTCAAATCAGCCTGAGCAAACGACATTGTAGAATCGGTTACTTTTACATCATCAACCGAAACGCCGCCCTGCTCAACAAGACGCCTGCCCTCGCCTCTCGACTTGGTTATGCCCGCCTTGATAAGCACGGAGAGAATATCAACAGCTCCGTCGGTAAAATCCTCATCGGCAAGCTTGGTTGAGGGCATATTGCTCAAATCTGCCGCGCCGCTGAAAATTGCCTTTGCCGCCGCCTGCGCTTTCGCCGCTTCGTCCTCTCCGTGGACAAGCTTTGTCAGCTCAAAGGCAAGAATTTCCTTTGCTTTATTGAGCTGACTGCCCTCCCATTTATCCATCTCGTCGATTTCTTCGAGCGGCAGGAAGGTGAGCATTCTGATGCATTTGAGGACATCGCCGTCGCCGACATTGCGCCAATACTGATAAAATTCGTAAGGAGAAGTTTTATCGGGGTCAAGCCAGACTGCGCCCGAAGCGGTTTTGCCCATCTTTTTGCCCTCGGAATTGAGCAAAAGAGTTATTGTCATTGCATAAGCGTCCTTACCGAGCTTTTTGCGGATAAGCTCCGTTCCGCCGAGCATATTTGACCACTGATCATCGCCGCCGAACTGCATATTGCAGCCGTATTCTTTATAGAGATGGTAGAAATCGTAGCTCTGCATTATCATATAGTTGAATTCAAGGAAGCTGAGACCCTTTTCCATTCTCTGCTTGTAGCACTCGGCTCTGAGCATATTATTGACCGAGAAGCAGGCGCCGACCTCGCGCAAAACATCGATATAGTTAAGGTCAAGCAGCCAATCGGCGTTATTGACCATCATAGCCTTGCCCTCGCCGAACTCGATAAATCGGCTCATCTGCTTTTTGAAGCATTCGATATTGTGCTCGATTGTTTCCTTGGTCAAAACCTTACGCAAATCGGTTCTGCCCGAGGGGTCGCCTATCATTCCCGTGCCGCCGCCGAGCAGAGCAATGGGTCTGTTGCCCGCCATCTGAAGCCTTTTCATAAGGCAGAGCGCCATAAAGTGACCGACATGGAGGCTGTCTGCGGTGGGGTCAAAGCCGATATAAAAAACAGCCTTGCCTCCGTTTATAAGGTCTCTGATTTCTTTTTCGTCCGTTACCTGGGCAATAAGACCTCTTGCCACAAGTTCATCATAAATCTGCATATTAAATCATCCTTTCGGTTAATTAACAATTTATATATTATTTGCTTTAAGCCATTCCTCGGCTATCAGCATATGACCTGCAACGGTTGGGTGAGTTCCGTCCCAAAGGAAATATTCCGCTCGGGATTTTTGAATTTCCTCTGAAAATCTGTTATAAAGCGGCACAAAAACACATCCGTATTTTTCGGCCGTTTCTTTTGCGGAAAGCCTTATTCTTTCGGTTGCTTCAACGCGAAATGCAACATGGCTGCAATCTTTCTCCATGCCGAAATTTTCCATGGGTTCTTCACATTCGGGGTGAGGGATTCGCCTGTCGGAAAACGCCTGCTCGCCAAGCGGAAAATAAAACGGCTCGCAAATTATTATTCTGATTTTTCCGAGCTTCTTTTGCGTAATTTCAATCGCCTCGGAAAGTGATTTCTTATATTTCAAATCGGTTTCTTCAACACTCAGACCTCTGAGATAGCCGAAATATCCGTCATTGACTCCGGCAAGGATACTCAGCACCGTGGGGCTGTTATCAATCACATCCGCCTGCCACTTTGCAAGCAAATCTTCCATTGTGGCTCCCGAATAGCCTTTATTGGCAAATCTCGGCATACGGGACGCATTTTTAAGAGCAAGCTCGGCAGAAATAATGTATTGATAGCCGTGACCCATAATATGGTTGCAGTCCATTTTTTTAACGCGGTTGCCGTCGGTTATCGAATCTCCCGAAAAAAGAATTAAATCATTTTCACTCAGAAACAAACTTACATCCTCCGTTAAAACAGCGGCTTGAGGGCTTCAAACGCCGCGGCGGCATCGGCGGGAAAATCAATAACATCCGCCTCGATTGAGCAGTGCTCAACGCCTATCGCTTTAAGCGGCTCAATGAAATCAAGCTGATTGAATTTATCGGAAGCCTTCGGGTAAATCCTCTTTTTATTAAGCGAGGGGTCGGGGTCGGGGTTTGAGGTGTGTGCATGGATAATCCAGCCCTTATAATCATAAAGAAGCTTGAAATCTTCGTTTTGCTCATACATATGCTTAACATCGGCAAGCACCTTGACATAAGGCGAATCAACCTTTTTGGCAATTTCAATGCCGTCGGCAACGGTGTTAACTGCGTTGCACTCTGCGGGGCGCAGCGGCTCGATTGCTACTTTGATATCATATTTTTTCGCATAGGGAACAACAAGCCTTTTAAGGAAATCGACTATCTGCGCTCTGCCCTCTTCAAGGCTCATTCCTTCGGGAATTCTTCGTGCGCCCGATGAGCCGAAAACAAGACACTCTATTCCGAGATAAGCCGCTCTTTCAAAAAGCACGGCAAGGTATTCCCTGATTTTTTCATCATCGCGCTCTTCGCCGACAACCCGCAGACCGATAAAGCAGTTTGCCGCAAGCACGGGCAGACCCGTTGCTTTCATTTCCTCTATGTATTCCATAGGTTTTTTGACCAAATCCTGACAATGACACTCGGCATAGTCATAGCCGATAGCCTTAATAATTCTCATACTGTCAACATTTGTTCCTACGCAAGCTCCGATTTTCATTAATGATTTTCCTCCTGTTTTACATTTAACAACATTTCCTTAGCCGTTTCAAGCTGCAATGAGGTTATGCTGCCGCCGCCGGCTATTCTTGCAATCTCGGCGGCTCTGCCGTCAAAATCAAGAAGCTTGATTTCGGTATATGTTTTTTCCGCCTTGACTGATTTTGTTATTTTCATATGCCTGTCCGCCTGAGCGGCAATTCTGGCAAGATGGGTAACGCAGATTACCTGCCTGCCCCGCGAGACCTGAGCGAGCTTTAATGCAATTTTTTCAGCCGCAGAGCCGCTCACGCCCGAATCTATTTCGTCAAATATCAGCGTTGAAACGCTGTCCTTAACCGACAAAACATTTTTAATGGCAAGCATTATTCTTGAAAGCTCGCCGCCCGAAGCGATTTTGGCAATCGGCTTCGGATCCTGCCCGGGATTTGCGCTGATGAGGAATTCAATGGCGTCCGCACCCTTTGAGGTCAGCGCAGTCTCCTTTCTGTCAACAACAAATTTTACCTTGGGCATATCGAGAAACTCGAGCTCGGCTTTAACGCTTTTTTCAAATTTTTTTGCGGCGTTCATTCGGCTTTCGGTAAGCTGAGCCGACAAAAGTTTGATTTCATCCGACAGCGCAAAAAGCTTTTTTTCAAGCGCCGATATTTTTTCATCGGATATCTCAATTTCATTTCTTTCCGCTTGCGCCTTTTCAAGGCAAGCAAGAATTTCGCTCTCCGACGCGCCGTATTTCATTGAAAGCCTGTAAAGAAAATCGAGCCTTTCATTGATTTCCGCAAGCCTTGACGGGTTAAAATCAAAGCCGCGGGCAAGCTCTCTTACACGCGCGGAAATATCGGCAAGCTCATAAGCGAGCGTGCGGATATCCTTTGCTTCCTGCTTTGCGCCGTCATAAAACCGCGACGCCGTTTCAAGCTCGCAGGCGCAGTCTTCAACTCCCGCAAGAATTCCGTTTTCATCGCTGAGTGCGGCATAGGCGCTCTCAAGCGATTTGATAACCTTGCCGCTGTTTTGAAGAAGCTCTTTTTCTTTTGAAAGCTCTTCTCTTTCACCTGCTCGGACATTTGCCTGAGTTATCTCATTTATCTGATAGTTAAGATAATCGAGCCTTGCCGCCTTTTCATCGCGGCTGTCATAGAGCGCTTCCAGCTCCTTTTTGGTTGAAACAAGCTCAACAAACACTTTTTTATATTCACTGCGAAGCTCGCCGTTTTCCGCAAGGCTGTCAATAAAGCCGCAGTGCTTATCAGGCGAGAGGAGCGCCTGACTGTCATGCTGACCGTGAATGTTAATTAATCCCGAGCCTATCTCTTTCAGCGCGGAAACGGGCACGGGGCAGCCGTTAATGCGGCATATGTTTCGCCCCGACACGCTGAGCGTGCGGCTGAGCACGAGCGTTTTATCGGGCGTTTTATCGATGCCCATTTTGTCCAAAATCCGCTCCGTTTCATCGCCGATGTTTGCGAAAGAGGCATAGACCTCGGCATTTTCGGCTCCCGAGCGGATAAGCTCCCTTGAGGTTCTCTCTCCGAGCACGGCGTTAATGGAATCAATGACAATCGACTTGCCCGCGCCCGTTTCGCCCGTCATAACATTGAGACCCTGATCGAACTCCAGCTCTGCGCTTTCGATGACCGCAATATTCTCAATTTTTAAACCGACTAACATAAAATATTCTCACCTCAGCCGACAAGCTCGGCAATCGCTTCCTTCATTTTTTCGGCAAGCTCGGGCGTTCTGCACAGGGCAAAAATTGTATCATCGCCCGCAAGGGTGCCGACCAAGCCCTCCCAATGCATTGAATCAAGAGCGGCGCAGGCAGCCTGAGCCATTCCGGTATAGCAGCGGATAACAAGGGTGTTGCCCGCATAATCCGCAGAGATAACGGAGTGGCTGAAAATGCTTCTGTATTTTCCGAGCAGCTCTCCCGATTCGCCGTTATCAACGGCATATCGGCTTCTGCCGAGCTCATCAACCTTTTTTATCAGGCGCAAATCCTTGATATCGCGGGAAATGGTTGCCTGAGTTGTTTCAAATCCCTCTTTTTTGAGCATTTCAAGAAGGTCTGTCTGAGTTGAAAGGCAGTTCTCTTCAATCAGCCTGATAATCGCCTCGTGTCTTTTCTTTTTCACCGTTCTTCATCCTTTCGCGCAGCAGTCGGCTCCTCTTATCGCCTCTGCGCTAATTTTTTATAAAGAATATCTATAAAGTTATCCGACTTAATGCGGATGAAATTTGCCGTAAATTCAGCCCTTGATATTTCAACTCGGCAGCCCGGCTCAATAACAATCGGCTCCGTTCCGTCGTTTGAAATGCAAAGCGAGTTTTCCTCGCCCGAGACAACGGATATAACCGCATCGGGGCGGAATATCAGCGAGCGGTCAACGAGCGAATGTGGGCACAGCGGGGTGAGCAGAATGCTTTCAAGCTCGGGGTCAACAATCGGCCCGCCCGCGGAAAGCGAATATGCAGTTGAACCCGTTGGAGTTGCAACAAGCACTCCGTCGCAAAGATAGCTGTTAAACCGAGTGCCGTTAAGAGCAACATCAATCGCCGTCATTCTCTGCTTTTCTTCGTTGGTAACAAGGCAGTCGTTTACGCAGTAATCGCTGCTTAACAATTCATCGCCGCGCTTTATGGAAGTTTTGAGCATAAGGCGCTTATCAAGAGTATAATCGCCGTCAATCAGGCGTGATAGCAGATGAAGCTCGTTATCTTCAAGCCCTGCCATAAACGCAAGCCTTCCTGCATTTACGCCGAGAATGGGCTTTTTTTCCATAACCGCAAGCTTTGCCGCGTGGATTATAGAGCCGTCGCCGCCAACGGCAATAACCGCATCACACCCTGCTATCGCTTCCTTTTGCGGTAGAAAACGCGCTCCGGTAAATTCAAATTCCGCTTTGTATTCGGGGGAAAAGAAAATTTCAGCCCCAAGCCCGGAAAGGCTCTTGCAAATGCCCGCGGTTACATCAAAGGCTTCTTTGCGGGTTAAATTCGGCACAAGAGCGATTTTCATGCTCTCTCCTCCTTTCGGACGCCGTTTTTATTTATCAAGATTTTCGTGCGAACGCTCAACAAGCTCGTGAACCGAGCCGCTCCAGAGCATTTCGCCTCTGTCGCTTTTTTCGATATACATAAGATATTCTATATTTCCCTCGGGCCCTTTTATCGGGGAAAAATCAACGCCGATAACTTTAAAGCCGTTTTCCGCAGCAAATCCCGTAACGGTTTTAACAACGCTTTCGTGAACGCCCTTGTCGCGCACAACACCTTTTTTGCCGATATTTTCTTTGCCCGCCTCAAACTGCGGCTTTATAAGGCAAACTGCTCTGCCGTTTGCCGCAAGGAGCGAGTGCATAACGGGCAAAATGAGCTTCAAAGAAATAAAAGAAACATCAACCGATGCAAAATCAATTTCATCGGGAACCTGCTCCCTTGTTACATATCTGAAATTCGTTCTTTCGAGATTTATAACTCTTTCGTCACAGCGAAGCTTCCACGCAAGCTGACCGTAGCCGACATCGATTGCATAAACCTTTGCCGCTCCGTTTTCAAGCATACAGTCGGTAAACCCGCCCGTTGAAGCTCCGATGTCCATACAAATGCAGTTTTCGAGGCTCAGACCAAAGCTTTTAACCGCCTTGGCAAGTTTTAAGCCTCCGCGGCTGACATAGGGATTAACACTGCCCCTTACCTCAACAACATCGGTATCACGCACGGCAACACCGCCCTTTAAAGCCTTTTGACCGTTAAGATAGACGCTGCCCGCCATTATCATAGCCTTTGCCTTTTCACGGGTTTCGGCGTATCCTCTTTCAAAAACGGCAACATCAAGCCGTATCTTTTCGCTCATATTTCGCCCATTCCCTCCTCAACAACGCGAGCCATTCCGCGCGCATCAAGCGAATACTTTTCCATAAGCCTGCCGACGCTCGCATGAGGAACAAATTCATCATCAACGGCGGTCAGAGAATATTTCCCGCCAAAGCCCCTTTCAAGAAGCTCTGCGGCAAAGCCCTCGCCCGCTCCGCCTCGGCGCATTCCCTCCTCAAAGAAGAAAACGCCCCTGCAATTCAAAACGGCGTCAACCGATTTTTTCGGCAGAGGTTTAATCCTGCCGAGCTTGATTATTTTAACGGACAAGCCCTTGTCTGCAAGGATTTCCGCGGCTGAAAGCGCATTGAAATAGAGCCTGCCGTAGGTAACGAGGGCAATATCCGCCGTTTCTTCGCCGACTGTGCAGAACTGCTCGCCGCCGTTTGCGGGTTCATAGGCATCCTTCGGCATACTGCCGCGCGGATATCTGATTATGACAAGATTGCTGTCTTTATAAAAAGCGTTATAAAGCGCGCTGCCGAGCTCCGCATAGGTTGCGGGCGAATAAACGGTTGTATTCGGCAAACTGCGGACTATCGAAACATCAAACAGCCCCTGATGGGTTTCGCCGTCTTCGCCGACAAAGCCCGCCCTGTCAACGGCAATAACGGTTTTTCTTCTTTGAAGCGCGCCGTCATGGATAAGCTGGTCGGCGCATCTTTGCAGAAATGTGGAATAAACCGCAAAAACGGGCAGCATACCGCCTGCCGAAAGTCCGCTTGCAAAGGTTACGGCGTGTTCCTCGGCAATGCCGACATCAAAAAATCTCTCGGGAAACTGCTTTGAAAAGCCGTCAAGCCCCGTGCCGAGAGCCATTGCGGCGGTAATGGCGCAAATCCGCCTGTCCTTTGCGGCAAATTCGCAGAGAGCTTTTCCGAATTGAGAGGAATAGCTCTCGCCCGAGGAAAGCGGCTCGCCCGTGTTAATGTCAAAGCGTGAAATTCCGTGAAATTTTTCGGGTGAGGACTCGGCAAAATCATAGCCTCTGCCCTTTAAAGTGTTGATGTGGATAACAACGGGAGCGGCAACCATTTTGGCGCTGTCCATCGCCTCGCACAGTCCGTTGATATTGTGCCCGTCAATCGGGCCGATGTATTTAAATCCCAAATCCTCAAAAAACGAGCTTGAATAAATCAGGTTTTTGAGCATTGTTTTCAGCCTGAAAAGGTGGTTTGAAAGAGATTTTCCGACAATCGGAATTCGCCTGAGCGCCTTTTCCGTGCCCGCTTTGAAGCGGTAATACTCAGGCTTTGCTCTGACGGCGGCAAGATATCTTGCCATTGCTCCGACATTTTCGGAAATAGACATTTCGTTATCGTTGAGAATTACAATCAGCCGTGTTTTAGTTGAGCCTGCATGGTTAAAAGCTTCATAGACCATACCGTTGCCGAAAGAGCCGTCACCGATAACCGCAACGGCATAATTCTTTGAACCTTTAACGGCGTTTGCCGCGGCAATGCCCGCCGCCTGAGAAACCGAAACGCCCGCGTGACCCTCGTAAAAACTGTCATGCTCGCTTTCATCGGGGCGCACGAAGCCCGATATTCCGCCCTCTTTTCTGAGCGTTGAGAACTGTGAATATCTGCCCGTGAGCAGCTTGTGGGCATAAGCCTGATGCCCGACATCCCAAATTATTTTGTCATCGGGCGAATTAAACGATTTATGCAGGGCAACGGTAAGCTCGACCGTTCCGAGATTTGAGGCAAGATGACCGCCGTTTTCCGAAACCGTGTCAATAAGAACCCTGCGTATCTCCGTGCAGAGCACGGCAGCCTCTCCGTCGCTGAGCGCTTTGACATCCGACGGCTGCTTAATGCCTGCAAGAATTGATTTGTTTTCCGAATTAAAATCCATAAAATCAGCTTTTCCTGTTAAGGAGCCTGTCCGCAAGCTCCGCGAGGAACTCTCCTTCACTGCCGAAAATCCCGACCGCTTCTTTTGCCTTTTCGGTCAGCTCGCGTGCAAAGCGAATTGATTCCTCCAAGCCGAGCAAAGAAACATAGGTCGATTTGCCGTTTTCCATATCGCTGCCGACAGGCTTGCCGAGCGTTTCGCTGTCGCTCGTAACATCCAAAACATCGTCAACTATCTGGAAAGCAAGGCCGATATTTTCGCAATACCTCTCAGCCGCTTTTATTTTTTCATCGTCGGCTCCCGCCGCAATGCATCCGAGCAGCGCGGAAACCCTTATCATTTCCCCTGTTTTGAGCCTGTCCGTAGCCCTGATATTCTCAAGCGGAGCGGCTTTGCCCTCGTTTGCCAAGTCCATAACCTGCCCTGCAATCATACCCGAACATCCTGCGGCTTTTGCAAGCTCGAAGCCCGCACGCGCTTTTTTATCGGTGTCAACGCCTTCGGCGGATAAAACCGTTTCAAACGCTAAGGTCAGCAGAGAATCGCCCGCAAGCAATGCGTTTGCCTCTCCGAAAGCCTTGTGGCTTGACGGCTTGCCGCGGCGCATATCGTCATTATCCATGCACGGCAGGTCATCGTGAATGAGCGAATATGTGTGAATCATTTCGGCGCCGAGCGCAAAAGGAACGGCTTTTTTGAAGTCGCCGCCGCAGACACGGCAGAATTCAAGGGTCAGCATCGGTCTTATGCGTTTGCCGCCGTTGCCGAGAGAATAATCCATAGCTTTGAGCATAACGGCAAGTCCCTCGGACTCTCTGCCCTCAAACGCCGAAGCTGAAACGCATCTGTCAGCCGCGCCGTTTATCACAGAAACATATTCGGCGCATCGTTTTTCAAAATCAATCATTGTCTTTTGCCTTTCCTGCCGAAAGCTCGGTTATTTTAAGCTGCGCCGCGTCAAGGCATTTGGCGCAGTCGGCGGCAAGCACGGTTCCCTCTTCATAAAGCTTCATCATTTCGTCAAGAGAAAGATTTCCGTTTTCAAGCTTGTCCGTTATTTTTTCAAGCCGTTCAACGGCTTTTTCATAATTCATTTTTTCCATTTATTCGCACCTTACCTGTTTAACTTCACATTCAAGGCTGCCCGAGCCGAGCCGGACATCGATCATATCACCGTTTTTGACGCTCTGCGCCTCTGTTATTATTTTTCCGCCCTTGCTTGCAATTCCGTAGCCCCTCGCAAGAATTTTGAGAGGGCTCATTGCGTCAAGCTTGGCGCAAAGCTCCGAGAGCTCCTTTGAGCGCACGGTCAGCGAATGGCGCACGGAGGAATCCATAGCCATAACCGCCCTGTCGCACCTGAGCGCCAAATTATCAACATAGTTTTTCGGACTGAGCCTGCGCAAAGCGGAATTAATTATTTCAAGATTTGCCCGTTCTTTGGAGAGCCTGTCCGCCGCCGCACCGTTCATACGCCTTTGCGCCTCGGAAATGATTTCTCTGTGGCGCACAATGTCGGGAACGGCAAGCTCGGCCGCCGCAGACGGAGTGGGAGCGCGCAGATCCGCCGCAAAATCGCATATTGTGAAATCCGTTTCGTGACCGACTGCGGAAATTATCGGGATTTCGCTTGCGGCAACCGCGCGGGCAACAATCTCTTCATTAAAAGCCCACAAATCCTCAATCGAGCCGCCTCCGCGCCCGACAATGAGAACATCCGCCGCCTTTTCCCTGTTAAAAAGCTCAATGCCCGCCTTTATCTGAGCAGCGGCAAGCTCACCCTGAACGGCGGCGGGGCAAAGAATAAGCTCCGCAAGAGGAAAACGGCGGGAAACAACATTGATTATATCTCTTATTGCCGCTCCCGTGGGCGAAGTAACAACGCCGACCCGCATTGGGCACTCGGGTATCGCTTTTTTACGCTCGGGAGCAAACAAGCCTTCTGCGGCAAGCTTATTTTTAAGCTGTTCAAACGCAAGGCTGAGAGCGCCCGTGCCGTCGGGCTGCATATCGTCAATATAAAGCTGATAAACTCCGTCGCGCTCAAACACGGCAACCCTGCCGCGGATGATAACGCTCATTGAATTTTCAGGCATAAATTTCAGCCGCATATTGGCGGATTTGAACATAACCGCCTTTATCGCCGAAAATTCATCCTTGATTGTCATATAGTAATGACCGGTTTTATAGTGGTTTGTAAAGTTGGATATTTCTCCCTGAACAAAAACCGTTTGGAGATTCATATCCTGCTCAATTATCGATTTAACATATCTGTTGAGCTGGCTGACGCTCAAAACAACGCCGTCACCCATTCGCCGCCGCTCCTTTCAGGTAACCGCCGATTGAATTTTTCAACTGTTTCTCATTGCCGCAAGTATAGCCGCTCCCGCCGCATTGTCGCACGAAAAATCGGGCGCGGCAAAATCTGCGCCGAACTTGCGCTTCATTCTCTCCGCTATCAATGAATTTGACATAACGCCGCCCGCGCAGACAATGGGAAGCCCGCCGTATTTTTCAGCGGCAAACTCCGCCATTTTCTCAACGGTCAGCGCAACAAAATCTATGCAGTAGCGCGCGACATCTTCTTTGGGCGCTCCGCTTTGAAGCATATGAGCGCACTGATTTTCAAGCCCCGAAAGGCTGCATTTTCCGTCTTTGAC
>JAEDGK010000106.1 GCA_016297555.1 Clostridiaceae bacterium
ATAACGATTACCTTTTCAAAAAGATCATTAATTCCCGTAAGAATGTTTTTAAGCCCCTTAACAATGGAATTGGTTTCGTTTTCGTTTTTGATAACGGTTCCGATGCCGCCGCTGATAACGGACTGCTTCGTTGCCGAAAAGCTCATAACATTGCCGACAGCCGAAGAATACTGAGCCTTAATCTCTGCAACATCCGATGTTTCGAAAATGTTCCAGCGGATAGCGTTTGCAACGGCAGAGCCTGTAACGGCGGGAACATATGCTTCTTGAATGAATTTTACGGCATTGTCAACCGCATTGGTAAACTCGCCTGTCCAGCAATCCTTTGCGGCATTGAGGAAAGACTGATTTTTTGTAAGAACATTAAATATTGTGGGAACCTCTTTTACATCGAGAGTGCCGAATATTGTGTTTCTGTACTGCCTGCCGAAGCAAACCGACCATTTATTCGGATTGTCAAATTCAATGCCGAAGCGTGATGCTCCGCTGTTTCCGAAAGCAATATCATAATCCCATGCGGGGCCTGCATAAAGCGTGTCGCCGACGGGCTTATAGAAATATGAGCTTGTAAGCGCCGCGTCCTGATTTGACGACCACTCATTAAGAAGATAAAGCTTTGCAAGGGATTCAACATTGCAGTATTTGCCGAGCTCATTCATATCCGCACCGGAGAATATTGCGTCCTCAAGCTGCTGATAGCAGCCGCTGATATATTCCATCTGAGCTTTTGAAGCATATTCGGGGGATTTCATAATAACAGGCTGGCTTCTCGTTGTAACAAAGCCGCAGATTTCATCGGCATATCTGTTTGCAAGCTCCATTTCGAGAATGTAGCCGCCCGTGATATTCTCGGGATCGTTGGGAATTTCAATCCATTTCTTTGTTCCTTCAAGCAGACCCGAATATCCGCCGTAAACACCGCCTCTGGGCAGAGCTTCAATATCAACTTCGGGGTTTGCCTCCTCGTTTGCATCCTCAAGATTCTGAATGTTAACCCTTGTGCTGTCAACCTCAATTCTTGTGGTGAGGAGATAAGCTCCCTGATACTCGTTGTTTATATAAACATCAACGGGAGTGAAAAGCGGAGTGTAAGGCATACCTGCCTGCTGAGCAGTATAATAAGCAAGGCAGTTTCTGATAAGCGAAGTATCGGAGTGGTTGGCGATAAGGCTCCATTTTTTGCTCTTGCCCATTCCGAATAGGTTTGTCTTTTTGTCAAGCTTAAGGTTATAGGGCTTTTTCTCCATATTCCAGGTGGAATTGCCTCTGCCCTTTATGTATTCCAAAACGCCTGCATATTCAACGGTAAGACCGTCTGCGCCGAAAATGCTGATTTTTCCGGCTTCTTTGTTTTCTTTGTCTGCATGGATATAATCAAGAGAACCGGACTCGGTTTCGATAAATACCGAAGCGACCTTTGATTCCGTGATAAGCTTTAATTTATAGCTCTTATCGCCGCAGGTGAGAGTTACCTCTGATTTATCTTTAAGCGCAGTTGTGGACTTGCAGTCTGCAAGAGGCTGACCGTCAAGCAAAACCGCTCCGCTCGCCGAATAATCTACCTTAACCAAATCCGTGCTCATCGATGAGGGAACAAAGAGATAATAACAGCCGTCGTTTTCATTGAAGAACCAATCAACTCTTTTTTGAGCTCCTTTTTCGTTGAGATCGTCAAGAGCGGAAATAATTGAAAATTCGCTTATTCCTCCATTGTCAGCCGCGAATGCCGCAACGCCGAAAGATGAAAGCGAAATTACAGCCGCCAGCAAAACAGCTAAAAACCTTTTCATTTCATAACCTCCGTAATATTATTTGTTAAATTCTACTACTTACGAGTAAATTTGTCAAAGTCTTTCAACGAATAATTTCGGACAGCTTTGCGCCTATGCTTAGTTTTCTCTCCTGAGCCTGCTCTCTGCCGCTTCCTTTGACGGAAAAATACATTTTCAGCTTCGGCTCCGTTCCCGAGGGTCTGACCGCCGCCCAAGAGCCGTCGGCAAAATCAAAGCGAAGCACATTTTCTTTGGGCAAGCCGTCAATTCCTTTTGAATAGTCTGCAAGTTTTTCAAGGTCGCTGAACATTTCTGCGCCGTTTTCGCGCAGATAAGACATTGCGGCTTTTATTTTTTCCGCGCCCTCTTTTCCTTTAAGCACAAAGGTTTCAAGGCAGTCGTAATAATATCCGAACTCGGCATAAATATCATTGAGCGCGTCAACGAGAGTTTTGCCCACACTTTTATGATAAGCCGCCATTTCGGCAATCAGCATTGAAGCGGAAACCGCGTCCTTATCCCGCGCATGAGTTCCCGCAAGATATCCGTAGCTTTCCTCGTAGCCGAAAAGGAAGGTATTCTCTCCGCTCCTTTCCCAATCGCATATTTTTTCGCCTATATACTTAAAGCCTGTTAAAGTCTGCACGGTTTTAACTCCGTATTTTTCGGCAATCGCCGCTCCGAGTCCGCTCGTGACGATAGTTTTGACTACCGCCGCGTTTTCAGGCAGAGAGTCTTTTTTGAATTTGAGGATAAAATCCATAAGCAACGCGCCCGTCTGATTGCCCGTGAGCAAAACATATTCATCTCCGCAGCGCACGCCGACTCCAACTCTGTCACAGTCGGGATCCGTGCCGATGACTATATCGGCGCATTCCCTGCGAGCCTGAGCGAGTGCAAGAGTTAAAGCGTCTTTTTCCTCGGGATTTGGAGAGCGCACCGTTGAAAAATCGCCGTCGGGCAACTCCTGCTCCCTGACAACGGAAACATTTCTTCCCTCAAGAATTCTGCGCACGGGGATGTTGCCCGTGCCGTGAAGCGGGGTGTAGACTATTTTTAAATCAGACGGCTCATCGTAAAGACTGAGCTTTTTGACCTGCTCCAAAAACGCTCCGAGCGTTTCCTCGCCGATATACACGAGCATATCGCTCTTTTCTGCTTCGGCAAGTGAAATGGAGGGAATATTTTTGATGTCATCAACGGCATTTACACATTCAATAACCCTGTCGGCATATTTCGGAACAAGCTGACAGCCGTTTTCATCATAAACCTTATAGCCGTTGTATTCTTTGGGATTGTGGCTTGCGGTGATAACAATACCCGCCGTGCAGCCGTGATATCTGACGGCAAAGGAAAGCACGGGCGTGGGCATAAGCGTTTCAAAAAAATACACTTTAATCCCCGCGGCGCACAGCACTCCCGCCGCCGTCTCGGCAAAAGCGCGGGAATTGTTTCTTGAATCATATGCTATTGCCACGGATTTTTCTCCGCTGAAATTTTTGCAGAGATAGTCGGCAAGTCCTTTTGTAGCCTTGGCAACGGTGTATTTATTCATTCTGTTTGCGCCCGCTCCCATAATTCCGCGCAAACCGCCCGTTCCGAACTCAAGCTCTTTATAAAATCTGTCGTCAAGCTCGGCTTTATCGGTTATTGCTTCAAGCTCTTTTCGGGTTTCTTCATCAAATGTCAGCCAGTATTCATAACCGTTCATTAAAACACATCCTTTATTTTATATTAAAGCCGAGAGTAATAAGCTCAAACGGCGAATAATTAACCTCTTCCGCTCTGCCCGTTTCATCCTCGAGCAAATTCAGAATTGCCGCCTCGCACGGAATCTTCAGAGTACCTCTTGCTCCGTTTTGCTCGCTCAGGCGCACAACGATATATTTTCCGTTTTCGGAAAGCTTGACAGCTTGAAGCCAAAGCGGCGAAAAATCGGGCAGAGAGCCGCCGATATCGGCGCGTCTGAGCGGAATGTTATACTCAAACGCCAGCTCGTTAACACGGGCTGAAACGGCGTCTCCCCCGTGGGGATAAATCATATAGCAAAAATCGTGAGTTCCCATATCCGAGGTCGGGTCGGGTCTTATCGTTGCTCTGAGCAAGGAAAGCGCCATTGTTGCTCCGAGCGCCGAAACGCCGTATTTCCCTTCGTTTATGAGAGCAACTCCGCCCCCCTGCTCCGCCATATCGCACCATTTATGGTGGCAAACCTCAAAGCGTGCCTGCTGCCAGCTTGTGTTTCTGTGGGTTTCGCGGCGGATTATGCCCGCCGAGGTGTCGCAAAGCAGCTCTCGGCTGAGAACATTGCAGCCGAATTCCGCCTTGACAAGCTTATGCTTCTCTTGCCAGTCAACGATATTTTCAACCTCAATACCTTTTGAGCGGCGGAAAAGACGCAATTTTAGGCTCCAGCGGCTCTCGCCTGCGGCAAGCACGGCTGAAAACTGCGCACATTCGCCGTCCGCTTTTTCAAAGCAAAGCGGCTTTTCAACTCCGATATCGCAGGGCTTGTCTTTATAATCGGGCAGAATATCCCACGCATCATAATTGCCCGGAGTGTCGCTGTACATTCTAAGCTTATTGAAATCACCGTTGACCCACTCGCGGCAAAGCTCTTTATCATAAAGCGAAATAATACTGCCGTCGGGCGCAAAGCGGACGGTATAAAACGGAGTTTCCGCCGTCTCGCCGTCAAATTGAAGCCAATCCGACTCCTTTGTCGGGCGTTTGATTTTTCCGCACGAAAGCGCGCCGATTTCTGGAACGGCATAAAAGCCTTTTATGCCCTTTCTGACAAAGCCGCCGTTTTCATCCGGAATGAATTCAACGGAGTTTCTGTCAAAATTGAGAGTGTTAAAATAGTCCGAGCCGTTTCCGATTATTTCGGAAAGCTCCTTTTCTATGTATTCATAATCTTCAATCGCGTCACGGTAAACGGGAGTAATGTGGCTGCCGGGCAAAATATCGTGAAACTGATTTATCATCAGCTTTTTATAACATTCCCTGATTTTTTCGGCGGGATATTCGGCGCCGTTCCTCATTCGCAGAACCGAGAGCAGCTCCGCATCGCGCAGCATAAATTCAAGCTTTCTATTATACTCTTTGAGCTTTGACTTTGTGGTAAAGGTTCCGCGGTGCATTTCGAGATAAAGCTCTCCGTCCCATACAGAAAGAGATTCGTTGCCGTCAAAGTTGTTTTTCAAAAATTCCGACGCGCCCGTGTGCTCCGTTTCGGGCATAACGGAAAGCTTTGAAAAGCGGCGCATAAGCTCAACCATTTCTTCGGTTGCTCCGCTTCCGCCGTCGCCGTAACCAAACATCTGCAAGGTTTGCCCGCCCTCATTTTTATCCTGATAAGCGTCCCAATTCTCCTGAATCTGGCTCGGCATATTCCATGCAATGAAATGAGTCGGCGGAACGCAGGCATAAACCTGCGAGCCGTCTATTCCGCGCCAGATAAAATTGTTGTGGGGAAATCTGTTGGTATCGTTCCATGTTGACATCTTGTTTGAAACAAAATAGTCAACTCCGCTCTTTTTAAGTATCTGCGGCAAAATCCAGCTGTTGCCGAAAACATCGGGCAGCCAGCAGTTATTGACGGTTATGCCGAATTTCTCCCTGAAATAGCTCTGCCCGTAAAGGCATTGGCGCACAAGGCTCTCGCAAGCGGGAATATTGCAGTCAGGCTCAACATACATTGCGCCCACAGGCTCAAATCTGCCCTCTGCTATGCGCTTTTTAAGCTCCTTAAACACCTCGGGATAATATTTTTCAACCGTTTCATAGGTATAAGCCTGAGTATGGGCATATTTGAAATCGGGATATTTATCCATAAGGCGGAGCTGGATAAGCACCGTTCTCAAATTCTTCTGAACGGCGTGTATTCTGCGCCAATAGTAAGCAATGTCAAGATGGGAATGGGCAACGAGCGCAACTCTGCCGCTTCCTTTATAGTTTGTATTTGAAAAAATGTTTTTCTCAATGTAATCCGAAGCCGCCTTTATCTGCTCATCGCACGGCTCGTCAAAATCAATCAGATTAAACGCAGAATCAAGCCCGCCAATAACCATTGCGGAAAAATCCTCGCTGAAAGCTCCGCTCAGAGCCGCGTCAAGCAGCAACTCCGCATCATAAACAAGCGATTGAACGGCTTCGTTGACAACGGCTATGTATCCGCCCTCAAAAATCTGCCTGCATCCTCTGACGCTCAGGCTCTCGGGATTTCTCTCGTCATCGGGCTTTGAGCGGTTGTAGCCCATAATCTCAAAATGAAGCTTTCTTTCGCTCACATAATCCGAAAGATTTATTCTTTCTCTGTTAGGGTCAATTCCTCCGACATAAACGCCGTTGACCTTAACTATCATTTCGGCGGCGGTTTTAAGCGAAAAGCAATATTTTTTACCGACCAAATGCTCGGGCAGCTCAAAATCAGCTTCAATGAACGCCGTGCCGTCGGGCGTAAAATACATATCGCCTTTGTTAAGCGGTCTCGGCTGTTTATCGTAAAATTCGAATTTCATTTCGGAAACCTGCCGCGCTTCGCGCACGGTAAAGCTTGTGATTTCGATTTTTTCGCGGTAAATATATCTTTTCAGCCACCCGAAGCGCAGCGTTATCCATTCCTCGGGGCGCATACTTCTTCTCTGAACTTTAATGTGTGCCACTCAATTCACCTCAAACATCCTGAAAATAAGGCCTTTTGCGTATTCCGACAACTTTGACCGTTTCGCCGAGATCCTCAAAAATTCTCTGCTCAATCCACGAAAGGCAGCGGTCAAGTATCAGGCATTTGGAGCATTCTCCCTGAAGCACAACGGTAACCTCATCGCCCTCCTGCCTGAGAAATGTTATCTCTCCGCCGTCGCCCTGAAGGCGGGTGCGGATATAGCCGTTGATATATTCCTCCATTAAAAAGCCTCCTTTTCGCCTAACATTTTAAGTATAACAGCAACTTTCGCCCGCCGCAACGCAATTATCGAAT
>JAEDGK010000107.1 GCA_016297555.1 Clostridiaceae bacterium
TGACTGTTAAATTAATATTTAAAATCCGAATAAGTAACCTTTGTTTCAAGCAGGGCTGATGCCTCGTTGACCGAAACGATTGTGTATTTTACCTTTTTGAGATCGGCTTTCATTTTAAAGCTGTGCGTGAGGGAAACAAGCCTGTTTCCGTCAACTGAAATTTTGGCGACTATCTTAACATCGCGGGTGTTGATATTAAGCGTTCCGACGCTTGCGCCCGCTTCGTCAAGACCCGCCTTGATTTCGTTGTTATCTTTAAAATCGTTTGTAAATTTGCTGAGAGAAGATTTGCCCTTTATGGGGTTTGTTTCGTTTTTTATCGTAAGAGTTACGGTGTAATATTTTTTGTCGCTTGAAAGAGTGCAGTCGGCTGATGTTACATCCGATGCGGTAAGAGAGCTTTTAACAAGCGACTTTCCGTCAAATTTACCCTTGCTTACCTTTTCGCTGCTTGTACCCTCGCCGAGAAAATCACCTATTGCGGTGCGGACAACATCAAGCTTTGAAAGCGCGCCCATTTCAAGGTTGCTCAGAACCGTGCTTCTTGTTTTGCTGTATCCCGGCTTCGCCTTTGCCGCTTTTGCGGTGGCGTCATTATAAAGTTTTAAAATATCCGCCTTGCTTGTCGGAGCGGATACGGTTTTCTGAGTTGTTGTTGCTTTTTTGACGGTTGTCGCGGGCTTTGAGGTCGGTTTAACGGTTGTGGGCGCCGAGGTTGCTTTCTGAGTTGTGGTTTCAGGTGCTTTCGTTGTCGGCTCCGCAGTTGTTTCTTCTGCCGTTGTCGGCTCCGAAGTTGTTTCTTCTGCCGCTGTCGTCTCGGCGGTTGTATCCGCTTCGGTCGTTTCTGCGGCAGAGGTTTCCGCAGCGGTTGTCACTTCCGCGGATGTCGGGGAGGTTGTGGTCTCCTCTTTCTCTTTTCCGCAGGAAGCAAAAATCAAAAGCATTGCCGCCGCCGTAAATACGGCTGTGATTTTCTTTAAAAGTTTCATAGAAATTATCCTTCTTTTCCTTGCTCCGATAATATCGGTGTGTTTATTTGCTTCTTAATTATAACACTTCAACGAGCTTTTTTCAACAGTATAGCGCATATCAAATTCAGAAAAAACTTTATCATTATTATAAAAAATCCGTGCTTTTTTCCGCAATATGTGATATTATGTATATATTACTTATAGTTTTTTTAACGCAGACGGGGCGGAAATAAGCCCCTCAAAACTATATTTGGAGTGATTTTTATGATAACAAGAGAAGAAGCTTATGCGCTTTTAACCGAATTCAACAAAGAGCCTTTTCATTTGCAGCACGCTTTGACGGTTGAGGGCGTTATGCGTTATTTTGCCAAAGAGCTCGGATATGCCGACGAGGAGGATTTTTGGGGAACAGTCGGCTTGCTTCACGATTTGGATTTTGAGCTTTATCCTGAACAGCATTGCGTCAAATGCGTTGAGATAATGCGCGAAAGAGGGCTTGACGAGCGTTTGATTCACGCCGTTGCAAGCCACGGCTTCGGCATTTGCTCCGAGGTTGAGCCTGAGCATCAGATGGAAAAGGTGCTTTTTGCAACCGATGAGCTTACGGGGCTTATAGGCGCGGCGGCGCTTATGCGCCCGTCAAAGAGTGTTCGGGATATGGAGCTTAAATCGCTCAAAAAGAAATATAAGGATAAAAAGTTTGCGGCGGGCTGTTCGAGAGATGTAATTTCAAAGGGCGCGGAAATGCTCGGCTGGGAGCTTGACGAGCTGCTCGAAAAAACGCTTGACGCAATGAAGAGCTTCTGCGATTAAACGGAGGATAACCGCCTATGATTAACAGATATTTGTGCTTGGCGCTTGCGGCAATTCAGACATTCCTTTTCTCTGTTTACGAGCGCAGCGATATTCAGACGATCGGAGTGAATAAATATATGGTTTATCAAACCTTTGAGGGCTTCGGCACAAGCTCCTGCTGGTGGTCACAGAATATCGAAAGCGATGAGCAGGCAAATGAAATTGCAAGGCTGCTTTATGATGACGAAACGGGGCTGGGGCTTGATATTTACCGCTACAATATCGGCGGCGGCGAAAAGGATAATCCGAACAGCAGAATAGGCGACCCGTCAAGGCGCACGGAAAGCTTTTATGTTTTCAATGAGCAGACGGGCAAATATGAATATGATTTCACCCGAGACGCCAACGCTCGGCGTATGCTTGACGCGGCGGTTAAATACGGTGCAAAGGAAGTAATCCTTTTCTGCAACAGCCCCCATTTTTCGATGACCGTGAGCGGTCACGCCTCGGGCGGGCTTGAACCCTATCAGTCAAATTTGCCGAAAGAGAACTATGCGGCATTTGTCGATTATGTGCTGACAATAGCTGATTGGTTTGTCGCTCAGGGCTATCCCGTTTCGGCAATTTCTCCGATAAACGAGCCTCAATGGTCTTGGGGCGGCGATTGGGTAGGGCAGGAGGGCTGCCATTACACAGCCGATGAAACCGTTGAAGTGCTTGAGCTTTTTGCAACCGAAATGCAAAGGCGCGGCTCGCCGTATAAGCTTAACGGACCCGAAAGCGGTCAGCTTTCACCCGAATATTACGAATATATCGACAAATTTTTTGCAAGCGATATTCTTAACGCTTTTTGCGATACTTACAGCGGCCACAGCTATTGGATAGACAATAATTATCAGGTTAAGACCGAAACGGGCAATAAGCTTGCGGAGCAGTATCCCGACAAAAAGCTCGAAATGAGCGAATGGTGCGAGCTTCCTCTCAAAATCGACTCAACAACCGTTGACAGCGGCATTTATATGGCAAATATAATAGTTCAGGATTTGAATTTGCTCAATGCGGTTTCGTGGCAGAGCTGGACTGCCGTAAACGGCGACGGATTGCTGGACTTTAAGGATACGGGTTTGGTGACTTATCAAAGGTATTACGCTTTTAAGCATTTTTCGCGCTTCATTGAGCCGGGAATGAGAAGAATTGAAGTGCTTGACAGCTTTAATGAAAAAAGTCAAATCGCTTTAACCGCCTTTACGGACGGCAGAAAAACCGTGATAGTGCTTGTCAATAACGGAGAAGAAAGCGAAATAAGGCTTTTGAACGGTTGCGGAAAAGCCGAAATCTATCGCACCGATTCGGAAAAAGGCTGTGAAAAAATATACAGCGGCAGATTTTTGAGAAAAACAACGCTTCCCGCAAAGAGCATAACAACCGTTGTGCTGACAAAATAATTGCTCGGAGGTTAATTCCGGCAGAATATAAGGTTGGAATTGGGAGGATTGCCGTGCCGAGAAAAATTGATTATGTTGTTCCGCCCGAATATGACGGAAGAAAAGCGGTGCATTTTCTCAGGGGATACTGCGGCTTTTCCGCAAGGCTTATGAAAAAGGTTAAGTATTCTCTCCTGAAAAACGGCGAGCCTTTGCGCACGATTGACAGAATTGCCTGCGGCGATGTTATCGGCGTTTCAATTCCCGACGGCGGAGAGCCGCCCGAGGCGTGCGATGCCGATATAAATATAGTATATGAGGATGAAGATATTCTTATTGTGAATAAATCGCCTTTTATGGCTATGCACCCCACTCACAATCATCAGGGCGACACGCTGGCAAACGCCGTTGCCGCCCACCTTGCCGCGCAGGGCAAAAGCGCGGCTTTCAGAGCCGTGGGCAGGCTTGACAAAGGAACCTCGGGGCTGGTTGTCTGCGCTCTGAATCCGCTGTCCGCTTGCAGGCTTTCGGGAAAAATCAAAAAGGAATATTGCGCGCTTGTGCAGGGCGAACTTTGCGAAGAGGGCACGGTAGACGCGCCGATTTACCGCCCCGACCCGATGAAAACGCTCAGAGCCTGTTCATACGAAAAAGGCGTTGAAGCTGCCGTTACCCATTGGCGCGCCGAGCAGATATTTGACGGCGCAACGCTCGTTTCACTCAGGCTTGAGACGGGCAGAACACATCAGATAAGGGTGCATATGGCTTTTTGCGGCAATCCGCTTGCGGGCGATAAAATGTACGGCGATTTTATGCCCGAAATCGGTCATCAGCTTCTGCATTGCCGCCGCTGTATCTTTACCCACCCCGTAACGGGCGAAAAAATCGAGCTTGAAGCTCCGCTGCCGCCCGATTTCCGCGCCGTGCTTGCAGGTTTTGGCTATGTTGAATAAATATCCGATATTCAGGGCCTAAAATTAGTTTTTTCTTATAAAAATACATTTTATCTTTACTTTTTAATTAAACGGTGCTATAATATCGCTATCACAAATAAACGGAGGAAAATGCAATGAAAAAATTTGTTAAAATTCTCGCAGTTGTAATGGCAGTTGTTCTTTCCGCAACTCTTCTTTATGCTTGCGGCGGCAAGGACAGCGGAGATTCAACAACAGCTCCCGCTCAGAGCGATGCTTCTCAGACAGAAGCTCCTGCGGCAACCAACGGCAAGCTCATTATGGCTACCAACGCCACATTCCCGCCCTATGAATATTATGAGGGCGACAAGATTGTCGGTATCGACGCTGAAATCGGCGCTCTTATCGCTGAAAAGCTCGGCATGGAGTTTGAAATCAAGGATATGGATTTCAATGGCATCCTCGGCGCTGTTCAGAACGGCATTGCCGATATCGGTATGGCAGGTATGACCGTTAAGCCTGACAGACTTGAGCAGGTTAACTTCTCAACCAGCTACGCAAAGGGCGTTCAGGTTGTTATCGTTAAAGAAGGCTCCGACATTGCTTCAATCGATGATCTTGCAGGCAAAAAGATAGGCGTTCAGGAAGCTACTACCGGCGACGCTTATGCAACTGAAGATTTCGGCGAAGAGAATGTTAAGAGATATACCAACGGTGCGGCGGCAGTTGCAGCTCTTCAGAACGGAGCTGTTGACGCTGTTATCATCGATAATGAGCCCGCAAAGGCTTTCGTTGCAGAAAATGAGGGTCTGACCATCCTTGAAACCGCTTATGCCGATGAGGATTACGCCATTGCGGTTGCCAAGGAAAACACAGAGCTTCTTGAAAAAATCAATGCAGCTCTTGCCGAGCTTACCGCTGACGGCTCAATCAAGGCTATTGTTGACAAGTATATCCCCGCATAAACCGTTTAGAGCACACATCGAGGGGCAGGCTTGCGCCTGCCCCTTTAAATTGTTCATATAATACCAATCGAAGGGTGGCTTTGCTCAGCAAATGAGAGAGAATCATATTTCGTCCAAAACGCTTAAAATAATTATTGCCGCCGTTATTGCCGCCATAATTTTCAGCCTTGCGATTCCGGCGTTTGCCGCCGCGGCTCAGTCGGCGCAGAGCGATTCGGGATTTTTTGCGCCGCTTATTGAGTGGCTTAACGGCTTTAAGAGCGATTTTTATAAGGTTCTTATCAAGGATAACAATTACAGGCACATTACCGACGGCTTGTGGGTAACTATTGAGATAACCTTTTTCGCTTTGCTTATCGGACTTGCGCTCGGATTTCTGGTTGCCATTGTCAGGTCAACTCACGATAAAACGGGCAAGCTGAAATTTGCAAATGCGCTCTGCAAGCTTTATCTGACGGTTGTCAGAGGAACGCCCGTAATCGTTCAGCTTTTGATAATTTATTATTTGTGGCTCGGCAAAGCCGGCGTTCACGAAAACACAACCGCCATAATCGCTTTCGGAATCAACTCGGGCGCATATGTTGCGGAAATAGTCCGCTCGGGCATAATGTCAATCGATAACGGGCAGTTTGAGGCAGGCAGAAGCCTCGGCTTCTCTTATTTCAGAACGATGATTTACATAATTATGCCTCAGGCATTCAAAAATGTTTTGCCTGCGCTTGCAAATGAATTCATTGTTTTGCTCAAAGAAACATCGGTTGCAAGCTTCATTGCCGTTAAGGATATGATGAAGGGAGCCAACGCTCTTGTCGGCTTTACCTATAATATGAATATTCCTTATCTGACGGTTGCTCTGATTTATCTTATCCTTGTTCTCGGGCTTCAGAAGCTCGTCGGCTTGCTCGAAAGGAGGCTGCGCAGCAGTGACCACTGATAACAATGTTCTTATCAAAGTTACCGATTTAAAAAAGAATTTCGGCTCGCTCGAGGTTCTCAAAGGCATTAATACCGAGATAAAAAAAGGCGAGGTCGTTGTGGTTATCGGTCCCTCAGGCTCGGGAAAATCAACATTCCTGCGCTGCCTTAACAGGCTCGAGGAGCCGACAGGCGGCAAAATTGAGCTTGACGGCGTTGACATAACCGCAAAGCATGTAAACATCAATAAGCACCGCGAAAAAATGGGTATGGTTTTCCAGCAGTTCAATCTTTTCAATAACCACACCATTCTTAAAAACATAACGCTTGCTCCCGTAAAGCTCGGAATTATGAAAAAGGACGAGGCGGAGGAAAAGGCAATGGCTCTGCTTAAAAGAGTAGGGCTTGCCGATAAGGCAAAGGCTTATCCGTCGCAGCTTTCGGGCGGTCAGAAGCAGAGAGTTGCGATAGTCCGCGCTCTTGCAATGAATCCCGAGGTTATGCTTTTTGACGAGCCCACCTCTGCGCTTGACCCCGAAATGGTCGGCGAGGTGCTCGATGTTATGAAAGAGCTTGCCCTTTCGGGAATGACTATGGTTGTTGTTACCCATGAAATGGGCTTTGCAAAAGAGGTCGGTTCAAGAGTTGTCTTTATGGACGGCGGAGTTATTATGGAGGAAAACACTCCCGATGAGTTCTTTTCCAATCCTCAAAACCCGCGTCTTAAAGATTTTCT
>JAEDGK010000010.1 GCA_016297555.1 Clostridiaceae bacterium
CCCCCGCCCTACATTGGATTTACAATACGGGTTGACAATTCATTAATTCCGAATTCCGCATTGTCAGGAACGCCGACCCCTGCGCATTTCGCCGTAAAAACAAGGCTGTATTCACACTGCCCGTATGAATACAGCCTTAGTATTTAATCTGATAAAATATTTATCAAACCATCTTTTTCTTGCTGAGATTAAATATTTTGCCCACCGCGATTAAGCCGACAACCGTCAGAATAAGCTCTATCGCCATATATGAGCCGTTATAAACAAATGAATAGAGAGCAACAGCCATACCGTCGGGGCAATAGTCTTTCCAAACGGTAACGCCGCTGATGAAATGGCAGATAAATCTGATAACGCAAACAACCGCTCCGCCGACGGCAAGCTCTTTTGCCTGATTTCCTCCGAATTTGCCCTTGAACATTCCGCCGAGACCGAGGCAGCCGAAAGCTATGATGTAATCGGCAAGCGCAACAACGAGGTATGCGGCAATTCCTGCAACATAGGTGAAGTTTTTGTAGCCCATCATCATTTCAAAAAGCGCAAGCACGAGAGCGGCGAGCAGACCGTTTTTCATTCCGTGGCGATATGAAACGAGAATAACGGGAACCTGACCGAAAAGGCTGAAGCCTCCGCCGTAAGCATAGGGCCAGGGAAGCAGGTCGGAAACGGCGAAGATTGCTATTGAAAGAGCAACCATCAGCGCGCTTTCCGCAAGAACCTGAGTTTTGGGAAATTTGTTTTCTGTCATTTTGCAGACATCCTTTCTTTATGCCGGTTAAACGGCAAAATTAAAGGGGGCAAGGCAAATAAAAAGCCCGGCGCAAAGGCGCGCCGGGCGTAAAAGCTTGCACTTCAGGCTTTTTCCTACGCCCGCATTACCGGGATCAGGTTTGAGGGTATAATCTCAGCCGCCCGAAAGCAGCACCCCTTTGTTACTTAGAAGTATATTACTTTTTATTCTGTTTGTCAAGAGCCGCTTTTCCCTCGGGAGTGTCGCGGTAAAACTGCGTTTTGGGATTGGGATGCTTTGTGGAATTCCAAAGCTCGTCTGCAACAGGCTGCCAAGCCTTAGCAAAGCAGTCGCACTTGGAGCAGAGAGTATCCGCGCTTTCAGGCTCGATAAGGTCGGTTGACTTCGCGCCCGTTTCCTCAATGATTTTACGCAGACATTGGGGATTTTCAAGCATCGGGCAAGGGCGCAGATGATTGTCGTTAAACGGCTGGTTGTGCCAATAAGCTTGGAACAGAGGATTTTTAAGTCCCTCAAGAATTGTATTCTTTCTGATGTTTGAATCGGAATAATGAATGAATACGCAAGGCTCCATATCTCCCTCGGAATTGATATGGAAATAGTTTCTGCCGCCCGCTATGCAGCCGCCGACATATTCAGCGTCATTCTGGAAATCCATAATGAACATCGGCTTGCCTGTTTTGCTGTTTCTGACTCTCCTGAGCCATTTATACATATATACGCGCTGTTCGGGCGAGGGAATGAGGTCAACCACGGCGTCCTTGCCGACGGGCATATAGTTGAAATAAAGCCCGAAGCGCACGCCCTTTTCGACCATAAGGTCGAGAAATTCATCGCTCGTAACTGCGGGGATGTTTTTGCTTGTGTAGCAAACGGAAATGCCGTAAACAAGACCGTTCTTTTTAAGCAAATCCATAGCTTCAACGGTCTTTTTGTATGCTCCGTCGCCGCGGCGGAAATCGTTGCTCTCCTGCGTTCCCTCAATGCTCAAAGCAAGGGAGAGATTGCCGACCTCTTTCATTTTGTCGCAAAACGCCTGATCAATTAAAGTGGCGTTGGTGTAAGCAAGGAACGCACAGTCGGGATTTTCACGGCAGAGAGTAATGATATCGTCTTTTCTGATAAGAGGCTCGCCGCCCGTGAGCATATAAAGATGAGTGCCCAGCTCCGTGCCCTGATTGACAATGCTGCGCATTTCGTCAAGCGTAAGGCTTGATTTGTTGCCGTATTCCGCCGACCAGCAGCCTTTGCAATGGAGATTGCAGGCGCTTGTGGGGTCAAAAAGCATAAGGAACGGGATGTTGCATTTATATTTTTCGCGGTTTGCTCTGACGGCCTTTGTGCCGTTAACGCCCGCACCGAGCCCGAGAGCAAGGAGCATCTTTTTAACAACGCCCGCGTCACATTCGTTGATAATGTTCATTGCAAAGGTTCGCCAAACATTTTCGGGGTCTTTTACTGCTTTTCTGAAAGCGTCAAAGTTTTTTTCGGGGAATGCTCCGCCCATAAGCTTCTGAGCCATATTTATAAGCTTAACAAGGTTTTCTTCGGGATTTTTTTTGACATATTTATAAATGCCGTCAAACGCTACCGAAGCGGATGCTCTTTCCATTTTTTCTCTTACGGTCATCACCGTTACATCCCTCCTTCAGAAAGATAGTATATAACAAAGCGCGCTGTTTTAAAACGGACATTAACCGTGCAGCGTGCGGAAAATGGTCAAAATGCCGAAAATGGGTATAAAAAAGCGATATCAATTAAGTGTACCACATGATTTGGTTTCTGTCTACAAAAATTTTTACGGAACTGCCGATTTTTCTTGATTTACCGTGCAAATCGGAGTATACTTTTGTAAATAAATAAGAATTTGCGGAACAATGAGGAATTAATGAATTGTCAAACCGTATTGTAAATCCAATGTAGGGCGGGGGCAATTTGAGGTAAGAAGTAATAGTGAATAGGTAAAAGGTGAGAGTAGGGCGGCTTGCCCACAAGCCGCCGTTAAAGCATCTCGATTATACGGCAAAATCAATCCTCAGTCCTACGGACAGCTCCTTTTCTAAGGAGCCCATAGAAGAAAGCCGAATTTAACATTAGCCTCCTTTGGCAAAGGAGGTGGCACGGCAAAGCCGTGACAAAGGATTGGAAATAACAAACAATCATTTTCACGGCGATGCAATTCGTAGGGGTTGGCGTCCTCGACAACCCGCAAACCAATTCCGCATTGCGAATCATAAATAACCGTATCAAGGAGAGAATAATGCGATGAAAGAAAAATTTATGAGAGGCTCGCACGCCCTCGGGCTGGCGGCAAGAATTGTTGTTTCGGTTGTTATTATTGCCTTAATAATATGGAAATATGATGATTTCAAGAATATGGACATCAGGAGGCTCGTTGCGGAAAGCCCCAATGTTGCGGCGGGAGTGGCGGCGATACTCGGAGTGTATCTGCTCAAATCCGTTGTTTTCGTTGTGCCCGCTTCGCTGATTTATATTGCCGTGGGTATGGCGTTCCCGACCTATTGGGCAATTCTGATAAACGCCGCGGGAATTATCATCGAGGTCTGCGTTACCTATCTATTTGGGCTTATAATGGGCGGTCCCTATGTTCTGAATAAGCTTGAAAAAACCAAATACGGCGCAAAAATCACCGAGCTTCACGGCAAAAACAAGCTTTCCGCGATATTTGCCGTGCGTTTTATCCCCGTTTTTCCGATTGACCTTGTGAGCCTTTTTCTCGGAGCGGTCAGAATGAGATTTCTGCCTTATTTCCTGCTTTCTCTCGGCGGAATTTTGCCGCGCGTTATTCTTTTTACGGTTCTCGGCGACGGGATTTATGACTATATCCCAATGGAGACGATTGCTCTTGTGTGCGCGATTGCCTTGCCCGTTGCGCTCGTTGTTTGGGTTATCAGATATGCGATTAAAACAAAAGACGCGGAGGAAAACTACGGCAAACCGCCCTATGAGCCGCTCAAGGACAGCAAAAGATATGTGATTTTTGACACGGATATGGGTCCCGATTGCGACGATGCGGGCGCGCTCCGTATTTTGGCTCATATGGCGAAAAAATACGGCATAACCGTGCTCGGCGCGGCAAACTGCACCTCAAATCCCTATGCCAACGGCGCAATCCGTGCGATTGCAGAGCATTGCGGGCTGGGCGAAATAAAGGTCGGTCAGCACCGCGGCGAAAAACTGCTTGCCGACGGCGACAAATACAATAAAACAGTTACGAAAAAATATTTTAAATTTGAAAACAGCGCAATAGCCGCCGAGCCGTCAAATGAATTTTATAAAAAAGCTCTTTCAAAAGCGGAGGACAGCTCCGTGACGGTGATTTCCGTCGGAACTCTGACAAATATCGCTCAGATGCTTGAAGAAGAACCGGAGCTGTTTAATAAAAAGGTCAATTCCATAGTCGCCATGGCGGGCAAATTCCCCTCCGGCAAGGAGTTCAACATCGAGTGCGACATCAAAGCGGCGGCGCTCGTTTTTGAGAAATTCAAAAATATCATCGTCTGCTCGGGCTGGGAGGTCGGAAACGGAGTTATGACGGGCTTTTCGCGCGAGCGTGAGAACGACCCCGTTTATGATAGCTATAAAGAATATCTCGGCAAAAAAGAGCCGCCTTTCCTGCGTGAAAGCTGGGATTTGACCGCCGTTCAGTATGCCTTTGAGGGCAACGGAGAATTCTATTCGCTGTCAAAGCCGATGAAAATAACGGTTGATAAAAACGGCGCGGTTTCCGCAACGAGAGATAAATATTCAAAGAGATATTATATCATCAAAAAAGCGGAGGATGAGCGCATTGCAGAGTATCTCAACGCTATTCTTGAGGGCAATGAAAACGAAGATTAATTCGGAATGCATAATGCGTAATGCGGAATTGGTGAATTGCGAAAACACCGCAATTAATTTATCGGGCAATGTAGGGCGGCTTGACCACAAGCCGCCGAAAACTTGCCCGTATTTAACGGAACGCTGAGGACGGCGTTCCCTACGGAATTTTGTGTTGATTTTGGGACGATGTGGGCATCGTCCCCTACAAATTTTGCCGAAATCTTACTGTTGCTATTAGCCTCCTTTGGCAAAGGAGGTGGATTTTGCGAAGCAAAAGACGGAGGATTGAAAATAAATAACAATCATTTTTCGGCGGGTGTTATTGATTATCGGATTTCGGGCGACCACACGGGGTCTTTTTTCGGGCGACCACGCGGGGTCGCCCCTACTTTTAATATAATCGGTCATAGGCGGAGCCTATCCGAAATTCCGTATTACGAATTTTTGCGGAACGCTGAGGACAGCGTTCCCTACGGAATTTTGTGCTGATTTTGGGACGATGTGGGCATCGCACCCACGATTTTTGCCGTGAAACTACATCATTTTCACGGCGGCTTGTGGTCAAGCCGCCCTACATTAGATTTATAACCAAACAATATGATTTAACAATCCATTAATTACGCATTACGAATTTTTTTATTTTTCCGCATAAAGAAAAAGCCGAGGCTTTTCAGCCTCGGATTTTTCTCGTATAAAACGGGGGGGACAAAAGATGGTAGTGGTTAAATTAATTATTCGGAAGCCTGCTTTGAATACTTTTTAAGATAAACAATTCTCATAAGCAGAGCTTCTATGGGGTTGATTGCCTTTGCCTTACCGAAAATCTTGGTGGTCAGCAGGGTCAGGCAGCTTTTGCTCATAATCATATCAACCGCCTGTGCGTCGCCCTCAACGGAGCCGCAGCAAAGCGCGCCTTGATCCTTGATAAGAACCGCATTTTTGCCCTTAATGGCTTTGGCGCATTTTTCAGGCGATGCAACCTTAATCTTGGGGCCGCAGATTTGAGCAAAATCGTCAAGCAGAGGCTTCATTGTTTTGTTGAGCCTTGAAACGGCTACAACCTCGCTTGAAGCATTGTGAATTATATAGTTGAAAGACGGGCAGGCGAGATAAATATCTCTGTGAGCCTTCGCAATATCTGCAAGAGGCTCCTGCGCCGCGCCGCTGTTGAGATCCATCGAAACCTCGGAGCCGTTTGCTTCGTTTGTAAAAACAATCTCTCCGCTGTCTCTGTTGCACTTACTATTATACAGCATTGATGTATCAATTTCAACACTTTTTTTAGAATTTGTCAGCTTATCTGCAATTTCTGAACAGAAATCATCAAGATTGTCCGACTTTAAGCCGAGCTTGCTCTTTGCGTTTTCAAGTATGTAATCCGCGCAGACTTTTTCAAGCGAATTTGCAACCTGAAAAGCTTCTTCGCTGTCTTTTCCGAAGCAGAGCGCGCCGTGGTGAGCCATAATAACAGCCTTTGAGGGGCTGAGCTTGAGCGCTTTGGTAACGCCTTTTCTGAGCTTCTTTGTGCCGGGCAGACCATAGGAACCCATAAGAATACTGCTGCCGATAAGCTCTGCCGCCGCACCCTTGACCTTCTCAATTCCGCCCGAAAGAGCGCTGATTGCGGAGGCAACCTTCTGATGGGTGTGGATAACAAAATTAGCCTCGGGATAAGCCTTGTAAACCTCGGCGTGAATTCCCTTTTCCGATGAGGGCTTAACATTGCCGCCCCACTCAAGAGTGTTAACGGCAACCTCAACAATGTCATCGGGAGTAAGACCGATATAGGGCTTGCCGCTGGGAGTTATAACAAAAGTTTTGTCATCAACGCGGCAGCTTACATTGCCCCAGGTTCTTGCGATGAGCCCGGTTTCAACAAGCCTTTCGCCGGCTTCAATAACAAGCTTTTTAGCGGTTAAAACATCCATATTCATCTTCCTTTCGGATATGCCTTATTTCTCAAGGCAGACAACATGGTCAAATACTCTGTCAAACGCGGCAAGAGCCTCGTCAATCATTTCGGGAGTATAAGCTGCGCTTGTGTAAAGGCGGCTGCCTGCGAGAGTAACAAGACCCTCTGCCATATAAGCTGCGCCCATATGAGTCATTTCCTTCTTGCGGGCTGAGGTCTCGTTGAGAACCTTGGGGATACCCCACGGCTTGCTCCAATTAATCGAGAAGTGCATTGTGCCGACGGTTTCAAGATGGCAGATTGAGCCCTGATTGAAAGCAACGAAGGGAAGATTGTGCTTCTTGATAAGCTCTTGGAGACCGGCTGTAATTCTGTCGCCCATCTGAGCTGCCTTGTAGCAGGCGTCAGCCTTTTCCATCTCTTCAAGCATTGTGTAGCCTGCAATGCAGCTGAGGGGGTTAGCCGTCATTGTGCCGCCGCAGAAAGCCTTCTTAATCTTCTTGCCTGTATCGTCAAGACCTGCGCCGAGATACTTCATATATTCTCTCTTGCCGCCGAGTCCGCCTGCGCCGGGATATCCGCCTGCGATAACCTTGCCGAAAACGGTCAGGTCGGGTGAAACGCCGAAATAGCCCTGAGCGCCGTTCATGCTGACGCGGAAAGCGGTAACAACCTCGTCAAAGATGAGGAGTGCGCCGTATTTGCGGCAAAGAGCTTCAACGCCCTTGCAGAAATTCTTGTCAACGGGTCTTGTGCCGCTCTCGGGACCGACGGGCTCGAGCATAACGGCTGCTGTGCCGCCCTTGAGCTTGTTGGCGCGGAGCTTTCTTTCAAGATCGTTGAGGTCGCCGGGGAAGAATTCCTCGGTGTCCTTAAAGCAGAAATGGGGAACACCCGTTGCCTGAGTCCACTTGGAGCCGGGAACACGGATGCCGTAGCCGAGCTGATCGCTCCAGCCGTGATATGCGCCGCCCATTTTGAGAATCTTCTTTTTGCCTGTTGCAAGGCGGGCAACGCGGATAGCCGTCATGCAAGCCTCGGTGCCCGAGCCGAGCATACGGAACATATCAACATTGGGGATAAGGTCGGCAATCTTTTTGCCGAGCTTATATTCATACTCGTGGAAAAGACCCGTTGAGGGGCCGCAGGTGTTGAGCAGCTCGATAACCTTTTCACGAACAGCGGGGGGATTGCTGCCGAGAACGGTGGGGCCGCCTGCCTGGAGGAAATCAAAATATCTGTTTCCGTCGATATCATAAAGATATGCGCCCTCAGCCTTTGTGAAAACGAGAGGGAACGGATAGTTGAAAGCAAGGTTATGCTGAACGCCGCCGGGGATAACCTGCTTTGCTTCCTCAATCATGACCTTTGATTTCTGGCACTTTTTCTCAAAGTAGTTCTCTTCATAATCTTTGAGAGCCTCGGGACTGATTGAATACATGGGCTTTTTGATAAGCTCATCAAGCTGCTTTGTAACAGCCTGTGCGTCAGGGTATGTGATGATACCGTGATTTGCCATTTTTTAATTCCTCCTTAGCATAATATATATTAAAATATATTTGAAACAAATCTATTTCATAATATTATAGCACGGCTATTTTAAATATTCAAGAGCGCATTTACCGACAAACTTCATTAACTGTCTTATTCCAAGCCGAGCTTTTTTGCCATTTCGGCAGTTTTCAGTTCGAGCAGCTTTGAAACGCCCTTTTCCTGCATGGTTACGCCGTAAAGCATATCCGCCTCATCCATTGTGCCTCGCCTGTGAGTTATGAGAATGAACTGCGTGCTGCCCGTCATACCTCTGACATATGAAGCGTAACGGCTGACATTGATGTCGTCCAGCGCGGCTTCAACCTCGTCAAAAATGCAGAACGGAGCGGGAGTTACTTTTAAGATTGCAAACAGCAGCGCAATGGCGGCAAGTCCCTTTTCACCGCCCGAAAGCAGGTCGATATTCTGAACGGTCTTGCCCGGCGGCTGAACTCTGATGTTGATGTTACATTCAAGCACATCCTGCGGGTCATCGAGCACCAGCTCCGCTCTGCCGCCGTCAAACAGCTCGCGGAAGGTTTCGCCGAAATTATTGTTAATTCTTCTGAACTGCTCTCTGAACCGCTCTGCCATTTTGCCTGTAAGCTCTTCAATGAGCTTTGTCAGCTCGTCGCGGGATTTTTCGATATCTCCTATCTGCCCGCTCATATATTCATACCGCTCGGAAACCTCTTTGTATTCCTCAACCGCGCCCACATTTACGCTGCCGAGCGCGCGGATTTTATTTTTGATTTCCTGAAGCGTGCGCTGAGCCTTGGGGATATCATCAAGCACAATTCCCATCTCCGCCGCCTCGCGCAGAGTGAGCTGATATTCGTCATAAAGCTTGTTCTGCGCCGTTTCAAGCTCGCGCTGCATTGAATCGCGGCGCTCCTCGAGCCTTGCAAGCTCGCCGCCGAGCTTTTCTCTCTCGGAGGTCATTTCACGCTCTTTTGAGCGCAGTGCCGTGCTCTTTGCTTCGCCCTGAGTGCGCTTTTCGATAAGGCTTTCGATGCGCTCGCGGGTTTTAACCGAGTTTTCACGCAGAGAAGCGGATTTTTCTTCAAGCTGAGCAATGTGCGCCAGCGTTTCCTCGTTTACGCGCTTGATTTCCGCAATTTCTTCGCCGAGCTTATCCGCGCGGCGGCTGAAGCTTTCCTTGCGTTCAAGGCAGCCCGCAACCGTTTCGTTGTTGGCTTCAATATCCTTGTGAAGCGCAACTATTTCAAGATTGAGCGAATTCTGAAGCTCTGCGGACTCCGCTCTGAGCTTGTCTATTGTTTCTTTTTCGGAATTTATTTCGTCAAGTGCGGCATTGAGCTTTTCCGTTTCGGCAGAAATTTCCTCAATGAGTCTGTCGGCGGCGTTTTCAGCCGCCTGCGCCTCGGCAATTCTTGCCGCCGCGCGCTCCGCTTCGGCTTTCAGCTCGTCAATGTGACCCTTTGCTGCGGCATACCTGTCAC
Source organism: Clostridiaceae bacterium (assembly GCA_016297555.1). Classification (GTDB taxonomy): domain Bacteria; phylum Bacillota; class Clostridia; order Oscillospirales; family Acutalibacteraceae; genus CAG-177. The sequence goes on from JAEDGK010000010.1 coordinate 9,503, forward strand.
TGACAAGGTTAAGCGCGCTTTCTGCTCTGATGATGTCCTCTTGTGTTTTCATCAGCTCCGCTTCGCTCGCGTCAAGCTCTGCCTGAACGAGAGCCAGCTCCTCGGAAAGAGCCTTGAAGCCGCTCTGCTTTTCGTTCAGACCCGCTTCAAGCGCGGCAACCTTTTCTTTGAGGGATTCAATTTCGGTCGCTCTGCTCAGGAATCCCGCTCCCGAGCCTCTTGAACCGCCCGTCATTGAGCCGCCCGCGTTGAGCACCTGACCGTCAAGGGTGACTATCTTGAAGCGGTAGGAAAATCTTTTTGCCATATCAATGCCGTTATCGATATTGTCAACAACGGCTGTTCTGCCGAGCAAAGACGAAATGATTTCGGAATACTTCGGGTCAAAATCAATCAGCCTGTCCGCCATATCGATAAAGCCCTCGCATTTATCAAGCCCCTTTTCGGTGAACGGTCTTGATTTAACCGAGGTCAGCGGCAGGAAGGTGGCTCTGCCAGCCCTGTTTTCTTTCAAGAAATTAATCGCTTTTTTAGCGGTGTTTTCGTTATCCGTAACTATATTCTGAATTGCCGCGCCCAAGGCGGTTTCAACCGCCACGGCATATTCGGACGGAGCCGTTATGAGCTGCGAAAGAGTGCCGTGAACTCCCCTTATCGCCCCTCTTTTGGCTTCTTTTATAACCTTCTGAACGCTGCCCGCATAGCCGTCAAGATTCTTTTCAAGGTCATCGAGCATCTTTATTCTTGCGTTCTTCTGATAGATGTCAAGATTAATTGCGTCAAGCTCCTTGCGAAGCCTTTCAACCTTTTCGGAGCGTGTGCCGATAATCATTCTGTAACCGTCAAGCGCATTTTCCTGCTCGGAAGCCTGCGCGCGCAGCCTTTCAAGCTCCTTTTCGGCTTCCGCTCTCTCTTTTTCAAGCGCGGAAACCGCTCCGCCCCTTGTTGAGATAACCTCTTTTATGTTTTCCGTTCTTTCGGAAAGCTCGCGGCGGGAGGACTGCGCCGTTGATTTTTCAACCCTTGCATCAGAGAGCCTGAGCGCGGCGGCAGTCAGCTTTTCGTTGATTTCGCGCGCCTTTTCGCCGTTTTCGCCGTTTTGTTCAAGCAGAGCCGCAAGTCTTTTAAGCTCCGCTTCAAGCGCCGCCTTTTTTTCGGCGGCAAGCGCCTGCTTTTCGGCGGTATCGCTCTGCGCTTTTTCTATCTGAGCGTCGATTTCTGCGGCGGAACGGTCGCTGTCGCCCATATCGCCGGTAATACGCTCTATCGTTTGATTATTATGCTCAATCGTGTTTCTCTCAACAGCGATTTGACCGCCGATAACGGCAGCCTCCTCCTCGCTCTCGGAAATGCTCTGGCGCAGGCGCTCGATTTCGAGCGTCATTTCCTGACCCTCTTTGATTGCCTGCTCTATCTGAGCTATCAGCTCGGCAAGCTCGCTCTCGGTCTGCTCATACTGTGCGGAGGCAAGCGAAAGCTTATGCTCCTGCTCTTTAAGCCCATTTTTGGATTTTTCAATCGTGTGGAGCCAAAGCCCGATTTCGAGCGTCTTTTTTTCATCTGCAAGCGCAAGGAATTTGAGCGCCTTTTCGCTTTGAGTTTTGAGCGGACCTATTCTTGACTCAAGCTCCGCAAGAATGTCGCGCAGCCTTACAAGGTTTTCCTCCGCCTGCTCGAGCCTGCGGTTGGCGTCCGCCCTGCGGTAACGGAAATGAGAAATTCCCGCCGCTTCTTCAAGCATATCTCTGCGCTGAGTTGAACGCGCGGAAACAAGGTCGGCAATTCTGCCCTGCCCGACCATTGAATAGCCGTCTCTGCCCAAGCCCGTGTCCATAAAAAGCTCGTGGATATCTCTCAGGCGACATTCCTCGCCGTTGATTTTATATTCGCTCTCGCCCGAGCGGTAATAGCGGCGCGTGACCGCCACATCGTCTTTATCGCAGTTATTCAGCCCTCTGTCGGAATTATCAAGGCGCAGAGTAACCTCGGCATAGCCCAAAGCCTTTCGCTGACTTGTGCCGCCGAAAATAACATCCTCCATCCTCGCTCCGCGCAGGGTTTTGGTGGATTGCTCGCCGAGAACCCAGCGCACGGCGTCGGAAATATTGCTCTTGCCCGAGCCGTTGGGGCCGACAACCGCCGTTATTCCCTTGCCGAATTCAAGCACGGTTTTATCCGGAAAGGATTTGAAGCCTTGCATTTCAAGCGATTTTAATATCATTCGGAATACCTATCCTTTATGTATTTCAACCTCGTATTTTTCAAGTCCCTCGCAGCCCTTTACCGAGCAGTCAAAGCCCTTTTCACGAAGCCGAAGCAAATTTTCTTTTTTCTGCCCTGTCATTTTGGAAATCTCACGCGGGTCAACGCAGAGGATATATCTGCCCGAGCCGAGCTTTTCAAGCTCTCCGAGCGCGCGATTATAATAAATCCTGCCCTCGCAAAGCTCCCTCAATGCGGGATGATAAGCTCCGCCCGCATAGCTCTCCTCCACTCCGCCGCCGGAGTGCAGACCGACCCTGATAACCCTGATTCCCGCATTTTCAAACATCGGAATAAGCTTAGCGCAAAGCTCCGCCGTTTCGGGAATTCCTTTCGGCACAAATTCGCCGCTGAGCATAAGCTCGTGAAGCCTTGTTCCCTTGATAACAACCGTCGGATAAATCCTGACCGTTGCGGGTGAAAGAGCAATTATCTTTTCGGCGGTTTCAATGCTGTCCTCATCCTCGGAGCCGTAAAGCCCCGTCATCATCTGCAAGCCCGTCTCAAAGCCGTATTCGGCAAGAGTACCGCACGCCTGCTCCACCTGCAAAGCCGTGTGTCCTCTGCCGTTGAGCATAAGCACCCTGTCGTTAAGGCTCTGCGCGCCGAGTTCGACCGCCGTTACGCCGTATTTTTTGAGGATTTCGCAGATTTCCCGGGAAATTCCGTCGGGTCTTGTGGAAATTCTGATTCCTTTGAAAATCCCTTTTTCAACATATTCATATGCCGCTTCGAGCAGGGAAATCATATATTCACGCTCAACCATCGTGAAGCTGCCGCCGAAAAATGCAATTTCGCCGCCCCTTGCCTCACTCTCGGAGAGTGAACGAATGGCGGTCTGCGCCGCCGAATGAACATCCTCGGCGGTTATTTCGCCGCTGCTGCCCGATATGCTGCGCTGATTGCAGAAAGAGCACATATGCGGACAGCCCTTATGTACAACAAAAAGAGCAATATTTATATGCTTCATTTTATTCCCATCAGCTCAAGGGCTTCCTTTGCGGCGTGCTGCTCGGCAAGCTTTTTGCTCTTGCCCTTGCCTCTGCCGATAACATTGCTGTTTAAATGCACCTCAACGGTAAAGGTTTTGGCATGGTCGGGACCTTCTTCGCCCACAAGCACATATTCAATCCGCTCCTCGCGGTTGCGCTGGATAATCTCCTGAAGAATGGTTTTATAATCCTTTGCTTCTTCAAGCGCGTCATGCCTCGGAATGAAGCGCAGCACTATTTTGCTCGCTTCATCAAGCCCGCCGTCAAGATAAACCGCCGCAAGCACGGCTTCAAAAGCGTCTGCAAGAATGGAGGGTCTTTCGCTGCCGCCCATTCTCATCTCGCCCTTGCCGAGCCTTAACGCGGGGCCTATTTCAAGCTCCTTGGCAAACATACAAAGCGCATTTTCGCACACCTTTGCGGCTCTGTGCTTAGTCAGCTCGCCCTCGGGATAATTGAAATTTTCATAAAAATATTTTGCCGAAACAAAGCCGAGTATCGAATCGCCGAGAAACTCAAGCCGCTCGTTGCATACCGTTCCCTCGCCCTTTTCGTTGGCATAGGACGAGTGTGTGAGCGCGGTTTCAAGCAGGGAAATATCCTTAAAGCGATATCCCAGATTCTTTTGAAGGCGCTCCAGACTTTCTTTCATTTTTTAAGACTTCCTTTCTCAGGAATTAATGCTGTCTTCAATGATATCGGCAAGCTCCGAAACGGAAATATCTCCGCTCAGCTCGCTGCCGAGCTCTATTTCAAACTCGCTTTCGAGAGCCAAAGCAAGCTCCTCGATCTCCAAATCATCGCTCACGAGATCGCCGACAGCCGTGTTTTCATTGACTTCGTCCTCATCGAAGCCCAGCTCCTCGCAAATAAGTGAGATTAATTTTTCAAGTATCACAAACATTCCTCCTGTTGCTTAGGGTAACGGCGATAATCCGAACCCGTCAAAAATGCAGTATTAAAGCGATATTTGTCGCTTTCGCTGTTGACTTGCGTCATAAGGAACCGTTGAGTGCTTTAAGGCGGTCAAGCCCTCTTTGGGCAAGCGCCTCATATCTGACCTTTTTATCTCTGATTTTTTCATTAAGCGGCGGCAAAAGCCCGAAGCTTGCGCCCATCGGCTGAAAATTCACAACGCTGCCGTCGCTGATATAACGGGCAAGCGCGCCCGTCATTGTGCCCTCGGGCGGAACAAAAGCGTCCCTGCCCAGAATTCTGTTTGCGGCGTTTATTCCTGCAAGAATCCCCGACGCGGCGGACTCCATATAGCCCTCAACGCCGGTTATCTGACCCGCGAAATAAAGCCCCTCGCGCGCCTTGAAGCCGAAATCTCCGCCCAAAAGCCGCGGTGAATCAATGAATGTGTTGCGGTGCATAACTCCGTAACGCACAAATTCCGCATTCGCAAGCGCGGGAATCATTGAAAAGACCCGCTTCTGCTCGCCGAATTTCAGATTGGTCTGAAATCCCACAAGGTTATACATCGTGCCCGCCCTGTTTTCTTTGCGGAGCTGCAAATTCGCCCACGGTCTGTGACCGGTTTTCGGGTCGATAAGCCCCGCCGGCTTCATCGGACCGAAACGGATTGTGTCGTGCCCTCTTGACGCCATAACCTCAATGGGCATACAGCCCTCATAAACGCCCTTGCGCCTGTCAAAATCGTGAACGGGCGCGCTCTCTGCGCTGATAAGCGCTTCATAAAACGCCTCGTATTCCTCTTTGTTCAGCGGGCAGTTTATATAATCATCAGGCTCTCCGCGGTCATATCTCGACTGCAAAAAAGCCCTGTCAAGGTCAATGCTCTGCGCCGTGACTATCGGAGCGGCGGCGTCAAAAAAGCTAAGATTTCCTCCGCAAAGCTCCTTGATTTTTTCCGAAAGAGCGGGCGAAGCCAGCGGCCCTGCGGCGATGATTACAACGCCGTCGGGGATTTCGGTAACTTCCTCCCTTTTAAGCTCGATTTCGCTGCGGGAAAGAATTTTTTCCGTTACAAGAGCGGAAAACTTATCCCTGTCAACGGCAAGCGCGCCGCCTGCGGGAACAGCCGTGGCTTTGGCGCACTCAACGCAGAGCGAGCCGAGCAGCTCCATTTCGGCTTTTAGCATACCCGCCGCGCAGCCGAGCCTGAGGGCTTTAAACGAATTTGAGCAGACAAGCTCCGCAAGCCCCTCGCTCGAATGAGCGGGCGAAAATCTGACGGGCTTCATCTCATAAAGCTCAACGCCTATTCCTCTGCCTGCAAGCTGCCACGCCGCCTCAACGCCGGCAAAGCCGCCGCCGATTATTTTAACCTTCTCCATTGCTCTTTTTCTTTCCCGATGCGGATTTTTCGTAGCCGCAGCCCTCTGCCATACAAACGAGCTTGCCGCCTTTTTTCTTAAACAGCGTTTTGCCGCACTTCGGGCAAGCCTCGCCTGCGGGGGGATCCCAGCTCATAAAATTGCACTTGGGCCAATTTCCGCAGCCGTAAAAAACATGACCCTTTTTGGACTTTCTTTCGATTATGTCGCCGCCGCATACGGGGCACTTTGCGCCCGTGTTGACAATGAGCGGCTTTGCGTTTTTGCACTCGGGATAGCCGGGGCAGGCAAGGAACCTGCCGTAACGACCCGTTTTAATAACCATCATTCTGCCGCACTTATCGCAGGGAATATCGGTTATATCCTCCTCGAGCTGAATTTTGACATTCTTCATCTCGGTCTTGGCTTTTTCGAGCGTTTTTTCAAAATCGCCGTAAAACTCGTCGAGCATTCTCACATAGTCTTCTTCACCGCTGCCGACCTTGTCGAGATTGGTTTCCATCTGAGCGGTGAATTTGGTGTTGACTATCTTGGGGAATTTCTCTTTGAGCAAACCCGTTGTAGCCGTGCCCAGCTCCGTGGGCACAAGCTGCTTCGCCTTGCGCTGAACATAGCCGCGCTTGATTATCGTTGAAAGAATGGCGGCATAGGTGCTGGGTCTGCCGACGCCGTTTTCTTCAAGCTCCTTTATCAGCGAAGCCTCGGTGTAACGGGCGGGGGGCTGGGTGAAATGCTGATTTGAGTTAAGCTCGCGCATTTTCAGCTTTTCTCCCGCTTTTATGTCGGGCAGAACTCCCTTATCCGTCTCCTCCTCGGCAAGCTCATAGAGCTTTGTGAAGCCATCAAAGCGAACCGAATAGCCTGCGGCGGTGAAAATGCAAAATTCCGAGCCGTTCAAATCCTTTGCGGCGGTGATTTCCGCCTTAACGGTATTCTGAACACAGCTTGCCATCAGGCTTGCGATAAATCTTTTCCAGATAAGGTTATAGATTTTGAACTGATCGGAAGTCAGGCTGTCCTTAACCTTTTCGGGAGAAAGAGAGGGAATTGACGGTCTGATTGCCTCGTGACCGTCCTGCGCGTTGGCTCTTGATTTATAATATACGGGTTTTTCCGGCAGATATTCGCTTCCGAACACATTTGTTATATATTCATTCGCCGCCGCGCGTGCTTCTTCGGAAATGCGGAGCGAATCGGTTCTCATATAGGTGATAAGACCCGTCATACCCATGCCCTTGACATTAACGCCCTCATAAAGCTCCTGAGCCGTTCTCATCGTTCTTTCCGCCTGGAAGCCGAGCTTTCTCGAAGCCTCCTGCTGGAGAGTTGAGGTGATGAAGGGGGGTGCGGGATTTTTCTTCCTTGTTCCCTTTTTGACGGATTTAACTTCATATTCCGCTCCGTCAAGGCGGTCAAGATATTTTTGCGCCTGAGCGGCGTCGGAAATCTTAACCTTTCCGTTTTCATCGGAACTCAGAGTTGCCGTAAAGGTTCTTCTCTGCGCCGTTGCAAGCTTTGCGTCGATTACCCAATATTCCTCGGGGTTAAACGCCTTTATTTCTTCCTCGCGGTCAACAATGAGCCTTACCGCAACGCTCTGAACTCTGCCTGCGGAAAGACCGCGCCTGATTTTCTGCGAAACAAAGGGGCTGAGCCTGTAACCCACAAGGCGGTCAAGCACACGCCTTGCCTGCTGAGCGTTAACAAGGTCTAAATTAACCCTTTTGGGATTAGCCATTCCGTTGGCAACGCCCGTTTTTGTGATTTCGTTAAAAGTAACGCGGTTGGGCTGATTGAGGTCAAGCCCGAGCACCGACGCAAGATGCCAAGAAATCGCTTCTCCCTCGCGGTCGGGGTCGGCTGCGAGATAAACGGCGTCGCTCTGCTCAACCTTTTCTTTAAGCTCCTTGACAAGCTTTTCCTTGCCCTTTATCAGCGCGTATTTGGGTGCAAAATTATTCTTTACGTCAACGCTGAGCTTTGCGGCAGGCAAATCTCTTATATGCCCTTTTGAAGCAACAACATCATAGTCCTTGCCGAGATATTTTTTTATTGTGTTGGCCTTTGCCGGGGACTCAACTATAACAAGCTTTGACATTGATTAATCTCCTGTGTAATTTTATTTTAACCGCAGACGGCGTAATTCTTTCCGTCCGTCTGCTCTATCAATCCCGCTATTTCAAGCTGCATGAGCGCGGATATGACCTTCGGCAGCGGCAGACCGCTCATGGCGCAGATTTCATCGGGGTGGAGCGGTTCAATTCCGAAAACTCCGTAAACCGCCGCCGCGTCCGCTCCGAGACCCTCTCCCGCTTCTTTTTTTACCGGAGCCTTTTTCTCCTCGGTCGGCTCCTGCGGCACTTGCGCCTGCGCCTGCTCAATCGCCTTAAAATCTATCCTGTCCGGATACATTGCGGCAAACACGGAAAGAATATCCCGCGCGCAGGTAACTGCTCTTGCGCCGTCTCTTATCAGATTGTTTGTGCCTGTGTATGCGCTCGACAAAACGCTGCCGGGAATTGCGAAAACCTCGCGCCCCTGCTCGTTTGCCCTCTTTGCGGTTATCAGCGAGCCGCTTTTTTCGCCCGCTTCAACCACCAAAACTCCGTGGCTCATTCCCGAAATAATTCTGTTTCTTTCGGGGAAGGTTGTTTTTGACGCCTTGAAAAACGGAGGATATTCCGTCACAAGCGCGCCGCTTTTTTTAACGCTGCGCCTCATCGCCTCGTTATCCATCAGATAATTTGTGCCGAAGCCGCAGCCCATAACGCAAACGGTTTTTCCGCCCGCAAAAAGCGCTCCCTCGTGGGCAGAGCTGTCAATCCCGAGCGCGCCGCCGCTCACAACGACAGCGCCCGCCGCCGCAAGCTCCGCCGATATTCTGCGGGCTACCGCCGTGCTTTCAAAGCAGGGCTTGCGCGTTCCGACAACGCCTATCAGCACCTTGCCCGCAACACAGCCGATGTCGCCGTCAACATAGAGCACAAGCGGCATATCCGGCAGCCTGCGAAGCCCTGCGGGATATGCGGAATCGGCGGGAGTTACGATTTGCCAGCCGTTTTTTTCGCACAGGGCGATTGCCGTTTCGGCGTCGGCAAGCTTTGCCGAGTTCAGCTTTTCAAGCTGTCTGCGGGTGAAAACGCCCGAAACCGTTCTTTCGGCATCGTCCGCCTCAAAAAGCTTTTTCGGATTGGGGAACGCCGCAAGGATTTCATCAACTCTTGCCGCCGAGCCCAACGCCTGAGAAAGCCAGATCCAATATTTTGTGTTACCGTTCATCTTTTAAGCTCCCACGCAAGAATTGCCGCCGCCGCGGACGCGTTGAACGATTCCGCCCTGCCGCTCATGGGAATTACGACCTGCTTTTTGCAGGCGGCAACGGTTTCGTCCGAAAGACCCGAGCCCTCGTTGCCCACACAGCAGATAACTCCGCCGCTCATATCCACCGTTCTGATATCCTGCGCCGTGCTGCGCGGAACGGAGGCAAGAGTGAGCATTCCCGAGCTGTTCGCTCTTTCGATAACCCCGCTCAGCTCTGCCGCACAGATGACGGGGAGCCTGAGCAGAGAGCCCATTGAAGCCCTCAGAGCCTTGGGATTATAAACATCGCACCCGCCGCTGACTATCAGCCCGTCAAGCCCGAGCGCCTCCGCGCTTCGGCAAACCGCGCCGAGATTTGAAGGGTCCTGCAAATTCTCAAGGGCGATATATTTGCCGTCGGGGTTGATTTCGGAAATTTCCGCCTGCTTAGGAACGGCGCACACACAAAAAACGCCCTGCGGATTTTCCGTGCCCGAAAGCTTCTGCGAAACCTCCGAGCTTATCTCAAAGCATAAGCCGCTGTTTTCGATGATTTTTTCGGCGTATTCGGAATATTTCCAAAGCGCCTTTGATGTAAAAAACGCCTGCCTTATTTCAACGCCTGTCTGAACCGCGTCAAAGCAAAGCCGTGCGCCCTCGAGAAAAAATTCCCCCGCTTCCTTACGCAGCGAAGCGCTTTCCCCAAGACGGACGGCATATTTGATTTTTTCGTTTGCTCGGGCGGTTATTTTTTCCATCGTCATATTTGATACCTTTATATGTCTTTTTTTTCGCATTTTCGCGGCAAATCTGCTCTCTGCGCGCGAGAATACAGAAACAATCAGAGATGTAACATAGTATGCCACATCTCTGATAACAAAAGCTATAATCAGTTAAGAGCCGCCTTTGCCTTTTCGGTAAGAGCGGTGAATGCTGCGGGATCGGAAACTGCGATCTCTGCGAGCATCTTGCGGTTGAGGTTAATCTCAGCCTTTTTAAGTCCGTTGATGAAGGTTGAATAGTTCATACCGTTCATCTTGCAGGCAGCGGAAATACGGGTGATCCAAAGGCGGCGGAAGTCGCGCTTCTTCTGCTTTCTGCCGATGTAAGCATAGTTGCCGCTCTTCATAACCGCCTGCTTAGCGGTCTTGAAAAGGGTGCTCTTTGAGCCATAGTAGCCCTTTGCGAGCTTGAGTACTTTATTTCTTCTCTTGCGAGTCATTATAGCGCCTTTAATACGAGCCATTTTTTATATCCTCCGTTATCTGTTAATTGTTTGCAAAGTTCCGAATTATTTATAAGGAACAAGACGCTTGATCTGCTTGCAGTTGGTAACATCTGCAACAGCAGTCTTGCGAAGATTTCTCTTACGCTTTGTGCTTTTCTTGTTGAGAATGTGTGACTTGTAAGCATGGGCGCGGATGGGCTTGCCGCCCTTTGAAATCTTGAAGCGCTTTTTTGCGCCGCTGTGAGTCTTAATCTTAGGCATGGTTATTTCCTCCTTAATAATATAAAACCTTTTACTTTGTGTTTTTCGGAGCCAGGAACATCAGCATCTGTCTGCCCTCAAGCTTCGCAGGCTTTTCTATCGAGGCGCAGTCTTCACAGGCTTCCGCGCAACGCTTCATAATTACAAGCCCGAGATCGGGGTGAGCCATTTCACGGCCTCTGAAACGGATGGAAACCTTGACCTTGTTGCCCGCCGCAATGAACTTGCGTGCGTGGTTGATTTTTGTTTCAAAATCGTGCGTATCGATGTTGAGAGAAAGCCTGATTTCTTTAATCTCAATCGTTTTTTGATTTTTTCTTGCTTCTTTCTCTCTCTTTGCCTTTTCAAATCGGAATTTGCCGTAGTCCATTATTTTGCAGACGGGGGGCTTTGCCGCGGGAGCAATCTTAACAAGGTCAAGATTTTTGCTTTCGGCAATTTTGAGAGCCTCTGCCGCCGACATAATGCCGAGCTGCTCGCCGTCGTCGGAAATAACTCTTATTTCCTTATCACGGATTTCCTCATTGATTTGCTGTTCTTTGCTGCTGATGTTGAAGCACCTCCTGAAAATAAATAAAAAAGCGAGGGCAGGAAAACCCCGACCTCGCATAAAATCAACGCTTCTTTCGGGCATACGCCCGCCTGAAACAAGCTATTGACCAACGCGGGACTTTCCCGGAAGGTGAGAGCAAAACCCTGCTCTGCTTTATTGTGCAAGTTATTCTATAACATATCCCCCGAAATGTCAAGGGTTTTTTGAAATTTTTTATCCCGACCGCATACAATTCCGAATTACGCATTGCGAATTCCGAATTTTCCGAAAGGCTTCGCCCGAAAAATTTAAAATATTATCCCACTCTGTTAAGGAACGCCGAGCCTGCCGAGATTGCAAGCCCTGCGCCGAGGAATGCGGCGGCGGTCAGACCGTTGACCATTGCGCCCAGGGAAGTGCAGTAAAGAGCCATGCAGAGAATGAAGCCGAGCGCGCTGAGGATTATCTGAACCACCGTTCCTATTTTGAGCGACGAGCTTGCCGAGCACGAGGCGGCAACCGCTTTGAGCATTGAATAAGCCGTGCCGTCGTGAACCACTCTTGCGGGCAGCTTGTCGCAGACCGCGTCGCGTCTTCTCTTGAAAAGCTTGCCCGCCACCGAGGAAAGAACCTTGAAGTTTTCCTGCGGCATACCGAAGCTCTTGGAAATAAGCTCCTCGGTAACATTCACATCGTTTGTGCGTACAAGCACCTGAATTCCGTTTCTTTCAAGTGTTTTGAAAAATCCCGCAAGGTTTTTATCAACGGCATAGCTGACCACAAACATTGCGGCAATCTTGCCCGCAACGGCAAGATACATAACCTTTCTGCCGCTGTGAGAATATCTCTCCTCCAACGCCTTTTCGGGAGCTTCAATGTTATGGTGAACAAGCAGATTTCTGTTGCCCAAAAGCACCTTTTGCCCGTGAATTCTTGCGGCAATGCCGAGCTTATCCTCATAAACAAGCTCCTTGACGGGCGGCAGCAAATCCTGCCTGCCGTCAACCACCTGCTCAAAGCTCTCGCGCAGAGGACCGCCCGATTTAATAACGAGCGCGGCGGCGTAGAGCAGAACATCGTCAATTCTGATATTCTTGAAGTCCTTCATTCCGTGCATTGTGCAGCGGGAGCGGTCAAAAATATCCGCAGAATCCATAACAACCGCATTTGCCGCAGCCGTTTTTTCAGCCGCGTCAAGGCTGACTATCATTGTGCCCTCGGCGTTAAGCTTGGCGTTGGTTATTCTTGAAATGAATGAGGGAATAAACGCCGAGAAAACGGGCGCGCTCATGCAGAATGTGCCCGCAAACGCCGAAAAAGCTGTCATTGCGTTTTTGCTGATGATTCCCGCCGTGACCGAAACAACGGCAGCCGCACCCAGAGCCGCGGGAACAAGGGTTTTTATCAGCTTCTTTTCGCTTGTATCCGCCCTTGAATTTTTAAGGAAATCCGTCGGAAATGCAAGCTTTGAAGAATACAGCAGCTCGGCATTGCCCATCATAAGACCTCTGCCCAGCTCGAATATCTCCGATTCGTTTTCAAAGGGATGCACCGCATACATATTATGTTCGTATTTATAAGAGCATACCTCAAAATTGCCGAGAATTCTCTGTGCGTCAAGCTTGTCGGCGATTTTTCCGATAAGCACCGCCGTAACAGCCGCCGCCGAGAAAACCGAAATTTCCGCGCCTGCGCCGCCCATAACCGCGGCAAGCGTATTTTGAAGCAGAGCGACCGCTATTGAAAGGCTTACCGCCGTGTCGCTCGTTATTCTGCGCTTGAAAAGCCCCGTTAAGCCGTCGATGAATTTCACATTGTCTATCGCCGCGGCGGCAATGAGCAAAACGGCATTTATCACATAAAGCGCCGTTGAGCCGGGCGCAAACAGCGTTGTTTCAATCGAAAGCTTCTGTGCAAGCGGCGGAATGAAATTAACTATAATCACAAGCAGCTCAACCACGCCGACCGCGATAAGCCCCGTGGTTGCCTTGCGGCTTATGCCGCTGAGCCTTGTGTGGAATGATGAACGCTCCGCAGGCGACGAATAGTCGTTGGCAACGGGCTGTTCCTCCTCGCGTTCAAGCTCCTGCCTTTTTTCTCTCTTGCGCCTTGCTCTTTCTTCCTTTGCCGCTTCCTCGGGCGGAGCTTCAAAATCCCCGCTGAACTCGGAATCAAGGTCAACGGCGTCAACAAGCTTGAAGTTCTTTGCGCGCTGTCTGCGCTTTTCCCAAAGCTCCTCCTCAACATCGTTTTCGCGTGACTGCTCGGGAACTTCCTCCTCCGCCTCATCCTCAAAGCCCGTGAGCATCATCTGACCCTCAACATTATCCTGAGCGGCGGCGATTTTCTTTTCCGCAGAGCCGATCTTTTCCATTATGCGGGTTTTCTCAACGGCAAGCTCCCTTGCGTCCTCGGCGGCAAGCACCTTGGGCATGGCTTCAAGCCCCGCTTCGTCGCTTTCGCCCGCCTTGGCAACAACAATGCCCGGCTTTTCAACAGGCTCATCCTGCCCGACGGGGTCAATTTCCGCCGTGTTTTCAAGCTTGAGAGTGGAGAAAAAGCGGGTTTTGTAATCAACTTCCTTTATATGCTCCGGCTCTTCTTTTTCTTCCTTTTTTGCAAAAAAATCCGCAGCGGGAGTTTCTCCCTCATAGAAAGTCTTAATTTCGGGAGTTTTTTTCTCTTCCTTTTTTTCCGGCTCCTGCCACGCAAACCTCATTGAGGACGGCTCGGGAATATCCTCGGGCACGATAACGGTTTCCAGCTCAAACATTGATTCGTCAAACTCGTTTTCGGCGCTGTCAAAAAAGGTTTCCTGCCCGTCAACCTCGGCGTTGCCCGATGAAGAAGAAATATCCTGCATCTCCTGCTTTTCGGGCTTTTCCTCGGAAATCGGCTTAACGGTAAACATTCCCGTGTCAAACTCTCTGCTGAGAATCCTTTCAAAATCCTCTGCGGGAGTGGGAGCTTTTTTCGGCTTTGGAACATATTCCTCGCCGTTTTCTTCGGCAATGAGCCTGTCAATATCCTCTAACGACCATGTTTTTGACGGCTCCTGCTCTTTTTCCTGCATTTCAGCTTGCTGCTTTGACTTTTTGACTTCATCAAGGATTGCGTCCAGCTCGCTGTCGCCGGATGATCTTTTTGTGTTATCGTTCAAAGCATTCACCTACCTATGTTTAGCAATTTCATACATTAATATCCCTGCCGCCACCGAGGCGTTCAGAGAGTTGATTTTTCCTTTCATCGGGAGCGACACGATAAAATCGCATTTTTCGCGCACGAGGCGGCTTATTCCCTTGCCCTCCGAGCCGACCACGAGCGCGACGCTGCCGGAATAATCCTGCCTGTCCCACCGCTCGCCGTTCATATCCGCGCCGTAAATCCAGAAGCCTTTTTCTTTAAGCTCGTCAATGACCGAGGGCAGATTTGCCGCGCGCGCAACGGGCACATATTCAACCGCGCCCGCCGAAACCTTGCCCACGGCATAGGTCAGCGCAACTCCGCGCCTTTTCGGAATGATAATCCCGTGCGCTCCGCAGGCGTCCGCCGTTCTGATAATCGCGCCGAGATTGTGAGGATCCTCTATCTCATCACAGATTATTACAAAAGGCTGCTCGCCCTTACTCTTTGCATTTTCAAGAATATCCTCGACCGAGGCGTATTCGTGAACTGCCGCCCAAGCGGCAACGCCCTGATGATTTTCGCCGCCGCAGAGCTTATCGAGCTTTCTACGGTCGGTTTCTTTAACGACTATGCCCCTGTCGCGGCACTGACCGATGAGCTTGCCCACAGAGCCGCCTCTTTCTCCCTTTGCAACAAGCAGGCTGTCGATAGCCCTGCCGCTTTTAAGAGCCTCTGCAACGGCATTGCGACCGATGATAAGACCCTGCCGTTCATTTTGCGCTTCCATTGAGCAAACTCCTCCTATTTTCGGTTATATTCAGTTTATTATATCACAAAGCAAGCGAATTGAACAGTATAAATCTGATTTTTACAAAAAAATCTTTTAAAATATTGAAAAAAGCGGCTAATAAATGACAATTTTTACCAGAAATAGCGGTTAGAATTAAATCAAATGCCGCTGAACGGAAGAAAAAAGAAAGGAAATTGCTGATATGGAAAAAGTTTCGGCAGCCGCCGAGCGTGATATTGCGGACAGGCTGTGGGAAAAGGGCTCCGAGATTTTGGCTTGCACGCTTTATTTTATCTCCGGCTTCATTCTCTCGGGAGCGGGTCTGCTCTCCGTCAGAGCGCCGTTGAGCGTGGGGCTTGCCGCCGCCTGCTCGGGAGCGGAGCTGATTTGCGCCGCCGCGGGCGGAATCCTCGGCGGATGCCTGCGCCTTTCGGGCGGCGCGCTGATAAATGCGCTCGTGCCTCTTGCGGGCGTTACGGGAATAATATTTATTCTCGACCGCCTCGGAATATGCCGAAAACGCCGCATTATTCTTTCCGTGAGCGTGTTTGCGCTCTGCTTTGCCTGCGGCACGGCGGTTATGTTTTCGGAGCTGCCGTCGCTCAACGCGTTTATCCTCGTTATCTGTTCAAGCCTTTTCTGCGCTTCGTCGGTCACTTTTTATACGGATACGGTTGACTGCATTAAGAAACGCCGCAGCCCCTATATGCTTGATAATCACAGCCTTATCTGCATTGTGGCGAGCCTTTGCTCCCTGCTGCTCGGAGCGTCGGAGCTGAGCATTATGGGCTTTCGCCCCGCAAGATTTTTCGGCTGTTTTATAATTCTGATTGCCTCCTATCTTTTCAGCCGCTCGGGGGGAAGCGCGGCGGGGATAGCCGTGGGCGGCTGCATTGCCGTTTCGGGAACGGGAGTAGCCCTGAGCCTTTGCTACGGAATATGCGGGCTGCTTGCGGGCATTTTTTCAAAATTCGGTCAGTTTGTATGCGCGCTTGTTTTTTCGCTCGCGGCGGGAATTGCGGCGCTGATTGACGGCTCCTCCGAGGGGATTTCGGTTTTTGCCGAAGCGGCGGCAGCAGCGGTTATTTTTGCGGCGATACCCCGCACAAAGCTTGCACACCTGAGAAGCAACATTCTCAACCCCGGCATCAAGCGTATGCAGTCCGAATTCTGCTCGGCGGGTGAACGCCTGCTTGAAGCTTCAAAGGCAATCGGCTCGGTTTCGGAATGTGTTTCGTCCGTTTCAAAGGGAATTGAAGCTCTTGCGCCCGCCAATGATATGCTGGTATGTATGAGAGTGCGCGAGCGGGTGTGCTCCGGCTGCCCTCTGCGGGACAAGCTCTGCCCCGAGGACGGCGAATTTGAAGCGGTTATGAAGCTTCTTTCGGGCGGAAAAACCGTTTCGGCGCAGGATTTTTCGGTTAATTTCAACGCCAAGTGCCCGAGCGTGCCCCGCCTTGCGGAAAGCTTCAACAAGGTTTACGGCAGCAGAAACGCCGTTATTGCGCTCCAAGCAAATTCAGCCCGTAACCGTGAGCTTGCCTGCGGTCAGTTTGACTGGACGGCAAAGCTGCTGCGCGAGCTTTCGGAGGAAATCGGCACAGGCTCGCAAATACTTTTTAACAAAGAAAAAAGCGCTCTGCGCGTGCTTTCGGAGCAGGGCTTTGAGGTTGTTTCCGTCAGGTGCGTTCAGCCGCCCTCGGGCGCTCTGCGCCTTACCTGCGTTGTTGAGGACATTCCGCCGTCAACAAGCCTGTCACGCCTGACTGCCGCGCTTTCGGAGGAGCTGGAAGCTCAGCTTCTGCCGCCTAAAATCAGAGAAAAAAAGGACGGCAAGGAGCTTCTTTTCCTGCGAAAAGAGCTGTTTAAAATACGCCTCGGAGCGGCTTGTGCAAGCTGCGGAAACCAAAAGCTGTGCGGAGATTATTTTGAATGCTTCCGCACCGAATCAAAGGCATATATAATTCTCAGCGACGGCATGGGAACGGGCGGCAGGGCGGCTATCGATTCAGCAATGACCGTTGAACTGTTTTCGCGCCTGATAAGGGCGGGGCTGAGCCTTGACACCGCGCTGAGCATAACAAATTCCGCGCTTTCGGTTAAAGCGGAGGATGAATCGCTTTCAACGCTCGATGTTGCCGAAATCGACCTTTTCGACGGCAGCGCGGCAATTTATAAAGCGGGGGCGGCGCCCTCGTTTTACACAGGCTCGGGCAAGGTCAGAGCGGCGGAGCTTCCGTCAACTCCGCTCGGAATATTAAGCAATGTCAAATTCAGCCGTTACAGCCTTAAACTGCGCGGCGGCGACACTCTTGTGATGGTCAGCGACGGAATACTCGGAAGCGGAAGCGGATGGCTCAGAGATGAAATCAAGGCGTTTTCGGGAGGGAACGACGCCAACGAATTTTCGGAAATGATTCTCGGCTCTGCCCGCCGCCGCTGCGGAGAAAAATTCGACGATATGACCGTCATAACCGCCGTCGCCGAGGAAATATAAGAGGGTAAGACGCCAAAAAAGAGGTTGTCGCAAATCGGTAAAACGAAGAGCGACAGCCTCTTTCTTCTTTTTCGACACTCGCAATTATTCAGATTAATAGAACCCGACATTTCGGCGGATTTCGCCGAAAGCCAGCTTTTCGCCCGAATCTCCCGAGGGCTGAGAGGTGAAATCATCTCTCTGCTTATGAATAATTATTGTTTTTCCGATAACATCGCACACCTTAAAACGCTCGGTCAGAAACGCCGTCCAGGCGTCGCAGCCCTCAACAAACAGCGGCGGCATATCCCCCGCATGGTCGGGATGCTCTTTGCCGCCGGGGTTAAAATGTTTGCCCGTTTCGGGGTCGTGAATATGCATTCCGAGAACCCTTCCGCACCCAAATTCCTTGGGAAATCCGCCCACGGAAACAACGGCGAAAACCCCCGCGTGCGACTGATAGAGCATCAGCGTGCCGCAAATTTCGGGGTGGTCGGCATAGCCGCATATCTGCGCCACGGCGTTGGGACGGGAGCGGGAAAGAAAATCGAGAATTCTTCTTGATCGGCTGTGATAAGTAAACATAGCTTACGCCCTTTCGTTGAGATTGGTTTCATAACCGTATATTACAGTTTATGCCGCGGCGCAAAAATGTGCGGCGATAAATATAATATTTCCCGGGCAAAGCGTATTATTATTGAATTTATTCAAAGTATCGCCGCAAGCGCAAGCATCGGCAGGGTGCGCTCAATAATTCCGTCAAAATCCGACAGCGGCAGAGGATTTTCGCCCTTGCCGATTTCAACCGTAAAGGCGGGGCGGCAGAAATAATCAATAAACCAATCCTTGAATCCGCCGTGGGAGGCAAGCCCGTTATTTTCAACCAACTCATATCCGCTTGCGGCGGCAAAAATGCGGGCAAGAGCCTCGCTTCTCAGCGGCTTTTTATCGCCGTATTCCCAAAAGATTTCTTCCCCCTGGCTGTGGAGCGCAATCGCCGTGCGCGGTCTGCGCGCCTTGCAGAAAGCCGTCAGAGCCGCAGTTTCGGGCTCGCTTTCCGCCATATATCCGCCGTATCTGCGCGGTGACGGGCCGAGAATCCCGCTCTCGATTTCCATATTTCTAAGCTCGTGCCAGCCTGCGTCAAAATTGTGGTTAATGTCAACTCCTCTTGCGTTTGCGCTCCATTTTTCATTTGAAAAAGACGCGGTTTCGGCAACGGTCTGCGCGTATCTGCCCGCGCCGTCAACGCCGTTAATCGCTATCTGAACTCCGTCGGGATTAACACAGGGGATAATGATAACCTCGCGGGTTATTCCCGCCGCGCTTATTCCCCACAGCGGTGCGCCGCAGGTTTTGGAGCAAAGCAGCAATTCCGCAAAGCGCAGGGCAAGCAGACTTGTCAGCCACTCCTGCCCGTGAAAGGCAGCGGCAATGAGCAGGGGATTTTCACTTTTGCCTATTGAGAGCGAAAAAATTCCTCTTTGGCATAAAGATTTGCCGATAACGCCGACCCGAAGCATCGGATATGCTTTTTTTAATGAAAAAATCATTTTTCTTTGATTTTCGGCTGTCATTTCTTTGGGTTTTGTGATATAATCCATATAATTACCCCCTGTTTTAAAAGGATACTTTAAATTATATTCGCATAAAATCGGTCTTAAAACCATCGGAGGAAACAATATGGAGCTTTTTGAAAAAACCGTCGAAAAAAATTATGTCTATGAGGGAAAAATCATAAATGTGCGCCGCGACAAGGCGGCTTTGCCCGACGGCAAGCCCTGCACCCGCGAGGTTGTGGAGCACAACGGCGGAGTTTGCATTGCCGCACTGACTGATAAAAACGAGCTGATTTTCGTGAGGCAGTTCAGATATCCTTATTCGGAAGTCATTCTGGAGTTGCCCGCAGGCAAGCTCGAAAAGGGAGAAGACCCCTTTGAAGCGGGCAAGCGCGAGCTTGAGGAAGAAACGGGAACCGTTGCCGCAAAGTATTACGACCTCGGCAAATTTTATCCCACTCCCGGTTACTGCGGTGAGATAATCCATCTCTACGCCGCTTCACAGCTCTCCGCCACCCATATGCATCTTGATGACGACGAATACCTTGAGGTTGAAAAAATCCCCGTTGAAAAGGCGGTTGAAATGGTGCTTGCGGGGGAAATCCCCGACGGCAAAACGCAGGCTCTTGTATTGCGCGTTGCGGAAATGCTCCGCAGGGGCAGCATCGACGGAGGCAGAGCATGAAAAAAATAATTCTCGCCTCGGCGTCTCCCCGCCGCAGGGAGCTGCTTGCAACCGCAGGTATTGATTTTGAAATAAGAACCGCCGAGGTTGACGAAAGCATACCCGAGGGTACGGAGCCTTTGCGCGCCGCAGAGATGACAGCCGAAAAAAAGGCGCTTGCCGCCTCACGCGCCGACGCTTCTGAAATCGTTATCGGCGCCGATACAATCGTTGTTGCAAAAGGCAGAATCCTCGGCAAGCCCCGCGATAAGGCGGATGCCGCGGCGATGCTCGCCATGCTTTCGGGCGCAGAGCATGAAGTTATAACGGGCGTTTGCCTGATATGCGGCGATAAAAAGAGCGTGTTCGCGCAGGTCAGCAGGGTAAAATTCTATGACCTGACCGCCGAAGAAATCGAAAAATATGTTGAAACAGGCGAGCCTATGGATAAAGCGGGAGCTTACGGAATACAGGGGCGCGGCTGCACCCTTGTTGAAAAAATCGAGGGCGATTATTTCAATATCGTCGGCTTACCCGTGGCAAGAGTTTGCCGTGAAATCGAAAAAATGAGCAGATAAATTCGGGCTTGCGACGGATTGTTAATTACGCCGAGAAAAATAAAGTGAAAGCACACAGACCAATACGGAAAACAGGCTTTATATTTCACTTGTTCTTTGCTTTTTGCAACATATCCAATGTAAATCTGCAAAAAAATCAAAAAATTTTAAAAAAACTATTGACAAACCGCGCCCAAAGGTATATAATCATCAAGCATTCAAGAAACGCCGTTGCGTTTTTTAGTCGGTGTTGATGACGTTGAGGGTCCACCCGTTCCCATCCCGAACACGGTAGTTAAGCTCAACAGTGCCGAAAATACTTGGCTGGAAGCGGCCCGGGAAGATAGGTCGACGCCGACACTTTTTATTTAGCTGCCCAATAGGGCGGCTATTTTTTTGCCTAAACGCTTTTTACGGTTTTGGCTCAATGTCAAAGAGAAAAAGCTGAATATGCGAGAGATATTGTATTTCAGACATATGATTGCCGTTAAAAAAACTATATTTTTATTGACTTTATGCCTGAAATGTCATAAAATATAAAAGCGGCTCCGCAGAGCCGCCGCAATATTTCGGGATGTAGCGAAGTTTGGCTATCGCACCTGCTTTGGGAGCAGGGGATCGGGGGTTCAAATCCCTTCATCCCGACCAAAA
>JAEDGK010000108.1 GCA_016297555.1 Clostridiaceae bacterium
CTTTGACCCTCAGCGCGGATTTTCTTTCTCAACCTACGCAGTACCCGTCATTCTCGGCGAGATAAAAAGAATTTTCAGAGACGGAGGAACCGTAAAGGTCGGGCGCGCCATAAAAGAAAAATCGCGCGCGGCGGTAAAACGCAGAGATGAAATTTCTTTGAGCTTGGGCAGAGAGCCGACGATTGGCGAGCTTGCGGAAAGCCTCGGAATTGACGCGGCGGAAACTGCAATGCTTCTTAACGCTTCAATGCCCGTAATGTCGCTTACGGTCGGTGAGGACGGCGAGTGTCAAACTGACATTCCGATAGAATCTCCCGAAAGCAAAATTTCTGATTTTCTTGCTTTACGGCAGGTTTTGCAAACTCTTGATGAGCGCGACAGAAAAATGATAGAATTGCGTTATTACCGCAGTAAGACCCAATCGGAAACGGCAAAAATTCTCGGAATGACTCAGGTTCAGGTTTCGAGGAGAGAAAAAGCAGTGCTCGAAATAATAAGAAAACGCTTAACTGCGTGATAACTATTGACAAAGCGTGTCTCAAATATTAAACTAATAGCGGCAGCAAGGCTGTCGCTTATTTTTTTGAATTCTGGAGTGACGGATTTTATGATTAAAAACATACCCGACGGAGTTTATCCGACTATGGTAACGCCTTTTACGGCTGATAACAAAATTGACTACAATGCGGTTCTCGGTATTCTTCAATGGTATTCCGAAAACGGCGTTGACGGAATTTTTGCCATATGTCAATCAAGTGAAATTTTCTTTCTTTCCTTTGAAGAAAGGCTCGAGCTTCTTCGCTTTATTATGAAAAACAAGCCTGCGGATATTAGCGTTGTCGCTTCGGGTCACACGGCAGACGACCTTGACAGGCAGATTTATGAAGCAAATGCGTTTATAAACGAGGGAATTGACGCATATGTTTTTATCGCAAACCGTTTTGCCAAGCAGGATGAGGATGATTCCGTATTTCTGAAAAATTATGAAAAAGCAGTTTCTTCAATACCAGAAATCGGATTGGGCATTTACGAGTGTCCTTATCCTTACAAACGACTTATGGCTCCCGAAACGCTCAGGCAATGTGCGCTTGACGGCAGGCTGAAATTCCTCAAAGACACCTGCTGCCGCATCGGAGAAATCGAGGCTAAGCTAAAAGCTGTTGAGGGTCTGGGGCTTAAAATATTCAACGCAAATTCGGCAACGCTTCTTGAATCTCTCAGAGCAGGCTGTGCAGGATTTTCGGGAGTTATGGGCAATTTCCATCCCGAGATTTATTCATGGCTTTGCCGTAACTATAAGACCGAGCCGGAAAAAGCCGAGCAGGTTCAGGCGTTTCTTGCTTTTGCTTCTCTTGCCGAGTGCCAGATGTATCCCGTAAACGCAAAATACCATCTCGGCCTTTGCGGAGTTGATATGGGCTACACAAGTCGCGCGCGTGATGCCTCCGCGTTCAGCGAAAGCAATAAGAAAGAAATTGAGCAGATGTTTACCGTGGAACAGATATTCAAAAAAATGTTTAAAATATGAGCTGTGTTACAAAATTTTTAATCTGTTTCAAAAATTCTGTTGATTTCTGTCAGCTTGTGTGATAACATTATAATGTAGCGTTTTAAATCTATACTATTCTTTTGGAGGAATTCAAAATGGCACAGAAAAAGACCGTTTTCCTTACCGGTGCTTCGGGCAATATGGGTTGGGAAGGATTCAAGCAGCTTTACGCTAAGAAGAACGAGTTTAACATCGTTGTTCTTCTTCGTGACAGCGAAAAAAACAGAAAGAAATTCAAAGATTATATGAATGATCCTTCTGTTAAAATCGTTTGGGGCGATCTCAAGAATTATGACAGCGTTCTTGAGTGCGTTACCGGCTCGGATTTCGTTCTCCATGTCGGCGGTATGGTTTCTCCTGCAGCTGACTATTATCCCATCAACACCATTAAGACCAATGTAGGCGCAGCTAAAAACATTGTTGCAGCCGTTAAGGCTCAGCCCAATCCCGATGCTGTTAAGGTCGTTTACATAGGTACCGTTGCGGAAACAGGCGAAAGAGACGATCCCATCCATTGGGCACGCACGGGCGACCCCATCAAAATCAGCGTTTATGACCATTATGCAACGAGCAAGGTTATTGCTGAGTCGATTTTTGCAGAATCCGGTCTTAAATACTGGGTATCCCTCCGTCAGTCAGGCATTCTTTATGCCGACATTCTCAAGAACATGGAGCCCATTATGTATCATGTTCCCATCAACGGCGTTCTTGAGTGGGCAACAGTTGAGGATTCAGGCCGTTTGCTTGTAAATGTATGCGGCGATGATGTTCCCGAAGAGTTCTGGAGAAGATTTTACAATATCGGTTCAGGTAAAGAATACAGAATTACTAATATGGAGTTTGAAGAGCTGCTTCTCGGCACTCTCGGTCTCGGCGATCCCAAAAAGCTCTTTAACCCCGATTGGTTCACACTCCGCAATTTCCACGGTCAGTGGTATCTTGATTCCGATGTTCTTGAAAGCTACCTGCATTTCAGAGCCAATGTTCCCATTAAGCAGTATTTCAAGAGCATGATGCAGAAGGTTGAGTTCTATTACAAACTCGCTTTCCTTGCAAAGCCGTTCTCATTTGCCGTTAAGCCCTTTATGAAGAAGATTGCTCAGACTCCCATCTACGGTACTCTTTGGTGGAGAGAAAACAAGGTTGCTTCCAGAATAAACGCTTATTACGGCTCAATGGAAAAATGGAATGCAATCGGCTCCGATTGGAAAAAGGTTAAGATTTACCGTCCCGAGGATGACCCGACAAAGGTCAGAATTCTTGATCACGGTTATGATGAAACAAAGGACTTCGATTCTCTCACTCTTGATGACCTCAAAAAGGCGGCAGCTTTCAGAGGCGGCGAGTGCCTTGCTGATGAAATCACCGATATGTACACTCCCGTTAAGTGGAAGTGCGCTCACGGCCATGAGTTTATGATGTCTCCCAACCTTGTTCTTCGCGGCGGACATTGGTGCCCCGAAGAGCTTCCCTCAAGCGAAGCAAAGGCGGCAGAGAAGAAATTCCGCTGGGCATATGATGAGGAAGCAAAGGTTAATCCCTTCTTTGCTCAGGTTTGGTATCCTCTTCATGACAAGAGCGAAAACAATGTTTATACCGAAGAAATCTACAAGGATTTTAAAGAATACAGCAAATAATTTGCCTTTCGGCGGCGTCTTTCTTATGAAAGATGCCGCTTTTTTTAAAATTTAAGCCTAAATGTTATTGTAACTTATCGCTCGGCATGTTAAAATATATCAGATAAGCCTAAAAGGAGTATTTGCCGAGATGAAAATAACAAAAAAACTGACAGCGCTTTTGATTTGTGCGATAATTCTTTTCTTGCCGTCATGCAAAAGTATGGGCAGCCTTACCCGCGGCGGGGGAGAGCTTAAAATCGGCGTAAACGGTATTGAAGGGAATTTTAATCCTTTTTATTCCGAAAGCGAGGGCGACAGAGAAATAGTTTCGCAAATGTTCCGCACAATCCAGCGCAGAGAAAACGATAATAAGCTGAGCAATTACAGCGGCGGCATTTCATATGAGTTTGTCGGCGACAGCAAGGTCAAATACACTGTTTCAATCAAAGACGATATGTATTTTTCTGACGGCAGCAATATAACGATTGACGATGTGATTTTCTTTTATTATTTCATTTCCGACGCAAGCTATGACGGAATTTATAAGGATTGGTATCTCAACGATATTGTCGGCTTGAAAGAATACTATTTTGACGATAAGAATTATATTAACTCCATAGCTCAAATTGAAAATACCATTGAAGAAAAATATACGGTAACTACGATAGGCGTTGAAGATTACTCAAAATATCTTGTTGAAACGGAGCTTGAGGGCAAATTTGCGGGTATTGACGAAAAATCTCCGTCAGGCGTTTCATGGCGCGAATATCTTCAAAAGCTTGGCTACGGAAAGGAGCTTGAAGCTCTCGGAGCAAATCCTGCAAAAGAGGCGGCTTTAAAGCTTGCCGCTCGTGCGGAAGCGGAAAACAATCCGCTTGCATATAATCCCGAAAGCTGGTACCGTGAGCTGCTGTACAGCAATTATATCAAAAGCAATTATTCCGACGGAGCGGATGTCAGCGGAATAGAGGGTATTAAAAAAGTCAATGATTACACCTGCACGGTGCTTTTTAATTCAAGAAATATCAATATGATATCCGAGCTTAATGTGCCGATTGTATCTAAGAACTATTATTCGTCAGAATATGTAAAAGGTGCGGCGGATATGGTTAAAAACCTCCAAGGTTTTGCTGTATGCTCAGGACCCTATATGGCGCCGGATTTTGATGACGGTGCGGTTTCAATGGCGGCTAACGACTTCTATTCGGATTCAAAATGCGAATTCCGCTCATTGAAGTTTATTGACCTTGCCGCCGAAAATGCCGATCCCGTTGAAAGCGTGCTTTCAGGCAAAACGGATGTTGTTAAAACGCTTGCAACATCATCGGTTATAAGCGATTTAAACGATAAGTCTGTCCGCTATTTCATTACAAATGCAGACAGTTATACAACAATGTTTTTCAACACCCGCACGCTTGAAGCAAGTGCAAGAAAAGCTCTTATGGGACTCTGCTCGATATCGGAAACTCTTGATAAAAAAATCGGTTCTTACTACACACGGCTTTTCAGCCCGTTAAGCGTCAGGTTTGCGGAATATCCGAGCAGCATTACCGAGCCTTATTATAACGAAAGTGCTTACACCGCATATGAGCTTGTCAGCGATAATATGATAAAAAGCGTTAAAGCATATTACTGCGGCTCGGAAGAAGACCTTGCCTATGCCGTGCTTTCGGCATACAAGGATAAGCTTTCTTCAAAGGGAATAACTCTTGAAATTGTTATTACAGATGAATCGGGTCTTGAAAATGCAATTATTTCAGGTGAAGCGGATATTTGGATTGAGAATATTCCTGACGGTGCAACCTGTGATAAATACGATTACTATAACAGCAACGGTTCTTTAAATAAAACTGCGCTAAAAAATCCTGATATCGACACTTTAACCCACAGCATAAGAGCCGCTGTCGGGTTCTCCGATAAAGCGCAGATGACGGCAAGTCTTATGAAGCTGGTTATGGAGCAGGCTGTTGAGCTTCCGCTCTATCAGCTCCAGCAGATAACAATTTATAATACCGAAACTGTGAATCCCGAATCATTTAGTGAAGAAATAAATTTTGACGGTTTTACCTATGCATTACCGATCTTAAAGAAAAATTAATAAAAGGAGCGTTACTATGTCAAAACTTTTTTCTGCGGCTGCTCTTGCAGCGGGAGCGGCGCTTACTGCAAAGCTTTTAAAATCAAACGGTATTGACCCTGTTTCAGCGGCAAAAAAGGCGGTTAACTCGGTTAAGCTTACTTATCCCGTTAACTCGGAATATGACAACGGAGCTGCTCTGACGCCTCCTATGGGCTGGTCAAGCTGGAACCTTTTCCGAAACAAAATCAACGAAGATTTGATTTATGAAACGGCAAAAGCAATGAGAGACAGCGGTCTTGCCGAGTGCGGTTATCAATATGTTAATATTGACGATTGCTGGCAGTCATCAATGCGTGATGAAAACGGCAGACTTCAGGGAGATTTGGTTTCATTCCCGAGCGGTATCAAAAAACTTGTTGAGCGGGTAAACTCACTCGGCTTGAAGCTCGGCATTTATTCTTCAAACGGCACTCTTACCTGTGAGGATCTCCCCGCAAGCCTCGGCAATGAAGCGATAGATGCGGATACCTTTGCAGAGTGGGGAGTTGAATATTTTAAATACGATTTCTGCCACAATGTTCCCATACCCACACAGGCGCCGAAAATTGAAAAAATAACAATTTCGGGAAACCCCTTGGATAATGAACTTGAATTCGGCGTTGAAGATGCCGTGCTCACGGGCGAGGCAAAAATCGCCGAGGAACCCAAGCTTGAGAGCGGAAAATACATAACGGGTCTTTCCTCAAATGCAGGCGCCTGCGAATTTATGAATGTTGTTGTTCCCGAGAGCGGAGAATACATTCTCACACTCTGCATCAGAAAAAAGAGCAACTGCAATAAATATGCCGAAATTCTTGTTAACGGCACTGACATTTACAGGACTATGCTTCCCGCAACCAAGAGTTTTACGGCAGATGGCAGGCATCAGCTGAAAATCAGTCTTAATGAGGGAACAAACACGATCCGCATTTATAATCCCGTTGCTTCAAGGCAGGACAGCGCCGCAATCCAATATACAAATATGGGTAATGAGCTGAAAAGAGCCACCCGCGAATATGCAGAAAAGAATAATTGTATTGAAAAGCCGATTGTTTTTTCGCTTTGCGAGTGGGGCAGAAACTTCCCGTGGCGCTGGGGCAGACAGGCGGGCAATCTTTGGAGAACAACTCCCGATATCAAGCCTGTTTGGGGCTCTGTTCTGGGCATTTATGAAGTTAATGTTCTTCTTTATAAATATTCAGGTGTCGGCGGCTGGAACGACCCCGATATGCTTGAAGTCGGCAACGGAAGCCTTAACTACGAAGAAAACAAGAGTCATTTCACACTCTGGTGTATGATGTCTGCGCCGCTTATTCTCGGCAATGATATCCGAAAATTTGTAAAAGCCGACGGAATGCCCGATACTGATAATACAACATATCAGATTGTCACA
>JAEDGK010000109.1 GCA_016297555.1 Clostridiaceae bacterium
AAAGCGGCGAAAAGACTCGCTTTCGGGCAGGTTCGGATTACTCCATTCACCTTAATCTTCAAATCTGATTGCCGCGCTTCTTCCGTGCGCCTGAAGTCCCTCACGCCCTGCGAAAAGCACGATTTTGTCGCTGACCTTGCCGAGAGCCTCTCTTGAATAGTAAAGATATGATGATTTCTTTACAAAATCGTCAACTGAAAGCGGCGAGCTGAATTTTGCCGTGCCGGAGGTGGGCAGCGTGTGGTTGGGACCTGCAAGATAATCTCCGAGTGCTTCGGGAGCATTTTTTCCCAGGAAAATCGAGCCTGCATTTTTGATTTTATCAAGCAAAGCAAAGGGCTCGTCAACGCATACTTCAAGATGCTCGGGCGCAATTTCGTTGGCAATTTCAACGCCTTGCTCAATATTGTTTGCAATGATTATTTTTCCGTTGGCTTCTATTGAAGCTCTTGCTATTTCTTCTCTCGGCAGCAGGGGAAGCTGTCTTTCAAGCTCGTCGCGCACGGCATAGGCAAGAGCCTCGCTGTCCGTAACAAGCACCGCGCTTGCAAGCCTGTCATGCTCTGCCTGAGAGAGCAGGTCGGCAGCAACAAAGCGGGGATTGCAGGTGCCGTCCGCAAGCACGAGTATTTCGCTCGGGCCTGCAATCATATCGATATCCACAAGTCCGTAAAGCATTCTTTTTGCCGTTGCAACAAAAACATTGCCGGGGCCGACTATTTTATCCGCCTTGGGCACGCTTTCCGTTCCGTAAGCGAGAGCCGCAACAGCCTGCGCGCCGCCCGTTTTGATTATCGTGTCAACTCCCGCAATCTTAGCCGCGCAGAGGATGGCAGGGGGAATATTGCCCTGCTTATCGGGCGGAGTGACCATTATGATTTCTTTAACTCCCGCAATTTTAGCAGGCACGGCGTTCATCAGAACGGTTGAGGGATAGCTTGCCGTGCCGCCGGGAACATAGATGCCTACCTTTTCAATGGGCGTGATTTTTTGACCGGCAATTATTCCGTCGCCCTTGTTTATCTCAAAGCCCTTGCGGAGCTGATTTTCGTGAAAAGCTCTTATGTTTTTCTCTGCAAGCTCGAGAGTTTCTATAAATTCTTTGTCCTCGCCGTTATAAGCGGCGTCAATTTCTTCTTTTGTTACGCGCAGATTTTCGGGGCAAACGCCGTCAAATTTAAGGCTGTATTCCCTCAGAGCGGCGTCGCCGTTTTCCTTAACATTCTTGATGATTGCGGCAACTGTTTCCTCAACTCCGCTCTCAAGCTTTATATCGCGCGTGAGAATTTCGCTTTTTTCCGCGTTGTCTATATTAATAATCTTAATCATTTCGTAAGCTCCTTCTTCAGCTTCTCAATAAGAATTCCGATATCGTCTCCCTTGAATTTATAGGAAGATTTGTTGGCAATCAGCCTTGCGCTTATCGGCATTATTTTTTCATAAACTCTGAGATTGTTTTCTTTCAGAGTTTTTCCCGATTCAACTATATCTACAATTACATCCGACAGCCCGAGCAGGGGAGCGATTTCAATGGAGCCGTTGAGCTTGATTATTTCAATTTCGCGGTTGATTGAGATGTAATAGTTTTTTGCAATGTTTACAAACTTTGTGGCAACTCTGAGCGGGCGGTCAAAATCCTCGGCGTAATCATTCGGAGCGGCAACGCACATATTGCATTTGCCGAGCCCCAAATCAAGCAGCTCATATATATCAAAGCTGCCTTCTTCAAGGATATCCTTGCCCACAACGCCGATATCCGCCGCGCCGTGTGCAATGTAAATAGCAACATCCGAGGGCTTAACGAGCAGATATCTGACTCCGTTTTCTTCATTTTCAAAAACAAGCTTGCGGTTATCGCTGTAAATTTCACTGCAATCATATCCGATTGAAGCGAAAAGCTCATACACTTTATCTCCGAGTCTGCCCTTTGGCAGCGCAATGTTCAGCATACCGATACCTCCCTTAAAGCCCCGTTTTCAAATGAATAAACGGTTTTTGCCTTGTATCCCTCGGGAATTTCGTGCTCCACGCGGACGGAAAATCCCTTTTCAACAAAGCTTTCAACAAGCGAAAGCAGAGAAACGCTCTTGTTTGCCGAATCAAAAATAATGAGGATATCGCTGTCATATTCGCGCTTTTTCTTGTAATAAAGATTGAGATTGTCAAGATAAACAGCAAAGCCGATAGCCTGAGTGTTTTCTCTGAGCTTGCCTGCCAGTTTGTCATATCTTCCGCCCGAAAGCACTGCCGCGGGAGCTTTTTCAACATAGCCTTGGAAAATTATTCCGTTGTAATAATCCGTGTTGTTAAGAACCGAAAGGTCGATAAACAGCCTGTCGGCAAGCGGATTTTTTTTGAGTGAATCCGCTATAAACTGAAGCTCCGAGCAGGCGTTTTCCATTTCTGCATTGCAAGCCAAAGCACGCAGAAGCGGAATTGCTTCAAGAATTTTGCCGTTGATTTCCGAAAGCTTGGTCAGCAGCTCTGTTTTTTCTGCATTGATGCCGCTTCTTTCACATATTGAGCGCAGGTCATGGGTGTTTTTGCTTCTGACGCAGGCAACAATATCTTTCTTGGCGTTTTCGCTTATTTCAAGCTCACGAAGAATTGAGGGGATAAACGCCATATGCGATATTGAAAGAACAAAATCCTTGTCGATTGTTTTAAGGCTCTTTGCCGCAAGGGTCAGAACCTCCGAAACAAGGTAATCGTCTATTTTACCGAGCACCTCAACACCCGTTTGCTTGATTTCCTTGTAGTCCATAGAGCTGTCGCTCATTCTGAAAACGCTTTCATTATAATAAAGCTTTGTCAGCGAGCCCGAAAGCTTTGCGTTTTTGACTATGGAAAGGGTGATGTCGGGCTTTAACGCCATAAGGCGTCCGTCGGAATTGTTAAATGCAAGAATACCCTTGCCCGAAAGGAAGTCGCGGTTGTCGCTGTAAAAGCTGTATTCTTCAAATTTTGCCATTCTGTATTCCTTGTAGCCCCATTGCTTATAAAGCATTGAAAGCTCATAGGTAAGGCTGTCCTCTTTTGACAAAGAAGCAAGAAACTCGTTCATTGAATTATCTCCCGTTGTTTAAATCCGCGTTTTTGTATGCGGTTATCTATGATATCAGAAGTATATCACACTTTATCACATTAGTCAATTAGCAATTTACCATGCTAAATCGAACAAAACCCGCAAAACATTTATATATATTAGACAAACAGCGTATGACGCCGCCATACGCTGTCGAAAGCATTTTCGATTATTTGCTTTTTACTGATTTGCAAAGGCAGTCAAAGCTCTCCTGACTGATAACATGCTCTATTCTGCAAGCGTCTATTGCCGCCTGGTCTGCGCTGACACCGAGCGATATCAGCCAATCGGTCAGCGTTTCGTGCCTGTTATAGATTTTGCTTGCGGTTTCAAGCCCTGTTTCGGTCAGGGTTATTGAGCCGTCGCCGTCCGTCAGAATGTAGCCGTGGTCTCTGAGATTTCGCATTGCCACGCAAACGCTCGGCTTTGAAAAACCAAGTTCAGTTGCAATATCCACGGAGCGGACGACAGATTTCTTTTTGCTGAGGATAAGTATTGTTTCAAGATAGTTTTCAGCGGATTCGCCCATTATCATTTTCAACACTCCGTTCTAATATCCGATTATCAGATGTATTTATTAATAAATTCGGTAATTGCCGCCCAATAAATGTCGGGGTATACATAGCCCGAAGCGGCATGGGTTGCGCCGGGCACAACGAGCCTTTCTTTTTCGCAGGCGGCATTCTTATAAAGCGTATAGCTCATCCACAGGGGCACAACCGAGTCGCAGTCGCCGTGAATAAACAGGGTGGGAGTTTTGGATTTTTTAACCTGCTTTACTGCCGAAGCCTCTTTCAGACTGAAGCCGAGCTTATATTTCGCGGTTTGATTAACGATATTGAGCACAAGCTCAGGCGGCAGGTGAAGAGATTCACGAATTTGTATGCTGTATTGATCCCATAGCGATGTAAAGCCGCAGTCCTCAATGCAGCATATAACATTTTCGGGTAATTCCTCTCCCGTTGCCATCATAACGGTTGCCGCGCCCATTGAAGCGCCGTGAAGAATAATTTTGGCATTCGGATTTTTGTCGATAATAAAGTTTATCCAATCAATAATATCGAGCCTGTCAAGCCAGCCCATGGTGCAGTAGTTGTGCTCGCTCTTACCGTGACCTCTGAGATACGGAAGCAAAACATTATAGCCCATTTCAAAAAATCTTCTTGCATAAACGCTGTTTTGAGACGGATCGCCCGTGTAGCCGTGGCAGGAGATTGCGTAAACATCGCTCGGCTTTTCCGCCTCGTAGAAAATCGAATGGAGGCAAACGCCGAATTTGTTAAAGGTGAAGACGTCTTTATAAACTCTTTCACGGTAAAAGGTAATTCCCGCGACGGCCTCGTCGGATTTATAGAAGCAAGCGCAGTCCTCTTCAGACACAACTCCGCCGGCGGCAGCCGTTTTTTTGATGCCGTTTCTGCTGAGAAATCTATCGATAAATGCGTTTCCCGCCGCGGCGCAGGCAGAGCCGATAACGGCGCCCGTTATTGCGGCGGTTTTAAAAAAGCTTTTGTTCTTATTACTCATATTCTTACCTCCCGAAGATGATATGCGGAATGTATTATAAGAACAATTATATCACGGTTTACGGAATTTTACAATAACTTGATTTAAAACAATGCAAAAACCGCGCAGGCAAACAAACCTGCGCGGCTCAAATCAGTCTTTATTCTGATATCTTTTGATTTTCTGGGTTGTAGTTTTAACAAATTCGGTTCTTCTTATCTTAAAATCAACGATTTTTTTGTAAGCGGGAAGCTTTTCGTTAACGGATTTGACAACATTATCCATCATTCCGTAAAGCTCGTCGTCGGAAACCTCATCCTTTTCTTTTCCGAAACGCTCTTTGATTTCTTCAAAGTTGGGGAAAATTCTTGCCGCAACAATGGTTTCTCCCTTTTTGTTTTCGTCGCCGAGAACAAGACATTCGCTTACAAGCGAGTCACTGCCGAGGTGGAATTCAAGCTCTTCGGGATAAATGTTTTTGCCGTTGCTCGTTACGATAACATTCTTGCTTCTGCCGGAAATATAGTAGTGACCCTTTTTGTCAACATATCCGAGGTCGCCCGTGTGGAAAAAGCCGTCGGAATCAATAACCTTTGCGGTTTCCTCCGGATTATTGTAGTATCCGAGCATAACCATAGGACCTTTTATGCAGATTTCGCCGATGCCCGTTTCGGGGTCGGGGTCAAGAATTTTTGCTTCAACTCCGGGCAGGGGAACGCCGACCGATTCCGCAAGATGCAATCTGTCGTGATTGATAATTGCAAGCGGAGCACATTCGGTGAGACCGTAGCCGAAAAGTATCTGAATTCCGAAAGCGTCAAAGTCTTTGAGTATCTGCGGTTTTATGGGAGCAGCTCCGCAGATTATCAGGCGCATTGAGCCGCCGAAAGTATCAATGATTTCTTTAAAGAAAACTTTTTTCAGGTCAAGACCCACATATGAGCCTGCCTTGCAAAGAACCTTGCCGATTTTAAACAGAGTTTCGCCGTGAGGCTTTGCCTGAATTGCTTTGATAAGGCGCTTGTGAACCGTTTCGAGCACAAGCGGAACGCTTACGAAAATTGAAGGTGAAAACTCCTTCATATTTTTGAGAACATATTTGAAGCCGTCGCAGAAGGTTACCTTTGCTCCGCAGTAAGGAGCAAAGAAAAGAATAATTGTGCTCTCATAGGTGTGATGGAGAGGCAGCATTGAAATGCCGCAGTCCTCGGGGTTGATTTTAACTATGCCCATTGTTGCCATAACCTCGGAGCAGAAATTCCTGTGGCAGAGCATAACTCCCTTTGATGTGCCGGTTGTGCCCGATGTGAAAAGCAGAGAGCACATTTTTTCGGGGTCGATTTCCGCGTCAAGAAATCTCCTGTCTCCGCTTTCGAGAAGCTTGCGGCCTCTTTCAACAAGCTCGTTTATTGTCAGAATTCCCTCTGCGGGTTCCTCTCGGATAAGAACGATTTGCAGGTCTTTTTTTAACTCGTCTTTTCTTTCGTTGAGCTTTGCGGCAATTTTTTTGTCGCAGAAAATCAGCTTGACATCGGAAATGTTAAGAATAGGGTTGATGTCGTCAAAAAGAAGCTCTCTGTCGATAGGAACAATAACTCCGACGCCCGTAACGGTTGCCATATATGATAAAGCCCATTCATAGCAATTATCTGCACATATTGCTATTTTTTCTCCGGCGTAGCCCATATCGACAAGTGCTGTTCCGAGTGCGTTTATCTGCTCCTGATATTCTTTGTATGTCAATTCGTAATGCTCGCCTCGGGAACTCTTTATTTCAAAAGCGGGCTTGTCGCCGTATAATTCAATGCTTTGCGAAAGTAAATCTCTTAAATCTCTTATTTCTCTGACTTCATAAAAAGGCTTAGTCAAAGAACTGCACCCCCAAATTACTATTTATAACAAAAGTAACAGTATTTTATCATACGGGGAATTAAAAATCAAGGGTTAAAACATTAAGATTTCTCTAAATATTGTACGCAAAAGCGATTGTTGTAACATATATTTTGTGTTTTTACTCATAATTAAAAAAGCGGCAGCTCCGAAAAGCCGCCGCCGATTTGCCGGATTATTTAATTTCG